>NZ_CDBZ01000095.1 GCF_000819985.1 Aeromonas media | reverse complement strand
CCGGCGTTTATCGGCGGGGTTGTGGCTTGATGGTTGATTTGGGAAACAGCGCCCCTAATAGTGCTACATTTTGCCGAAAGCCTTGTGGTGTAAAGCATCTCTACCATCAGGTGGCAAAGCCTGACGTGGCAAGACTCAGACCTCGATGTGTGCTCAATGCCTCTTGTCGAGGCTGTACGAGTGCAGTGATCTACTATTCGGAACAGCTATTTAGTGTAGGAGGTGTGTTTATGACATTTCATAAAAATAGAAGCGCCGGGTATCACCCGGCGCTTCATCATCATAGTCTTGCAGACTTCACTTAGTAAAGGGTGCAACCCCAGCGGTAACTGCGCCCCAGCAACTGATACTCGGGACGCACGCTCTGACTCCAGGAGTCATCGCCACCCACCCCCATGTGGGCGCCATCGAGACATACCCACAGCCCCTCTTCGGCCACCAGATCGCTCTGGTGACGAGCGGCGGCCAGCTGTTGCTGACTGAAGCGGCTGGCACTGAAATGGAAGCTGCCGTTCACTGTCGTGCTGCCCAGCTGCAGCTGACGGGTATCGCAGCGCAAACCGTTGTCGCTCGGGAAGATGTAAGGGGTGTGCATGGCCTCCAGCGGCAAGCTCCAGTGCCCCAGATCGGCTCCCAGCAGGCGATCCGGATAGTTCTCGTGAGGACCGCGCCCCAGCCATTCGGCGCGCACCGGCACTTCGGCCAGATGGAGCAGCAGACCAATCCGCGGCAGCGACGGCAACGCCTGCGCCAGCTCAGTCTCTATCTCCAGGCTCATGGCGCCATCGTCGGTAAAACAGTGATGCCAGTGACTCACCAGCAGCAGCTCATCGTGGTGGAAGTAGCCATGACTGACCCGGATATCCCCTCCGGTGACCGAGATCCCCAAACAGCGGTGCTGCCATTGACCGAGGCCACACGCCTGCCAGCGGGCAATCCAGGAGTTGGGATCAGCGTGATCTGCCTCGCTGGTGCCGATGTCGTTGTCCAGCGGCGCCCGGTAGAAGTGATCCATGATCGGCGCCAGCAACTGCTCCTTCCCCGATTTTTGCCAACTGGTGATACGGCCGCTCTGCTTGTCGAGCCGCCACTGGCTGTTTGCGGCAGTGATCCGCCAACCATCCGGTTGCTCAGTCAGGATGGCGACAGCAGCGGGAGCTGGCAGGGAAAGAGGGGTCGGCAGGGTGAACTGCTGGCGGGCGACCTTGTGATCCGCCTGCGACCACAAGGTGGCTTGTGGCTGAATGATCGCCAGATCGAGCCAGGCCTGTGAGCCTGCCGCAAAGGTGGGCAGTGTCTCGCTCAGGGTCAACTCGACCACCCCTTGCGGTGCCAGCTCAAGGGAGATCTCCCCCTGCTGCTGCACATGGCCGTTCTCGCACAGCTGCCAGCAAAGCCGCTCGTTATCGGTTTCCCGGAACAGGTATTCGCTCTCGATCCGCACCCGCAGCGGGATGTGCTCAAGCAGGGTGAAGCGGAACGGCTGCTGGGCACGCTTCGCCTCGCACAAAGCGGGATGGGGGGTGCGATCAGGGAACAGCAGACCGTTGCAGCAGAACTGACGATCGTTTTGCACATCACCAAAATCGCCGCCATAACCCCAGTAGTGGCGACCATCGGCGGTGTATTTGTCGAGCCCCTGATCGACCCAATCCCAGACAAACCCGCCTTGCAGACGTGGATGATCGCGAAACGCCTGCCAGTAGTGGGCGTAGCCCCCCAGACTGTTCCCCATGGCGTGGGCATATTCACAGAGGATTAGTGGCCGGTGCTCGTCGGGCAGACCGATCCACTTGGCCAGCGCCCACTTGGTCACCGCCGGGAAGGGCTGATCCTGATGGGTTCTGGCATACATGGGGCAGATGATGTCGGTGGCCGGGGTATCGGCCCCGCCCCCCTCGTACTGCACCGGACGGCTCGGGTCGCTGCGCTTGATCCAGCCATACATGGCATCGTGGGCCGGGCCGTAACCCGACTCGTTGCCGAGCGACCAGATGATGATGGAGGGGTGGTTGAAATCCCGTGCCACCATGCGGGTGGCCCGCTCCAGAAAGGCATTGCTCCAGGCAGGATCCCGCGCCAGCCGCCCCATGGGGGTCATGCCGTGGGTCTCCAGATTCGCCTCGTCCACCACATAGAGACCGAGCCGATCGCAGAGGCGATAGAAGTCGGGGTGGTTGGGATAGTGGGAACAGCGCACCGCATTGAAGTTGTGCCGCTTCATCAGCAGCAGATCCCGCTCCATGGTGGCGCGATCAATGGCATAACCCTTGGCAGGGTGATGCTCGTGACGGTTGGCACCGCGAATAAGCAGCGGCTGACCGTTGACCCGCAGCAGGCCGCCACGGATCTCCACCACCCGAAAGCCCACATCACATGCCTCACTCTCGATAGCTTGGCCCTGCTCGTCCAGCAGGGTCAGGGTGAAGCGATAGAGATGGGGCGTCTCGGCGCTCCACTTGCGCGGCGCAGCCACGTCGAGCCACAGCTCGGCGCGATCGTCGTAAGCCCCTTTCTCATCAATGGCTTGGGTGCCGATCAGCTGGAGCAGGGTCGCGACCCGCTCGCTACCGTCATAGAGATTGGCCTCTACCGAGAGGCCAGCCCCATTGGCGACCTGCAGGGCAATCTTGAGACGGCCATCCCGATAGCAGGCATCCAGCTCGGGGGTCACCCGCATATCCATCAGATGGCGGGACGGTTTGTGCAGCAGGCTGACGGAGCGGAAGATCCCCGACAGCCACCACATATCCTGATCTTCCAGATAGGAGCCATCAGACCAACGTAGTACCAGCACCGCCAACCGGTTGCGACCGCTCTGCAGATATGGGGTCAGATCGAATTCGGCGGGCAGGCGGCTGTCCTGGGAGTAACCGACCCAGCGGCCGTTGCAGAAGAGGTGGAAGGCACTGCTCACCCCGTCGAAGATGATCCGGCTCTGTCCGCTTGCCAGCCAGTCGGCGGGCAGTTCGAACTCGCGGGAGTAGCAGCCAGTAGGATTCTCTGCTGGCACTCGGGGCGGATCGCAGGGAAAGGGGTACTTGATATTGGTGTAGATGGGGCCATCGGTGAGCGGCCGCGCAGCTGGATAGGCGGCATCCAGCTGCCAGTTGCCCGGCACTGTAATGGGGCAAGCATCCACCAGATCCTGCGCCAGCCAGCTCTCGGGCACCAATTCGGGAGCGGCAAAGAAGGAGAAGCGCCACTCGCCATCGAGCAAGAGACGGGAGGAAGAGGCCAGATCACCCCTGGCATCGGTTTCGCTGCGCCAGCTGAACATGGGGGTATGGGCGGGTAAACGATTTACACTGGTCACAGCCTGTGTTTGCCAATCGGCACGATAAATGATTTGTTGTAACGTCATACTGTTATTCATCTTTTATAACCTTTTTCAAATCTCTGATTACAAAACATTCGGTTAGTAACTGGCGGCTTTTTTTGAAACCATCGTTCTACCCTTTAACAGCCCAAGTGGCCCCATTCCTGAGAGGGTAAAAATAGAAATAAAGGTGAAAGTTGCGGCAATAATGCCCAATACCAAGTAGGTTTCACGAAAGCCCATCACCTCATACATAGAGCCAGCCCACACAGACATAAACATGGTTGCTAGCTGCTTGAAGAACTGATAGCCAATCAACCAGATAGTCGCACTAAAGCGAACATCAAATTCACTAGTGATGTACTTGAATGTGCCGACTAACAGGAATGGAACTTCCAACATATGCAGGGTTTTCAGCAAAATGACATGGCTAACTGTCTCGGCGAATGATGAGCCGATGATTCGAATAGACATGATGGTCCCAGCGATTAGCAGGGCATTTTTTCCGCCAATTCGATTCACAATCAGTGGGGCAAAAAACATGATGCTGGCGTTCAGTAACTCCCCCATAGTGGTGACATAACCAAAGTAACGAGTACCTTCTTCTTTTGTATCAAAGAATGCGGTAAAAAAGTTTGCAAATTGTTGATCAAATACGTCATACGTACATGCTACACCGATTACATAGAGGGTGAAAAACCAGAATTTTGCTTGTTTCAGCAACCTCATTGCCAGTTTTATGCTAAACCCTTTCTGATTGGCGCCAATACTATCTAACACCTCACTGGTGCTTCCACGACCAGGGTTTATAAAATAAAATAGAACCGCCATTACAACAGCAAAAGCAGACCCCATCCAGAACACGAACTCATTGTTAATGGTAAACATGATGCCTACGATAGAGGCACAGAGAGCCCAGCCTATTGCGCCAAACATCCTTGCACGGCCAAACTCGAACTGACTGGAGCGACTCACCTTCTCAACATAAGCCTCGATGGCTGGAGCCCCGCCTGCAAATACAAAACCTATGTACATGCCCCCTACGATAGAACCGAGATAGATGTTCAATTTCAGCAATGGTGCCAATACATAAAGAAAGAAGGGCGCGAAGAAGACCAGTAATCCGATGATTATCCAGAGCAAATGCTTTTTCAGCCCTAGCTTGTCAGAAACCAGCCCAAACACAGGCTGAAATAGAAGTGCAAATAAAGAAATTGTGCCGAAGACAATTCCAGTTTCAGCCTTGCTGATGCCATTTACATCATGTAACCAAATTGGAAAAAAAGGAAAGTAAGCTCCCATTATAAAGAAGTAAAGGAAGAATATGGCGCCAAACATTACCAAGTTTTTGTTCAATCCGAACAGTTTTTCAATGCTCATCAAGTATCCACCCATTTCACATAACAAGCCGACCATTTGAGCGAACCATCAAGATCCCCTCCCATGACAGCAAGAGTACGTACTAATGATGCAGCGTACTGTGACGAGAGATACAATTTATGCAATCGGTTACACTGCGACAGTGACAAGAACAACAAATAAGTGACCCAAATCACATAAAAACTAATAAAAATCTACTTTTTTCATAAAATATCGAGAAAGCGCTACCACAAGGTAAACTCATTAACGTAAGCATTGACTAGATAGCACTCGCACTATGCTCACTCTAATTGGCAATGAAGGATCTATGTTTAACCTGATTTTGGTTAATAGCAGGCACCGAGATACGCTAGGCACATTGTAGATCCTGATTACCCATGATTA
>NZ_CDBZ01000094.1 GCF_000819985.1 Aeromonas media | reverse complement strand
GAATGACCCGGGCCAGACAGCCGTGGGGGCTCAGGTTCTCCAGGCTGAACTGGCCGCGATGGCTCTCGACCACCTCCCGGCAGATGGCCAGCCCCAGCCCCATGCCATCCGGCTTGTCGCTGTAAAACGCCTGCTGCAGTTCGGTCGCGGGAACCCTCAGGCCAGCGCCGTTGTCGCGGATCTCCAGCAGCAGCCTCTGCGCCTCGAAGGCGATCAACAGATCGACCCGGGCAGGCTCCTGTGCCGGTGCTTGCGTAGGAGGGGGAGCAGGAGAGTGAACAGCGGCGCGCGCCCTCTTCGCAGCACTCTCGGCGCCATTCTTGATGAGGTTGACCAGCAACTGCTCCATCCCGGTGCCGTCCAGAGGCAGCCGGCGCGGCTGGCCCCGCCAGTGCAGGGTGAAGGTGACGTCGAGCGGCGCCAGCATCTGCTCCAGCAGGGGGCGCAGCTCCGCCATCAGGGTGGGCAGGTCGCAAGGCTCGAAGCGGGGAGGGCGCTTTTGCAGCCTGGCCCTGAGCCGGTTGACGGTCTGGGTGATGCGCTGGACCTGGAGCCCTATCTGCTCCAGGGCCTGACGCAGGGAGGCCTGGGCGGCAGCCTGAGTGGGGTCTTGTGCCAATCTGTCCAGTCGCAACAAGGCTCCCTGGCTGTAGTTGGCGATGGCGCTGAGGGGCTGGTTGATCTCGTGGGCCACGTTGGCGCCCAGCTCGCCCAGTTCGGCGAGCCGTCTGGCTTGTGCCAGCTGGTGTCCCTTCTGCTCGAGCTGGTGGCGGGCTTTGAGCAGCCGGCGCTGGCTGCGGTTGAACAGACGTTGCAGCAGCAGGTGGTGACCCCCCAGCAGCAGTACCAGCGCCAGGGCGCCCCAGCCCCACTGCTGATGCTGGCGCAGCCAGTGCCAGGCCGCTTGCCACCAGGGGCCCTGCAGCGGGTGGCGATCCAGCGCCTTGAGCAGGCGGTCGATGGCGAGCTCGCTGGTGGGGACGGTCCAGCCCGCCGAATCGGCGGCGATGGCCGCCTCGCTATCAGCGGGCAGGTCGAACAGCGCACGGGTCACCGCCAGCGCCAGGGCGGGGGAGGCCCGCTCTGTCTTGGCGAAGGACCAGTTGGGGTAGAGCCGGGTTGAGCTCTGACAACCAAAGCCGGCCGGCGCCTGATCGTCCAGCACCCGAAACGCCCCCCTGGCGACCTTGCCTTCCCGCTCCATGCGCTCGAGCTGGCACACCGGCACGATGGCGGCAGCCACCTCCCCTGCCGCCAGCCGCTCGATGAGCCGGTCCAGTGGAAAGCCGGTGAACTGCACGGTGGAGAAGAAGTGCTCCAGCCGAACTCCCTGTTCGCCCGCCTCGAAACGATAGGCGAGGTAGCCGCCGAAGGCGTTCTCCGAGACGGCGGCGACCGCTTGCCCCTCGAGGTCACGCCAGTGTCGGTAGGGGGCCTGGGCAGGCACCACCAGGGCGGCGCCGATAGCGAGGTTGTCCCCCTCGGCCGGACTCTTGAGGGTGGCGAGCCAGGCCAGCGGGTACTGGCGCGCCAGACTCACCGACTGGCCCGGGTTGGTGATGACGAAATCGAGGTGCTCGAGGGCGACGGCCTCGGCCAGTTCATCGAGCCCCAGCGGATGCAGCACGAAGCGATGGGCGGGGACGCGCTGCGCCAGCCAGCGCAGCAGCGGTTGCCACTGGGCTCTAGCCAGGGCCGGGCCGCGGGTTGCCAGCACGCCGATGCGTATCGGCTCGGCCAAGGTCTGCACCGGCGTGGCCTGGGATGACGCGGATTCCTGTCGGGCCGGCGCTGGCGAAGAGGGGGTCGGGGCGGCCTGCACCCGCAGCGGCAGGGCTGACAGCGCGAGCCAGAGCAGCAGGCTGAGCAGGGGCAAGGGAACTGGGACGTGCAGGGGGCTCTCCTCTTGGTGCAAAGGGGGCAGTCTATCACCGGGGCGATGTGCTGGGTCGCCTTGACGCCGTGATGGGGCAGCGAATGGGGCTTTGGTCACAGTTTGGTGGTTATGGGGCCGGTTTTATTGCGCTGGATCAACCCGGCTCCCGGTATGTGGAAAACCACAATAGAGGCGACTTCCTGCGTTGAGGACAATCGGCCCAACCCCTTTCAAGCCAGCTCAGCAGAAGGAAAGACGCCATGGAGCCCAGCAAGCGCCGATTGTTATCCGGGATCGCCGCCCTCACCGCAGGGGCGGCCCTGATCCCCGTCACCCAAGTCCAGGCGCAGTCCGTTCCCGCTCCCCGCAACGGGCGAGCGGCCATCAGCCGGGGGGACGGGCGCAAGCGTTACGGCATGCTGATCGACCTGCGCCGCTGCGTCGGCTGTCAGGCCTGCACCGTGGCCTGCACCATCGAAAATCAGCCTCCCCTCGGCCAGTTTCGCACCACGGTGAGCCAGTACGAGGTGAGCGACGTGGCCGCCCTCGAGGCTCCCGCCTCTCTCTTGATGTTGCCGAGGCTGTGCAACCACTGCGCCGAGCCCGCCTGCCTCGATGTCTGCCCCACCGGCGCCACCTTCCAGCGCGATGACGGCATCGTCGTGGTCAACAACGACTGGTGCGTCGGCTGCGGCTACTGCGTGCAGGCCTGCCCCTACGACGCCCGCTTCATCAACCACGAGACCAACACCGCCGACAAGTGCACCTTTTGCGCCCATCGGCTGGAGGCGGGGCTCTTGCCCGCCTGCGTGGAGAGCTGTGTCGGCGAGGCGCGCATCATAGGCGATTTGAACGACCCCAAGAGCCGGATCAGCCGGCTGCTGCGCGAACACGAGCCGGCGCTCAAGGTGCTCAAGCCGGAGGCCAATACCCAGCCGCGGGTCTTTTATCTCGGCATGGACGAGGCCTTCGTCAGCAAGGTCGATGGCAACCCGGCCCTGCGCACCCTGCTCACCGACGATGGCAAGGAGATAGCCCATGGTCATTAACGAACTGCTGGCCCCGGCTCAGCCCATCACCTGGCTGCCTTGGGCGGTGCAATATTTCTTTCTGATCGGCCTCGCCTACGGGGCCCTCTGGCTCGGCGCGTTTGATCTGTGGCGCAAGGCACCGGATCCGCGGTTGCAGACCCTGGCGGCGGTGCTGATGGTGGCGGCTGGTCTGGTGGCCCCCATCGCCCTGACCGCGGATCTGCACCAGCCAGCCCGGGCCTGGCACTTCTACGCTCAGACGCGCTTTGGCTCCGTCATGTGGTATGGCGCCTATCTGCTGCCGCTGTTCAGCCTGCTCTCCATGCTGCTCGGCTGGCTGCTGCTAAGGCCAGCCCTGGCCCGGCGCGGCGCAGAAGGGGACAAGATAGCCCCCCTTGCCCGGCTGCTCTGCCTGGGAAGCTGGTCGGGGGTACCCTGGCAGAGGCCACTCTCCCTGCTGGCGGCCGTGAGCGGGCTCAGCATCGCCCTCTACACCGGGCTCGAGACCATGGCGGTGGCGGCTCGCCCGCTCTGGCATACCCCCTGGTTGCCCTGGCTGCTGACCCTGAGCGCCGTGCTGGGGGCCCAGAGTGCCCTGCTGCTGCTCAACCGCTTGCTGGCGGGCTGGCGTGGCCAGACCGAGTCGACTTTGCTGCGCCAGAGCGGCTGGACGTTAGGCCTGCTGGCCCTCTCCCTGCTGGGCTGGGCCCTGTTGGGCGGTGCCTCGGCGGCAGAGGCCGCAGCCCTCTATCGGCTCGACCCGAGCTGGCGGCTGGCGGCCCACTGGCTGTTGCTGACCCTGGGGCTGGCCAGCCTGCTGATGCTGGTGCACCGAAGGATCTCTGCCCGCCTGTCGCTCTGGGGGCTGGCGCTGCTGGGGCTGCACCTGGTGTGGGGCCTGCGCTGGCTGGTGCTGATTCAGGGGCAGCTCGCACCCAAGTACGGGGCCGGCGTCTACCTCTATGAAATCGCCTGGGGACCGGCCGGTGTGCTCGGCATTCTCGGTACCTTCGGTCTGCTGCTGGCCCTGCTGGTGGCCCTCTCGGAGTTGGTGTGCCCCTCTGTTTCCCCCGCCATCAAGGCACCCACTCCTTTTGCACGCGAGGCACTCTGATGGATCACAGCAAACGCAAGTTTCTCAAGGGCGCCGCCATCGCTGGCGGCACTGGGCTGTTCGTCGCCGGTTACAGCGATACCCTCAAGCAGGTGGCGAGCGGTCTCGCCACCGGCAGCTCGGGCAAGCCGACCCGGGATCCCATCCATGGCAACTCGCTGGCCGTGGAGTACCGGGTCGACGAGCGGGGGGAGCTGCACCCCAACCCGGCCCAGCGGGTTGCCAACACCATGTGCCTCGGCTGCTGGACCCTGTGCGGAGTGCGGGCTCGCATCGACAACGAGCGCGACCAGATAGTGCGGATCCTGGGCAATCCCTATCACCCCCTCTCCGCCCGCCATCACATCGACTTCAAGACCCCGGTCAAACAGGCGCTGCTCGCCACTAGTGGCTACCAGGACGGGGGGCTGGACTGGCGCTCCACCGCCTGCGCCCGGGGCAACGCCATGCTCGAGCAGCTCGACAGCCCGCAGCGAGTCACCCGTTGTCTCAAGCGTGTGGGGTCCCGTGGCAGCGGTCGCTGGCAGAGCATCCCCTTTGAGCAGCTGGTGGCCGAGGTGGTGGAGGGGGGGGATCTGTTTGGCGAGGGCCAGGTTGAGGGGCTGCGGGCCATTCGCAACCTCGCCGAGCCGCTCGACCCGGCCAACCCGGAGTACGGCCCCAGGGCCAACCAGCTGCTGGTGAGCAACGCCTCGGACGAGGGGCGGGATCACTTCATCAAGCGCTTCACCTTCAACAGCTTCGGCACCCGCAACTTCGCCAACCACGGCGCTTACTGCGGCCTGTCGTTCCGGGTCGGGGCCGGCGCCCTGCTGGACGATCTGGAGAAGAACGCCCACCTCAAGCCGGACTGGGACGAGAGCGACTTCCTGCTGTTCATGGGCACTTCGCCCCAGCAATCGGGCAACCCCTTCAAGCGCCAGTCACGCCAGCTGGCGGCGAACCGGGCGCGACCGGGCAAGCCGTTCTCCTACGTGGTGGTGGCCCCCAGCCTGCCCAACACGGTGAACATGCCCTCCGCCCCTACCAACCGCTGGCTGCCCATCCGGCCCGCCACCGACTCGGCGCTGGCCATGGCCATGCTGCGCTGGATCATCGACAACCAACGCTACGCCGAGCCCTTCCTGACGGCACCCAATGCCGCCGCTGCCGAGCGGGCCGGCTATCGCGGTTTTTGCAACGCCAACCACCTGGTGCTCTGCGACGAGTCCCACCCGCGCTTCGGTCAGATGCTGCGGGCCAGCGATCTTGGCTTGCCCTTTGATGGGGAAGCCTATGGGGAGGGGGACGCCATGCTGGTAGAGGAGGCGGGCAGCGGCGAGCCGAGGCCCGCCGGCCAGTGTGAGCGAGCCAACCTATGGGTGGATCGCACCATTCAGGGCCCCAAGGGGGAGTTCACGGTCAAGAGCAGCTTCCAGCTGCTGGCCGAGGCGTGCCGGGAGCACTCTCTCGAGCAATACAGCGCAGAGTGCGCCGTGCCGGTGGCCGACATCGAGGCGCTGGCGCAGGAGTTCACCAGCCACGGCACCCGGGCGGCGGTGGTCTCCCACGGCGGCACCATGAGCGCCAACGGCTTCTACTCGGCCTGGGCCATCATGATGCTCAACGTCATGGTAGGGAACTTGAACGCCCGGGGCGGTGCCGTGGCGAGCGGCGGCAAGTTCGATCCCTTCGGGGCGGGGCCGCGCTACGACCTGGCGAGCTTCCCCGGCATGGTCAAGCCCGTCGGGGTCTTCCTGTCGCGCTCCAAGTTCCCTTACGAGAAGACCTCTGAGTATCGGCGCAAGCGCGAGGCGGGCCAGAACCCCTATCCGGCGCAAGAGCCCTGGTTCCCGATCTCGGGCCCTCTGCTCGGCGAACACCTGACCGCGGCGGTGAACGGTTACCCCTACCGACTCAAGGCCTGGATCAATCACATGGGCAACCCCCTCTACGGTCAGGCCGGGCTCGCCAAGGCCATCGGTGAGCAGCTCAAAGACCCTGCCGTGCTGCCGCTCATTGTCAGCATCGACAGCTTCATCAACGAGTCGTCGGCGCTGTCGGACTACATAGTGCCGGACACCCTCACCTACGAGTCCTGGGGTTGGGCCACTGCCTGGCACGGGGTGCTGACCAAGGTCTCTACCGGTCGCTGGCCCATCGTGGAGCCAAGAGTCGCCAAGACGGCCGAGGGAGATCCGGTCTGCATGGAGTCCTTCTTTATCGCGGTGGCCAAACGGTTGGGGTTGCCGGGCTTTGGCGAGGGGGCGCTCAAAGGGGCGGACGGCAAGCTGCATGCCCTGCACAAGGCGGCGGACTTCTCCCTCTACGGCGCGGCCAACGTGGCCTATCTCGGCGAGCCGGTGCCTGCCATAGAGCCTGAGGATCTCGCCTGGTCCGGGGTGGAGCGGATCCTGCCAGTGCTGAATGCCACTTTGAGCCCGGAGGAGGCGGGCCGCGCCGCCTATCTCTTCGCTCGCGGCGGGCGCTTCGAACCGGCGGCCAGGGGGCGCGATGAAGCCGGTCAGCCAAGCAAGCGCTGGCCCAAGCCGCTGATGGTGTGGAACCCCGAGGTGGGCAGCCGCCGTCACAGCCAGAGCGGGCAATACTTGAGTGGCACCCCGCGCTTCTTCCGCCCCCAGTTGGCGGACGGCACGCCGCTCAATGAGGCGTTCAAGCCGGCACAGTGGCCGCTGCTCCTCACTAGCTACAAGTCCCACACCATGAGCTCCATGAGCATCGGCTCGGATCGTCTGCGCCAGGTGAACCCCAGCAACCGGGTGCGGCTCAATGCGCAGACGGCGGCTCAGCTGGGGATAGAGAGCGGGGACAGGGTGCGGGTCAGCACCCCGGATGGCTGCGTGATCGGGGTGGCCGAGTGCGTGGCCGGGGTGCAGGCCGATGCCATCGCCATCGAACACGGTTTCGGCCACAAGGAGCTGGGGGCGCGGGAACACTGGATAGACGGCCAGAAAGTGGTCGCCAATCCGCTGCGCGGAGCCGGGGTCAATCTGAACGATCTGGCGGTGCTGGATCCCAGCCGCCATGGCCGCTACCCCCTGGTGGACTGGGCCATCGGCTCGTCGGCCCGTCAGGGGCTGCCGGCCCGCGTGGAGAAGCTGGTATGACGATCCAATGAAAACGGGGCCTGCGGGCCCCGTTGCTTATCTGCTCTGCGTCACTGTCACAGCTTGAAGTCGACCCACACCAGGCGGTGATCCGAGCTGACACCCTTGGCGATGCCTCGCTGTTCGTCATACACCAGGTGGTAGCCAGGCTCGAAGCTGGCCGGCCAGAACACGCCGGAGGCGACCGCGTTCAGGTTGGCGGAGGGCAGCACGTGGTCGAGCTGCAGGCCGCTGCTGCTGGTGATGCGCTCCGGGGTGGGGCGGTTGTTGTTGCGCTTGCACTGATCCGGCTGGCTGGCGAGGCACTCGGGGCCGCCCTGGCTGACCGGGATCAGGGCGCCGTTGGTGACGGCCTGATTGACCAGCACATGGTTGTGCAGATCCTGAATGGCGGTGAGATCCCCATCGCCAATCTGGGGATCGGCGTTGAGATCGCCGGCGATGACGAATTTGGCACCCTCGGCCAAGCCACCCGCCTTGCCGGCGTCATCCACCATGTAGCTGGCGGTCTCCACGTAATCCTGCCAGAAGGCGACTTCGGCCCGGTTGTGCTTGACGTTGTGGCGCGCCGCGTTGCCGAAGATGGGCGGAGTCGGGTGGGAGATGAGGAAGTGGATCACCTCCTCCTTGTTGCCGCGCTTGATGCGCACCGGCACGTCGGCGTGGTTCTTGGACGAGAGCGGGAAGGACTGCCAGGCTGCGTCGTCATACCAGGCATCGCCGCACTGGCGGCCGGCCGGGATCGGCGCCTTGGCATTGTTGCAGTCGTCGATGACGGGGTTCACTTCGCCCGGCATGTCCTTCCACTTGAATTTCTGGAAGGTGCGGATCTGCTTGGTATCGATGGGGTACTGGGACATCACGGCGAAGGCGTACTGGCCGTGGTAGTTGCCAAAGCCCCAGGCGTCGTCCGGCCCGTTGTTGACCTTGCCGTCCAGGTTGAGGTCATGGCCGCTCATCAGGCCGGTGTTGGTGGCGAAGTTCTGCAGCACCGGGTAGCTGATGGCCTTCACCTCGTCGTGCTGGGCATGGGCCAGGTAGTTGTCGTTGAAGGCTTTGAGGTCCGTGGTGTCGCTGCCCTTGCCGTCATTGTCGAATTCGTTGAGCAGGAACACGTCTGGCCGGGTGCGCTGCACTATCTCGGCGATGTTGCGGATCTGCTGCACGTCGAGGGCCTTGGTCTTCTCGGCGCCGCTCAAGGTGCCGTCGGCGAGGCGGGCCAGCAAGGCATCCTGCTCGGTGCGGCTCAGGGCCAGTTCACCGGCGAGCATGCCAGCGGCGGTGCGATCGAAGGAGAGGTTGAAGGTAGCGAAGCGAACCATGGGGGTCGGGGTCTCGGAGTCATTTTGGCTGTTACAGCCTGCCATCAGTCCGAGGGAAATGGCAGCGGCGAGCAGGGTCTTGTGGCTATTTTTCATTGTAATATTCCGTAGCATCAATAGGTTATGCCTGAGAGTCAAAGAAACCCAGGCGGGCCCATTATAGAGAGGTGGGGCCGAAACGGGTTCTGAATGAGCCAAACTGTGAGGCCATTCACAGCGCGAGCAGAGGAAGGGGGCGGGATGAGCCGGCAGCCAGGGCCCCGGGCGTTCAGGACCAGCGAGAAAGAAGGAAGGGAAAGGAGGCGTTGGCGCTCTGGCTCCGGGCGTTCAGGACCAGCGAGAAAGAAGGAAGGGACAGGAGGCGTTGGCGCTCTGGCTCCGGGCGTTCAGGACCAGCGAGAAAGAAGGAAGGGACAGGAGGCGTTGGCGTTCTGGCTCCGGGCGTTCAGGACCAGCGAGAAAGAAGGAAGGGACAGGAGGCGTTGGCGCTCTGGCTCCGGGTGTTCAGGACCAGCGAGAAAGAAGGAAGGGACAGGAGGCGTTGGCCTCTGGCTCCGGGTGTTCAGAACCAGCGGGAGAGGGGGGAGGGCATGGCGTAGGCGTAGCCCTGTTGGTAGTCGCAGCCGAGGCGGTTCGCTATCTCGATATGGGTCTGGGTCTCCACCCCTTCGCACACCACGGCCATGCCGAGTCGCTGCAGGTATTTCACCAGCCCCACCAGCATCTTCAAGGCGTGTGAGGTGCACGCCGCCTGCAGCAGCAGGGAGCGATCCAGTTTGACTACCTCGTAGGGCAGTGCCATCAGCCGCTGAAAGTTGCACTCCAGGGAGCCGAAGTCGTCGCAGGCGATGTGGGCGCCACGGGCGCGCAGCACCTCTATCAGCGCCCTGTACTGGCTCTCCAGCCGGGTGTGCTCCAGCACCTCGAACCAGATGTCGATCCCCACCTTGCGGGCCTGTATCAACACCAGCAGCAACAGATTCTGATAGGTCGGACTGGAAGGCGCCGGGTTGAGGTTGATGGAGAGCGTATAGGGACCTTTTTGCGCGAGCACGGGCAGGTCGCGCAGTATGGCCCTCAGCATGACGATATCCAGATGCAGGGACTCGTCCTGGCTGAGCGAGGCAAAATCGATGCCCTGATAACATTGCGCCACCGGATCCCAGCGCCTGGCCAGCGCCTCGTACCCCTTGACCTGACGGTTCCGACCGATGATCGGCTGGTAAAAGGGAACGGCAACATCTGCCATGGCCATCATTGCCATGGCACTCATCGGATACTCTTCTTTGAACGCAAACATGGCACTCACCTGATGGACGAATATGGCTGCGCATCATACAAGGCGCAGTCATCCAGCCGCTGTAGGAATTGTCTGATAATCAACCTGCTGCTTGCGTGGGCAGGGGCTGGCTGGAGAGCCGCGAGGGAGATCCGTCAGGAAGCAGGGGCGCGTGATGAAATGGGCCCAAGGGAGGTCGGGTGAGGTGTCAGCGAAGTGCGTGTTCCGGCTGGTGGCCTCCGGCATCAAGGAGGGGCGTACCATGCATGGCCTGGGCCAGCCACTCCCAGTCCAGTGGCGGTGTGCCGGCCTTGAAGCGCTGGTAGGCCTGGCCCTGATGGATGGTCAGAAACAGGGTTGTCGACAGGCCGAGGCGATTGAGATAACGCACCATGACGTCCCCTTGATAATGGTGCAGCCGTTGCTGCAGCTGGGGCAGGCTCAAGCCCTGCTCCTGGCCGGTTTCATCCCAGATTGCAAACATGCGAGGTGGCTCCTGACGGTGAGGAGTCCACTGTTTCGAAAAATGCGGAGCAGGGCAATTGTCAGATCTGACAGTGCCAAATGGAATCTTTCCAGAAAAGCGAAAACCCGGCGCGAGGCCGGGTTTTCTGAAGGATGGTGGAGGGAGAAGGATTCGAACCTTCGAAGGCAGAGCCGTCAGATTTACAGTCTGATCCCTTTGGCCGCTCGGGAACCCCTCCACAGGGGTACTACTTTTTACAGGCCTTGCATGCAATACAGGAAGATGGTGGAGGGAGAAGGATTCGAACCTTCGAAGGCAGAGCCGTCAGATTTACAGTCTGATCCCTTTGGCCGCTCGGGAACCCCTCCACGGGGTATTTTCCTGATTGTTCGCACTTGAATGGTGGAGGGAGAAGGATTCGAACCTTCGAAGGCAGAGCCGTCAGATTTACAGTCTGATCCCTTTGGCCGCTCGGGAACCCCTCCCCAAGTGCGAGGCCGCATACTACCAGATCCGGCAAGCTTGTGAACCCCCAGGCCGCATTCTGACGACAAAAAAGTGTCGACTGGTTATTTTTTGATATCTTTCGCTCAAAATTCACGCTTTTCAATGACTTTTATGCCGATGTCCAGGGAGGGCCGGCAGGGAGGAGATGCACAGAGGAGCCACGATGGGCTCCTCTTTTTTATGCGGGAAAGGGTGGTCGTGGCGAGGCTCAGGCGTCTGAGGGGCGCGCCTGCTGGCAACCCTGCACCGCGTGGGCGATGAGTTCGAGGGCGCTCTGCTCGCAGGGGGGCAGCTCCTCGTCACATTGGCCGAGCGGGGTGACGCGAGGGCCCCATTTGATGAGGGCGGCACCCCAGGTCAGGCCGGCCCCGAAGGCGGCGGTGAGCAGATAGCTGCCTGGCTTGACCCGGCCCTGCTCCAGCGCCTCACACAGGGCGATGGGCACTGTGGCGGCGGAGGTATTGCCGTACTGCTCTATGTTGACCATCACCTTCTCCATGGGGGCGTTCATGCGCTTGGCCAGGGTCTCTATGATGCGCACGTTGGCTTGGTGCGGCACTATGAGGTCGATCTGCTCGGGGGTGATGCCGGCCTGGGTCAGTACGACGCCGGTGGCCTCGCCCATGCCGCGCACGGCGCGCTTGAAGATCTCCTGCCCCTCGAAGTTGAAGGTGAACAGGCCGTCGATGTCGGCGAAACGCACCCGATCGGTGCCGAAGTTCGGCACGTGCAGTATCTCCCGCGCCTCGCTGTCACAGCCGAGCTTGCTGGCAATCAGGCCGCTCTTCTGCTCGCTCGCCTCTATCACCACGGCGCCGGCACCGTCGCCAAACAGCACGGCAGTGTCGCGCTTGGCCCAGTCCAGCAACTGGGTGAGGCGCTCTGCGCCTATCACCAGCACCTTCTGCATCATGCCGGTCTGCACCAGGGAGGTGGCGACCGAGAGTGCGTAGACAAAGCCGGTACAGGCGGCATTGAGGTCGAACACCGCCGCCTTGTGGGCGCCCAGGGCCTGCTGCACGGCGGAGGCGCAGTTCGGGACCAGCGTGCCCGGGGTGGCGGTGGCGAGTATGATGCCATCGAGTTCACCGGCGTCCAGACCGGCGCAGGCCAGGGCGCGGCGGGCGGCCAGGGTGGCGAGTGCCTGGGTGCTGACGTGGGAGACCCGGCGGGCCTTGATGCCAGTACGCGGATAGATCCACTCATCCGAGGTATCCATGATGGTGCTGAGGGCATCGTTGGTCAGCACTGCGGGAGGCAGACATTTGCCCCAGCCGGTGATATTGGCGTATTTCATCTTGTTATCGCTTCTTGTTGTGGATCGCCCGCGGGCGGAAGACATTGCGCAATTATGTCGTACAGGGTTTCCAGTGTCATCCCGCGGGGAGGGGAGCGCAAGGGGGCGCAGGGGGAACAAGGTCGTGATTTTGCTTAAATTCCCGCGCCTCCTTGTCTTAAGATGAGAGCCCGACCCAGGTTCTCCCTTCCCGAGGTGTTGTCAGTGCACAAAGCGAATCTCAACCTGTTGCCCACCCTCAAGGTGTTGCTGGAGACCCGCAACATCAGCCGGGCGGCGGAGCTGCTGCACCTGAGTCAGCCCTCCATCAGCAAGCAGCTCGGCCAGCTGCGCAGCGAGTTTGGTGACGAGCTGCTGGTGCGGGAGGGGCAGCGCTGGCTGCTGACCCCGCGGGCAGAGAGTCTGGCGGCGGCGCTTGCCGACTCGCTCGGTGCCCTGGATCGGCTCTATGCGGCGCCGGACTTTGCCCCCGAGCGCTGCGAGCGGGTGTTCCGGCTCGCCTCCTCCGACTACGTGGCCCAGCATATCCTGCCCGACATCTGCGCGGCGCTGGCCAGGGCGGCGCCCCGGGCGGCGCTGGAGTACAGCCTGTGGGACAAGCGCCAGCTGCCGCAGCTGTGGCAGTCCGAGCTGGATCTGGTCTCCACCATCACCGAGCTGGTGCCGGATCAGATCCGCGGCCTGCACCAGGGGGAGGACAGGCTGGTGATGCTGATGGGGCGTCACCACCCGCTCTCGGGCACGGCGCCCAGCCTGGATGACTACCTCGCCTGGCCCCATCTGCAGGTGAGCGGCGGCGGCGACAAGGACAGCCCGGTGGAGCAGGTGCTGGCGCCCCTGGGGCTCTCCCGCCGCTGGTTTGCCCGGGTGCCCTTCTTCCAGGCGGCGGTGGAGGTGCTGCTGCGCACCGACTGCCTGATGACCACCCCGGCCCACATCGCCTGGCAGCTCTCCCGGGAGCACGCCCTGAGCTTTTGCGATCTACCCTTCGCCACCCGGGTTCAGCAGTATCATCTGCTGTGGCACCAGCGCCACCACCTGGATCCGGCCCACCGCTGGTTTCGCGAGCTGGCCTACCCCTTCCTGCGGGATCATCTGCAGCGCACCCTGGGGGAGAGCCGCAAACAGCTGGGGCTGAAGGCAGACCCGCTCCGCTAGGGCAGTCGGTTATGCCAGCCTATAGCCATTGGCTATGGACTCTATTCATAACTTTCACTTCTGGCATAGCTGGCCGCCTCCTACCCTGATCCCAGGTAGAGACATTCGACTAGAGAGAAGGAAAGGGTATGGAAATGACGAGTTGGCTGGCGCTCGCCGCCATTTGCGCAATGGGGGCCATCAGTCCGGGGCCCAGCCTGGCGCTGATCATCCGCAACACGGTACAGGGGGGGCAGGGCCACGGAGTGGCCACGGCGCTCGGCCACGGCCTGGGGGTGGGGATCTACGCCCTCATCACGGCGCTGGGTCTCTCGGTGCTGATCACCCAGACCCCGCTGCTGTTTGATCTGATCCGCTACGGCGGCGCCGCCTTCCTCGCCTGGCTCGGAGTCAAGGCGCTGCTGGCCAGGCCCGCCAGTGGCGACGCTGCCGACGAGACTGTGCACGGGGCGCGGGGCCGTCAGGGGGCGTTCGAAGGTTTTATGGTGGCCTTTTTGAACCCCCAGCTCGCCATCTTCTTCATCGCCCTGTTCAGCCAGTTCGTGCACGCCGATACCGGCTGGCGCGAGGGGAGCATCATGATGCTGACCGCCGGGGGCATAGACGCGCTCTGGTACGTGCTGGTTGCCCTGGTGCTCTCCCGCGGTCCCGTGCTCGCCTGGCTCAAGGCCAAGTCCTTCGTGATCGATAAAATCAGCGGCCTGGTGCTGCTGGGTCTGGCGCTCAAGGTGGTGATCTGAGCTCTCCCGCGGTCTGTTCATGGCTCGCTTGGCTCAAGGCCAAGTCCTTCGTGATCGACAAGATAAGCGGCCTGGTGTTGCTGGGATTGGCGCTCAAGGTGGTGCTTTGAGCCCGCGTCCCAAAGGTGGGATAGAGGCCTGATCCAATCCTGCATTCTGCGGTGATCTTAAGCGGGATCAAGGCGAAGGGCGCCCGGTCTCGCTAGAGTGACGGGCATTTCTCGTCCGCCTTCAGACCAGACCCATGCAGGATCACACCCAGACTAACCGCCTCGAGCTGCTGGCCCCGGCCAGGAACCTCGCCTATGGCATCGAAGCCATCAACCATGGCGCCGATGCCGTCTATATGGGCGGCCCCGCCTTTGGCGCCCGCAGCGCGGCGGGCAACTCCCTCGAAGATATCGAAGCGCTGGCGCGCCACGCCCACCGCTTCGGCGCCCAGGTGTTCGTCGCCTTCAACACCTTGCTGCATGACCACGAGCTGGAGCAGGCCCGGCGCCTGACCCACCAGATCTACGAAGCCGGGGCCGATGCGCTTATCGTGCAGGACATGGGGCTGCTGGCCCTGGATCTGCCCCCCATCGCGTTGCACGCCAGCACTCAGACCGACAACCGCACGCCGGAAAAGGTGAAGTTTCTGCAGGACGTGGGCTTCTCCCAGGTGGTGCTGGCACGCGAACTCTCCCTCGAGCAGATCCGTGCCATCAGCGCCCAGACCCAGGTGCAGCTGGAATTCTTTATCCACGGCGCCCTGTGCGTCTCCTACAGCGGTCAGTGCAACATCAGCCACGCCCGCACCGGGCGCAGCGCGAACCGTGGTGAGTGTGCCCAGCTCTGCCGGCTGCCCTGCTCCCTGCAAACGCCAGGGGGTGAGGTGCTGGTGGAGAACAGCCACCTGTTGTCCCTCAAGGACATGGATCAGAGCGCGAACCTGGAGGCGCTGATCGCCGCGGGCATCCGCTCCTTCAAGATTGAGGGGCGCCTCAAGGGGGTGGACTACGTCAAGAACGTCACCGCCTGGTATCGCCAGAAGCTGGACGCCATCCTGGAGCGCCGCCCCGATCTGGTGGCCGCCTCCGCCGGTCGTTGCAGCTACGGCTTCACACCGGATCCGAAGAAGAGCTTCAACCGGGGCAGCACCGACTACTTCCTCCATGGCCGAAAGCCGGACATCGACTCGCCGCGCAGCCCGAAATATCTGGGTGAGCCGCTCGGGCGCGTCAGCAGGGTGACCCGAGATTGCATCGAGATCGACGGCAAGCAAGTGACCCTCAACAACGGCGACGGCCTCGGCTTCTTCAAGCCGGGGGGCGAGCTGGTGGGGATGCGCCTGAACAAGGTGGAAGGCAAGCAGTTACTGCTGTCGGAGCGCATGCCCGGGCTCAAGGTCGGTGCCGAGATCTTCCGCAACCACGATCAGGCATTCAGCAAGTTGCTGGAAAAGCCGAGTGCGGATCGCCGCATCCGGGTCGATATGCACCTCTCCGAGTGCGACGAGGGATTACGGCTCGCACTGGTCGACGAGCAGGGCATCAGTGCCACCGTCACGTTCCCCTGCGACAAGCTGCCGGCCGACAATCCGGCGCGGGCGCTGCAACAGGCGAGGGATCAGCTTGGCAAACTCGGCAACACCCTGTTTGAGGCGCGCCAGATTGAGTTGGTATTCACTTCTCCCCTGTTTATTGCCGCATCAGTGCTCAACGGCCTGCGCCGGGACGCCATCGCCGCCCTGGAAGCGGCCCGTCTGGCCGCCTACCGGCGACCCGAGCGGCGCATCCCGTTGCGAGGCGCCACCTACCCCCAACACCGTCTCTCCTACCTCGGCAACGTGCTGAACAGCGCGGCGGAGCAGTTCTTCCGCGACCACGGGGTGGGGCGCATCGCCCCCGCTTTTGAGGCGAACAAGGAGCTGGGGGAGGTGGTGTTGATGACAACGAAACATTGCATTCGCTACAGCCAGCACCTCTGCCCGAAGGAGGTGCCCGGCCTCAAGGCCGAGCCGCTGGAGCTCAAGATGGGCAAGGACAGCTTCCGCCTGCGCTTTGACTGCCATCGCTGCGAGATGCAGGTGATGGGCAGCCTAAAGGGGTGATGGCTGCCCGTGTGGGCATAGGGCAGGAGCGGATTTGATGGCAGTATGGGGCGCTGCCTTGTTACGGATGTCCCGTGGTGAGCCGTCTTCCCCAAGCCTTCCTCTGCTGACAAAGGATCTGTCATGAACATCAATGCACTGCCGTTTTGCACCACGAACTGGGCCGACATCCCGCCAACCGAACACAAGGGGGAACGGGGCGTCGCCCGCTGGCACACCCGGCAGTTCGGGGATCTGCGGGTGCGGATGGTGGAGTACTCCCCCGGCTATCTGGCGGATCACTGGTGCAGCAAGGGCCATGTTCTGCTCTGCCTCGAGGGGGAGCTGCACACCGAGCTGCAGGATGGCCGCGTCTTCACTCTGACGCCGGGCATGAGCTATCAGGTGGCGGACAACGCCGAGCCCCATCGCTCTTACACCGATCAGGGCGCCCGGCTCTTTATCGTCGACTGAGCCGCGCCCTTTCCCGTCTCCCCCTTCCTCTTTCAGGAACCAGTCCATGCTTGAACTCAGACCGAACTGTGAATGCTGTGACCGGGATCTGCCCGCCGACACGGCGGTCGCCTATATCTGCTCCTTCGAGTGCACCTTCTGCGCCGAGTGCAACGATCAGTATCTGCACCTGACCTGCCCCAACTGTGGCGGCGAGCTGGTCAGGCGCCCGCGCCGCCCGGTGGCCAAACTGGTGAACAACCCCGCCTCCCTCAAGCGCGTCTTCAACCCGGCTCTGAAAGCGACCCTGAGCAAGGGACGCTAGGGCTGCCGGGCACACATGTGGGCAAGCCACCATTTGAATTCTTGCCCACGCCTCCAGTCGTCAGGGGGAAACGGTATGGCTGTGGAACCATGACGGGTGGACAAGACGAGGCTGCTGGGAGGTCTGTACCGGTGGGCGAGCGCCCACCGGTGGGTTCGGTCGCAACCCTGGCGGGTTGCCGACGACACACTATGGTTTGGCGAACTGATCGGCGCTCAGCACCTCGATGCCAACGAACGGCTGATCGCCCTCGACCCAGGCATCGTGCCCCGGTGGAATGGTGTAGGACTCCCCGGCGTTGATGGTCTTGAGGGTGCCATCAGCGAGACGGACCGTGAGCGACCCCGAGACGGCGTAACCCAGGTGCGAGAGCTGGCATTGCTCCGTCTTGACGACCGGTTTGATGCAGTCAGACCAGCGCCAGCCGGGGGCGAAGTTGAACCGCCCTATGGTGTAGCCATCGAGTTTGACGACCTCGACCCGGGTCTTGTCGGGGGTGCGCACCTCGTCTGGGGCGCCGTGGGACTTCACCTGGAATTCAGTGACGGTGACTGGAGTGGACATGTTTCCTCCTCGTTTCAAACGGATCGCGGCGATAGCTGCGATCGGATCGCCAGGAAACACGCCGTGATCTCGATAGTCAGCAAGCTGCCAACGCGCAGCGTCATCCCGGTATTCGAAGTATTCGCCCAAACTCCCGTCGGCGCCGTGCTTTGAGGCCCGTGACCGGCAAGTATTCAACCCGGGGGCGGCGTCCCGCTTTCACCTTCTCGGAGTCATCGGTATAACCGTTTATTTCAATCTCTTGTCTGGTTGGCGCCAGACGAAGTGCTGTCTGGCCGTGCAGGCTGGATGGGATGCATGGCCAGGGGCCGGACGGCCCCTGGTTGTGGAGACTCAGAGGCGTGGGTCAGCGCGAAATCCCCTCGAGGTGCAGCAGCGCCTGCTTGATGGGCAGGCCGCCCGCATAGCCGGTGAGGCTGCCACTTTGGCCAATCACGCGATGGCAGGGCACTATGATGGAGAGCGGGTTGCGGCCGTTCGCGGCGCCCACCGCACGGCTCGCGCTCGGCTTGCCGATGGCGCGGGCGATGTCGCCGTAGCTGCGCGTCTCGCCATAGGGGATGTCGCACAGTGCCTGCCACACCGCCTGCTGAAACGCCGTGCCCCGCGCCGCGAGCGGCAGCGTGAAGCGCTGCAACCGGCCCGCGAAGTAGTCTCGAAACTCGGCGAGGAAGGGGGTGAGCGCCTCGCCGTCCTGCCGCCAGTCGCTCATGTCTGGCAGCGGCCGCAGCCCGGCCACGAAGTCCACGTGGACCAGACCGCGCTCATCGATGGCGACCAGCAGATCGCCGCAGCGGGTGGGCAACATATCGTAACGGATCATGGGGTTGTCTCCTTGGGTTCGTTGTCCGGGTTTTCCCGGGTCGGGTCTGTCAGCAGTGCAGGCTGCTCGCTCATGGCGTGCCACAGCCAGCTCGCGGCATAGGCGCGCCATGGTTGCCAGGGCGCGCTGCGCGCTTCCACCTCCTTCACCGGCAGCTTGGTGCCGCCCCCCAGCGCCTTTTGCAGCACGAGATCCGAGGCGGGGAAGGCGTCCGTGTCCAGCCCGCAGCGCAGCCGCCAGTACGCGACCGTCCAAGGGCCTATGCCCGGCAGCACGAGCAGTTGCTCGTCGCTCGCGCTGCCAAGGGTGAGGGCGCCGCTCGCGAGCGCCGAGGCCAATCCCTGCAGCGTGCGGATGCGGCTGCCCGGCATGCCGATGCCGTCGAGATTGAGCTCGCACAACTGCGCCGGCGTGGGTAGCTGCGCCGTGCCGAACTGCGCCAGGGTGCGCGCCACCAGGCGCCCCATGATGGTGATGGCGCCCTTGACCGACACCTGCTGGCCGACGATGGCGCGCAGCATCACCTCGTACTCGTCCCAGCCCCCCGGCAGTCGCACCCCGGGCCAGCGCCCCTGTATCCGCGCCAGCAGCGGATCCTGCCCGAGTTGCTTGCCGATGCGCACCATGTCCGCGTCGAGATCCCACATGCGGCGCACGCGATACAGTATGTCCGGCAGCGCACTCGGCGGCAGATCCTGCACCGTCAACCTGAGCCTGTTTCCCTCAAGGGGCTCGATGCGGACGAGCCCCTCCTGCTCATCGACCCGGTGGCGTCGCTCATAACCGTGCTCATCCACCCGCTCCAGCCCCGGAATGGCGCGCAGCCTGTAGAACGCGAGCATGGCCTGCGCATCGAACGGCGGGCGATACATCAGTTGCAACTGCAGGCTTGCTTGCGGTGTCTGCGCCGGCGCACCGCCTTCCTGTTTGCGCAGGGCACCGGGCGTCAGCCCGTATGCCTGGTGCCAGGCATCGTTGAAGCGGCGAATGCTCGCAAAGCCCGACGCGAACGCGACGTCCGTGATGGGCAGCCGCGTCTCCGTCAGCAGCCGCTTCGCGAGCAGCAGGCGGCGTGTCTGCTCCACCTGTTTTGGCGAGGCGCCGAGGTGTTGCTCGAACTGACGCCGCAGCGTGCGCTCAGTGATCCCGGCTTGCGCCGCGAGCGCGCCTAGGCTGTGCTCCGCGAGCTCACCGCGTTCGATGCGCGCCAACACCTGAGCGACCAGGGGCGGCAGATCCCCGCTCTGGGACGGTGCGAGCTCCGGGCGACAGCGCAGGCAGGGGCGCAGCCCGTGCTGCTCCGCCGCCGCCGCGAAGCGAAAATAGCGCACGTTGTGCTCGTGCGGCGCCCGCGCAGGGCAGATGGGGCGGCAATAGATGCCGGTGGACAGCACGCCGGTGAAGAAGCGGCCGTCGAAACGCGCGTCTCGCGCTAGCCGGGCGGCATGGCACTGCTCGCGCGTGAGGCCGGGGATGATCTCGTCCCTGGGGGATTCATGTGATGGCACTGTGGTCATGGCATGACTCGGATTTCTGTGGGCATGTCCCAGAGACTAAGCGGGGGCGAGAGGGGTGACTAGCCAAAAACGGACAGGGATAGCAAAAAAATCGGGCGCTCGGGGAGGGGATAACAGGGCGCAGCGCGAGGCTGCGCCCTGGGAAGGCGCTTATTTCAAATAGCGCTGCTCGAGGTGCTTGCGCAGCCACTGCGGATTGAGTGCCTCGCCGGTTGCGCGACGGATGAGCTCGTCCGTGCCGTGCAGGCTGCCCTGGGACCAGATGTGGCGGCCGAGCCAGCCAAAGATCTCCGGCAGGCGGCCCGCCGCGATGAGCTGCCCCATGTCGCCGAGTTCACGTTCCAGCGCGAAGCGCAGCTGCGCCGCGTACATGGCGCCGAGCGTATAACTCGGGAAGTAGCCAAACGAGCCGTCCGTCCAGTGAATGTCCTGCATGCAGCCATTCTGGTAGTTGCCCTTCGTGGACAGCCCGAGCCACTGCTGCATCTTCGCATCCCACAGCGCCGGGATGTCCGCGACCTCGATGCGCCCCTCGATGAGATCGCGCTCCAGCTCGTAGCGCAGGATCACGTGCGCCGGGTACGTCACCTCGTCCGCATCGACGCGGATGAAGCCGGGCTCGACCCTGTTGTACAGCTTCTCGAGGTTCGCCGGTGCGAGCGCGGCCTGCTCGCCGAAGTGCGCGCGAATGCGCGGCGCTATCTGCGCGAGGAACGCGGGGTGATGGCCGAGCTGCATCTCGCAGAACAGGCTCTGGCTCTCGTGAATGCCCATGGAGCGCGCCTCGGCGACCGGCTGGCCGAGCAGATGGCGCGGCAGCCCCTGTTCGTAGCGCGCGTGGCCCGTCTCGTGGACTATGCCCATCAGGCTGGAGACGAACTCCTGCTCGTTGTAGCGCGTGGTGATGCGCACATCCGTCGGTACGCCGCCGCAGAACGGGTGGCTGCTCACATCGAGCCGGCCGTGGGCGAAATCAAAGCCGAGCAGCCCCATCACCTCCTGGCCGAGCGCCTGCTGCGTCGCGATGGGGAAGGGGCCTTGTGGGGTGAGGATGGCGTCGCTCTTCTGCCGCTCGCTCACGGTCTGGATGAGGCCGGGCAGCCAGCTCGTCAGATCGCCGAAGATCTGATCCAGCCGTGCACTCGTCATGCCGGGCTCGTACAGCGCCAGCATGGCGTCATAGGGGCGTACCCCGAGCGCGTCGGCGCGCAAGGTCGCCACCTCCCGCGACAGGCGCACCACCTCCTCCAGGTTAGGGGCAAAGCCCGCCCAGTCGTTCTCCTTGCGCTGGCGGCGCCAGGCGTGCTCGCACTTGCTGCCGGCCAAGGAGAGCGCCTCCACCAGATCGCTTGGCAGCAGGCTCGCATCCTGCCAGTGGCGTTTTATCTCATGGAGGTTCGCGCGCTGGATCTCGTCCAGCGGTTCGCTCTCGGCCCTGGCAATCCAGTCGCCGAGCTCGGGGGCGGTGCGCTTGTGGTGGATCAGCACGCCGAGCTCCGCCATCGCCTCGGCGCGGGCCTCGTTGCCCCCCTCCGGCATCATGGCGGCCTGATCCCAGCCGCAGATGGCGGACAGGTGGGAGAGGCGGTGCAGTTGTTGCTGATGTTGTTCGAGTTTCTGGTATGACATGGGATTGTCCTTGTTATCGTCCCTGATGGTATGCACCCCGTACCTGGCATGATCGGGGCAGCCCGATGCTAGCACTGTGCCGCGGGCGGGGGCCACCCTCAGGCGGTCAGCCGAGGCGCTTCTGGTGACGTTCGCGGTTCTCGGCCTTCTTGCGCTCGCTCTTTCGCAGCAGCACATAGAGCGCACCGCTGCCGCCGTGGCGACGCTCGGCGCTGTGCATGGCCATCACCGCAGGCAGTTGCGGCAGCCAGGCGCTGACATGGCTCTTGAGCAGGGCGCGCGGCGTGCTGCGTTCCCCCTTGCCATGCAGGATCAGCAGGCAGCGGATGTCGCGCACCTCGCACTCCTGGATGAACTGCACCAGGGCGGTTCGCGCCTCCTTGATGGTTTTGTGGTGCAGGTCGAGGGAGCCTTGCAGCTCGTACTTGCCGAGCCGCAGCTTCTTGTAGACCCCCTCCTGCACGCCGTCGCGCTTGAAGCCGACGATGTCGTGGGGATCCAGCATGGGGACAGCCTCCATGCTGAGGTGATCCAGGGTGAGCTGTTCGGCGGTGGCGGCCTCCCGGCGCGCGAGTTGCGCCTCGGTCGGCAGGCTGTTGCCCGCGCCGGGGGCTATGTGGTCGCTGCGCAGCGGCCGCACGTCGGCCACTTCCTGCAGGAACAGTGAGAGTTCGTCGTCATGAGACACGGCAGGCTCCCCGCATGAGAATGAGGGGGGCATTATAGCGGGCCTGGCCTGTGCTTAGAATGGCGGGGGCGCGGCGGGCTCAGGGGCCCGCACCTGGTGTCGCCGTCGGGTTATTGACCCTCTTTCGGCGGCTCGGCGTGCATCACCTTGTAGATGAAATAGACCGCATAGGCGCTGATCAGCAGGAAGGTGCCGATAATCACCAGCATGGACATCAGCCCCACGCTGTTGCCGAACATCAGGTTCATCCAGAATTCCATCTCGTTCACTCCTGTCATTGCGCGATGACAGGCATGATAGATACCTCTTTGGGTGGGATGAGATGATCTCGATCAAGTCCCTTTGTGGTTATTTAATCGGCAACCCATTCTGTGAGCGGCCTCGCACCCGGCGCCCCGCACGGCGGCAGGGCGCCGGTCTGGCGGCCTTAGTTTGCCGCTGCGGGCTCGGTGAGCGGCGTGATGCGCCAGCCTTGTTGCTCCAGCAGGGCGAGCAGGCCCTGCTCGCCGTAAAGGTGCAGGGCCCCTACCACGATAAAGCTCTCGTTTGGCAGGCCGGGCCACTTCTTGACCCAGTTGCGGTTGCGTTCCGCCAGCAGGGTCTGCTCCAGCCAGGCTTGCAGCTTGGGCGGCGCCATCTCCTCTTTGAGCAGGTTGATCAGGGTGGCCTGATCCCCGTTCTGCCAGGCCGCCATGACCTCGGCGAACCCCTTCTCGAGCTCAGGCAGCTCATCCAGGGTGCTCTCCAGCATCAGGGTCTGGTTGTCACCGACGCTCGCCAGATAGCCGAGCTGCTCCAGCAGGGTTTCCAGCCCGACTATGGGTTTGCCGCCGTCGTTTGCCCGCTTGGCGAAGTGCTGATCCACCCCGAATTCACCGCGATAGCCGGTGCGCTCCAGCGCCGCCTGGGTCAGGGTGATGGCGGCAAACCAGGGGCGCAGTGGTGCCAGCATGGCCTCGGTCAGGCCGTTCTGGCCGGCGGCGATCAGGGTGCGCCGGTAGAGATCCATGGGCAGGTGATCCTTGAGGGTCTTGCCATCCACCAGCCGGGTGATGGCCCCCATCTCCTGCCACTGCTCCTGGCTGATGTGGGTCATGTCGACCTCCATCACCAGGGCGCGACTCTGCTGCCAGGCGCGCTCGACGGGATCCGGCAGGGGATAGAGGGAGGGCTTGCCCGCATGGATGGACCCCAGCAACCAGTGCTGCTCGTTGCCCTTGCTGATGCGATAGAAGGCCGGATCGGCAAAGGCGTTCAGCGGCAGCAGCAGCCAAAGCAGTAAGGGAAGCAGCGTGCGATGGAATCTCATGAGGCACCTTATGTGAGCGGGATGAGTGCTCTATGATAAGTCCTCATTTGTCACAGCCAAGAGGTTTCCCATGCCCCACCTTCGCTTTCGGGCAGTTTCTGTCGACACCCTGCAGCAGATAAGCACGTCCCTGCTGGCGGATCTCTGTGCCCTGACTGGCGGCAAGCCGGAGTTCGTCACCCTGGAGTGCGTTGCCAGCACCCAGGTGAGGGACGGTGCGAACGACGCAGGTTTTCCCTTCGTGGAGCTGGTCTGGTTCGAGCGCCCGCAGGAGGTGCAGGATGCCGCCGCCGCCCTCATCACCCGTCACCTCAAGGCGGTGTTGGGTGAGCAGATCTACGTGGTGGTGCAGGTGTTGCCCATCGTCAAGAGCGCCTACTACAGCAACGGCCAGCACTATTGAACGCATGTCACGTCGGATAGCGATGCTGTCCAGACGGTCAAGTCCCGGTACGACAGCAATGGCCAGCACTACTGAGCAGATGCACGTGTTCGGGCGGGGATCAGTCCCGCCGGGGATCAGGCCGACTTGCCGAGGATCCGGTCAAGCCAGCGGCTCGGCAACAGGCGACGCAATATGCTGAACAACCTGGTGGGCAGGGTGACCGGGTATCGATGCCTGGGGCGTTTGCTCTGGAGCGCGTGCAGCAGCGGCGGTATGCAGGCCTCGCTTGGCAGCGTGAAGCCGCTGGTAGAGCCCTCTTTCTCCAGCCGGGTCAGGGTCTGGCGATAGGCGCCCTGATGGCGGCTCTGGGCCGGATCGATGTGGCGTACGAAGGCGTCGCGGGCATTGGCGCGAAACCGGGTGTCGATGGGGCCGGGCTCGATCAGGCTGATGTGCACGCCACTGCCCTCGAGTTCGAGGCGCAGGGTGTCGGTGTATCCTTCCAGCGCGAACTTGCTGGCGTTGTAGGCGCCGCGATACTTCATGGCCACCAGGCCAAGCACCGAGCTGTTCTGCACTATCCGCCCCTCGCCTGCGGCCAGCATGGCCGGCAGCACCTGACGAATGAGATGGTGCCAGCCAAACAGGTTGGTGTTGAACTGCGCCTTGAGCGCCTCCGTGGGCAAGTCTTCCAGCGCGCCGGGCTGGCCGTAGGCACCGTTGTTGAACAGCCCGAACAAGCGCCCCCCGGCCAGGACCAGCGCCTCTGCCGCCCCCCGCTCTATGCTGGCGGTGTCCGCCAGATCCAGCTGCACCGCCAGCAGACCCTGCTGCTGCAACTGGGCGACATCCTCGGCCTTGCGGGCGGAGGCGATCACGGTGAAGCCGTGGGCGCCGAGCGCGTTGGCGGCGGCGAGGCCGATGCCGCTGGAGCAGCCGGTGATAAGCACGAAGGGGTGGGGCATGAAGATCATCCTGATTGGCGGCCAGCACAGGGCCGAAGTGGGCATGGTAGCCCGAGTGCCACCAAAAACAAAACCGGGCCACGTGGCCCGGTTTTCGATCAGAACAGATGCCTGATTACATGATGGTGAACGGCATGATGATGTGGAACTTGACGTCATGCTCGGAGCTGAACATGTTCGGGTAGTACCAGCTGCCCTTGTCGTCCTGCTCGTTGTTGTAATCGGTGTAGTGCAGTTTGAACAGTGTGCCCTTCAGCTTGCCGTCCTGCACCGTGTACATGACGTCGAAGTTGACGGCCCACTCTTTGCCCGGCTCCAGGGTGCCGTCGCCATTGTTGGCATCCCAACCGTAGGCACCGGAGACACCGGCGGCCCAACCCGGAGCACCGACCAGGTCATCCAGGGTACGTGTGGTACCGAAGAAGACGGCCTTCTCTTCGTTGTGGTTCCAGTCTGAGCGGGAATCCCACCAGATCTCGTTCGCACCCTGGGAGTTTCCGTAGCCACGGGTCAGACGGGGCAGGTAGTTGCCCAGATCCCCTTCAGCCTTGGTGTAGAGACCTTCCAGGCGGAAGGCATAGGGACCGGCTGCCCAGCTGGCGGTCAGGGCCTGTTGCCATGCCAGACCGTCATAGTCTTCGTTCTCGGTGTCGGAACCGTAGAACTGGTAGCTGGTGTTCAGGCCACCCAGCACGTCAAACTTGTGAGCCAGCTTGAAGTGGTAGCTGTCCATGTAACCTTCGGACTGACCGAAGCCACCTGTGATGGCGGTGCCGTTCTCGAAGGTGTAACGGGCTGCCAGACCGTGGATGTAGTCGATCTTGTTCGCATCGGTGAAGGGATCGCTGGCATAGGGGCTGCTCTTGGAGAAGCCGGCGGTGTTCTTGAACCAGGGCGCCTTGTACTCGTCGGCGATGGCGTAGGTCAGGTAGAGGCCACCGAAGGTGCCTTCGATCTGGCCACCGCGGTAGGTACCGGGTTGATAGGACCAGTTGACGCCGAGGATGCCGGGTACATAGAGCTGGGTGTAACCACCCTTGGCGGTGACAGCGTCACCGAACTTGAATTTCAGGGCGGCGGTGGAGAGGCTGAAGCCATTCTCGGGAACACCGTCACCACCTGAACCCCACTGGTCGCCCCAGAAGGAGAACTCGTTCTCTTCGTTGACCCCGTTGCTCTCGTCAACGGCCAGGTCATAGGCGCCAAAGCCGCCGACATCCAGTCCGACCATGCCCCAGGCATAACCGGAGTTGTAGTTCAGGGCTGCCTGGGTGGTGGCATGGCTCAGGTTGGAGTGGTATTTGCCGTCCTGACCCGGACCGGCCTGGACGCGATCACGCTCGCGCTGGAAGTAGAACAGGCCGCCTGTCAGCTTGCCTTCGTCGATGAAGGCTTCATAGGACTTGCCGTAGTCCGGGCTCATCATGTCTTGAGCCGCGGATGCCATGCCGGGGGCGAGCAGCGCCGCAACCACGGCGGCACTCAAAGAGGCGCGCTTGAAGATCACTTTTTCCATTTGTTATTGCTCCTGATTTTATGGACTTAGCTTTTTTTCCGGCAGTCGGGCAGGCGCCCGCCGCTCGGTATTGGCATTGCAATCAACACCCCGTAGGGCAAAAGAAATTATTCTGTGTTGTGCCCATATGCCCGGATGCCTTGGCGCATCAATGAAGGGCAATCTGCATCTTTACAGTCATTATTTTTTAGGTCTCGATCCTTGGCGATCTGACACCACCAAGAGTACGTTCGCGGTGCGAAATATCAACATGAAGTTCCCGCCAAGTTTCAAAAATATGACCGAGTGCAAATAATCATGATTCTTGGTGTGGGCACTCCCAGCCCGCTCGTGTCGGTAATGAGAACGTTTTCATGTGGTTTTTCCCGTTAACCGGAAGGGATCTGGGTGCGGATGCAGAACTTTCTTTGTTAACCTGGTGGCAACATATAATTTTGTGTCACAAAAAAAGATATTCACCCTTGTCGGGGTTGTGTCTCCTGCTCGGCGCGTCGAGCAGGCTCCCCCGAGGGGTCATGGGCGCGAGGGACGGAGGGGGTTAACCGGGTGCGGGCATATCAGGGAACAGGCCGGGCGCCTCAAGGGGGCCCGGCCCGATAGGGGGGAGGGCGACTCAGGCCTGACTCAGGATCCGGGGGATCTGCTGGGCCTGGTGGTGGATGTGCTCCGATACCTGCACCGAGAGGCGGCTGCCCTGGCGGGCGTGCTGGCTGATGCGGCCGATGAGGGCGGCGAAGCTGGCGAGTCTGTGCTCCTGGCTCCTGGCGTTGTCGGCACCCTGCAGGGCGATGACGGCGGTGCTGCGCGCCATCTCCCGCACCGTCTGGGTGGTCTGGCGCAACTGTTCGGCCTGCTGGCGCTGAGCGGCTGCCTCTGCGGTGATGCGGGCCAGCACGGTGGCGAGCTGATCTCCTGCCTGGGTGAGGCTCGCCAGGATCTCGGTGATCTGGCCGAGGGAGCGCTGGGTGTCGGCGGAGAGGTGGCGCACCTCGTCGGCGACCACCGCGAAGCCGCGTCCCTGCTCACCGGCACGGGCCGCTTCTATGGCGGCGTTGAGCGCCAGCAGGTTGGTCTGCTGTGAGATGTGGCCGATGACGTCGACGATGGCGGTCACATCTTCAACCGAGCGGGTCAGCTGGGCCAGGGCGCCGCTGCTCTCGTCGATGGCGAGCCCGGTCTGGGCGGTGGCCGCCAGCATGCCCCCCACCAGCAGCTCACTCTGGCTCATGGAGTGCTCGTTGTGCTGGGCGTGCTCCGCTATCTCGGCGGCGACCTGGTGTACCTCGCCGGCAAGTTGATTGAGCTCCTGCATCATGGTGTCGCTCTCATCCACCGCCTGCTCGGTGGTGCGGGTGCTGTGGTGGATCTCCTGCACCTGCTCCACCATCCCCTGCAGGCTGGAAGAGACGCTCGAGAGCTGCCCTGCCTTCTGCTGTTGATCCTGTTGCAGCCGCTGGATCAGGCGGTTGTAGCTCGCGACTATGTCGGCCAGCTCGTTGCGCTCGCGCCCCGTTGCCAGCAACTGCGCCTGGCCCGTGGCATCGAGCTGCAGGAAGGCCGCCCGCAGTCGCAGCAGGGGCCTGACCAGCCAGCGGCGCTGCACCAGGGCAAACAGCAGGGCGACCACCACCAGACAGAGCGCCAGGGAGCCGAGCACGGTGGCGAGCTCCCGGTTCATGGTCTGGCGGGCGGCGGTTAGCTGCTCCCCCAACTGCTCGCCGGCCTGCAGCAGCTGCGCGATGTCCTGCTGCACCATCTGGCGCGCGGCCTGCTGCTGTTGCAGCGCCTTGCGGCTGTTCTCGAGCTCCATGGGATAGCGTTTTAGCAGGGAGGTCAGCTCGGCTTTGGGCAGCTCCCCGAGCTCCTTGCGCACCGGCTCCCCCAGAGTGAACTCATCGGCGGCGGTCTCCTCGAAGAGGTTCAGACTCGGCAGGGCCGTCAGCGCGTCCGCCTGCTTTTGCAGGGCGGCGAGTTCGAACAGCAATCCTTCGAGGCGCTTGGCGCTCGCCTGCTCCATGTAGTTCTGGCGCTGGTGGGCGAGGGCGGGCAGGGTCGCCAGTATGTCGGCGGCCCCCTGGCGGTAGGCCTCGGCGCTGGCCGGATCCAGGTCAGCACCCTGCTGGCCGTAACGCAGCAGCGCCCGGGCCTGGGTGCTCAGCTCGTTCTCGGCGTTTTGCAGCAGCCACTGGCTGTTGCCGGAGAGCTTGCCTGCCGCCAGGTAGTCGCCCTCGATGCGTGCCCCCATCTGTTCGAGCAGGGCACGCAGCGGACTGGTTTGTGACCCGTCTTGCTGCGCCAGAAGCGAGAGCGCCTGCTGGCGCACTCCCTGGGCTTCGGCCAGGCGCAGGGGATCGCCGCTGCCGAGGTAGTCGCGAAGCGCCCCCTGCAACGGGCCGCTCAGTTGTTGTTGCAGGCGTTCCTGCTGGCGCTGGGCCTGTTCGGCCCGATTGAACTGCTGCCAGCCGTGAAACAGGGCGGCGGCCTGAACGCCAGCCACCAGCAGCAGTACGAGGGAGGAGAGGGAGGCATAATGAGCAATTTTCACATCAGAGTCCTGCTTGAACCACGCAATGGGCGTGAGCTTAAGCAGGCCTGATGGCGTTTTTATGACAGTGGCTCTGCCACTGGCCGAGTCTTGGGTGTTTTCACCAGCAAACCGAGCAGGGCTCCGCCCATGATGAGAGCCCCCGCCAGCAGGTGGCGCGGGGTGAGCTGCTCACCGTTGAGCCAGACCAGCAGCAGGGTGCTCAGCAAGGGGGTGAGGTAGGCCGGGAATTCAGATAATAAGT
>NZ_CDBZ01000093.1 GCF_000819985.1 Aeromonas media | reverse complement strand
TTAACTGATCAGCATTGCCGTCAAGGGCGGGCCGTCTTCGCGTGGTCAGCAGGAAATCCGCTCTATACGGCCGCCACTGAGCTTGAAGAAGGCATCCTGCGGCAGCTCTTGTGTCCAGGTGGTGATGTAATCCAGATCGGCATAGGCACCGCGCAGCATGGCACCGAACAGACCGTGGGAGACGACGATGGCATGCTTGGCAATGCCTTCGTCCTGCAGCCATGCCTGGGCCCGGCGCTGAATGCTCTGGAAGCTCTCTCCATTCGGGGCCTGCAGATACCAATCCGGCTCTTCCAGATCGAGCTCAGGATGGGCCGCCAACAGCTCGGGAACCCGGCGGCTCTCCCACTCCCCCATGCCCAGCTCCACCAGCCGTTCGTCCCACACGATGCGTTCCTTATCCAAGCCAAGCTGCTGGCATACCCGCTCCGCCGTCTGACGGGCACGACCGAGGGGGCTGGCATAGAGGGTCCAGCTCGCGGGCTCAGCCAGGAGCTCTGCCAGGCGGGCCCCCATGGCGAGGGCCTGAGCTTCGCCTCTGGCGGTCAGATCCGAGTTGCAACGCCCCTGCAACCGCAATTCGGCGTTATAGCGGGTCTGGCCGTGGCGCAGCAAATAGAGGGTTCGAGCCATGGTTTCTCCTGCAGGTTCAACGAGATAACGAAAGCGGGAGACGCATGATAACAGATGTATCGGATCAACCAAGGCGCAGACGAAGCCAGATACCTATATGGCACTGTGACATCACATCCCAATGGTCATGGTGAACGCAACTGTGCGGCAACAAGCACCACGCCCAAAGCGCCTCACATGAATGGAGAGGCCAGCACTACAAAGCAGCTCCAGGACTCTCCCCGAGCCGTATTTCAATAGCAGGTCACGACCGGAACTATCTATTCCCAGATTTTCCATACCCCTGTTTTCCAAACGGGAAAATTTGGAACCCGCCTTTGGATAGGGCGCGTGAGGGCATTGCCATCAAGGGATAAATTCAGTGCTTTTACTCTGATCCAGGGTCCATTTTGGTGCGTATAGCTGACCGCTTTGGGACGCCCCTGGTGTACAATCCCCAGCCCGATTTTCTTCTCCAGTCCGGCCATGGCTCAGGCCGTTTTCCATCCCAGAGTGAGTGAAGTGACCGCAACCCACCCCATGCTCGACAGTTATTACAGCCAGGATCTGGTGTTTTTCTCCATCCTGGTGGCGGTGCTCGCCTCTTACACGGCGCTGGCCATGACAAGCCGGGTTAGCCAGAGCCGGGGCCGGGCCGCCGCCCTCTGGCTCACGGGGGGCGCCTTCGCCATGGGATTCGGCATCTGGTCCATGCACTTCATCGGCATGCTCGCCTTCAACCTGCCCATCGCGCTCGGTTACGACCTGACCCTGACTGGCCTCTCTCTGGTGGCGGCCATCGGTTCGTCGGCCTTCGCACTCTGGCTGGTGAGCCGCCCCCAGCTGCCCTGGCGCCACGTCGCGGGGGGCGCCCTGCTGATGGGGGCCGGCATCGCCACCATGCACTTCATCGGCATGGCGGCCATGAAGATAGATCCCGGCATTCATTACCACCACGGCCTCTTCGCGCTCTCCATCCTGATCGCTGTGCTCGCCTCCGGCGCCGCGCTCTGGATTGCGTTTCGCCTGCGCAACAGCACGCCCCGCGCCTTCTTTCGCAAGGCCGTCGCCTCCCTGGTGATGGGAGCCGCCATCATCGGCATGCACTACACCGGCATGGCGGCAGCCCAGTTCCCACAGGGGAGCCTGTGCGGCGCCCTCTATACCGGCCTCAATACCCAGTGGCTGGCGACCGTCATCATCATCGTGACCCTGGCGGTGTTCGCCATCGCCCTGGTGCTTTCCATGCTGGATGCCCACGCCGCCCGTCTCTCGACCTCCTTGCACCTGGCCCACGACGAGCTGATCAAGCTGGCGCTCCATGACAGCCTGACCCGGCTGCCGAACCGGCTGCTGTTTGCCACCCGATTGGAGCAGCGCATCCAGGAGTGCCAGCACAGCCAGCGCAGCTTCTCCCTGCTGTTTCTCGACCTCGACGGCTTCAAGATCATCAACGATGCCCACGGCCACCACACCGGGGATCTGCTGCTGGCCGAGGTGGCGGCGCGGATCACCGGGCTGCTTGGCGCCAGCGACACTGCCTCGCGCTTTGGCGGGGACGAGTTCGTGCTGGCCCTGGCGCCGGGGGACCTGAGCCAGACCACGGCCTTCGCCGAGCGCCTGCTGGCCGCCCTGGCCCAGCCCTATGAGTGGGAGCATAACAGCCTGCACATCACCGCCAGCATCGGCATCGCCGTCTATCCCCAGGATGGCACCAGCCTGCACGAGCTGACCCTCAACGCCGATGCCGCCATGTACTACGCCAAGGAGCGAGGGCGCAACGGCTACTACTGCTTCGACAGCGCCATGAATGCCAATGCCCACCAGCAGTTTTTGCTGCAACAGGCGCTGCACCATGCCCTGGAGCGGGAGGAACTGGTCCTGCACTATAAGCCCAAGTACCACGCCCGCAGCGGCCAGGTGGTTGGCGCCGAAGCGCTGCTGCGCTGGCAGCATCCGGAATATGGCACCATCTCCCCGGCCCGCTTCCTGCCCCTGGCGGAGAAGACCCGGCTCATCATCCCCATCGGCAACTGGGTACTGGATGAGGCCTGTCGTCAGATGAGCCGCTGGCGGGAAGCGGGTCATCACGACTGGAGCGTGGCGGTGAACCTCTCCACCATACAGCTGGCCAGCCCCGGTTTGCTGCAAGAGGTGGAGGGTGCCCTGCGTCGCCACCGGCTCGAGGCGCGCCACCTCACCCTGGAGATCACCGAATCCACCGCCATGGAGAACGCCGAGGAGAGCCTGGCCATCCTCAATCGCCTGGCCGAGCTCGGGCTCGGCATCTCCATCGATGACTTCGGCACCGGCTACTCCAGCCTGCTCTACCTCAAGCGCTTCCCTGCCAATGAGCTCAAGATTGACAGGGGCTTCGTCGCCACCCTGACGCACGAGGGGGACGATGCCACCATCATCGCCGCCATCATCGCCCTGGGTCAGGCTCTGGACATGCGCATCGTGGCCGAGGGGGTGGAGACCCCTGAGCAACGCGCCCTGCTGACCGAGCTGGGCTGCGACACCCTGCAGGGCTATCTGCTCGGGCGCCCCATGCCGGGGGAACAGCTGCTGGCCCACAGCCACATCGATGAGCCTCACCGAGATCCCTATGCGGGTGGCGTGCTCGCCTGAGCCCAACCTGACGCAGGGGCTATTCCATTGCACTCTGCTGCGCTCGCCCCTCCCTTTCCCCGAATACATTCTCCAATTGCATCTCTCGCTGACTCGGGATAGGCTGCCCGACAAAGACTCGAATGTTACTTTTCACCCCTTGCACAGACGGCAAACAAGGGGCCGTTCGGCGAGAGCCGATCACATCAAGACAACGCCGCGCAAGCGAGGAGCACAAATGGCCAGATACCAGTTTTTCAGCATTCCGGCCTCCAACAGGCAGCAGTACACCTATGTCGACATGGCCTCCCCCAGCTTTCTGACGGAGAAGGCGGCGCTGCTGGCACAGGGGTTCGAGGTGCAGGAGGACTTCATCGATGCCACCAACCCCCAGGAGGCGGTGGAGAAGTACAAGTCAGACTTCCTTTATGTGGCGGACGAGGTGGGCAAGTCAGACAGCAGCTATGCCGCAGCGAGCGCCCTGATGGAGATGGGCAAGAAGCTGTTTGGCCGCAAGACGAACGGCTGACAGGAAAAACAGAAAGTGGCCATCGCGGCGTGTTGCCCGATGGCCATGAGACAGCCCTGCTTCAGCAGCGGGTCAGTTGCTGGAGCATGGCGATCAGCTCCTCTTCGCTACCGGGCTCACAGGCCAGTTGCAGGCTCGGCGCCGCGCCCCCCATCAGCATGTAGACGTGGGTGCTGCAATGATCGTAGTGATACCACTTACCGTCGATACAGACGTCGGTATAGCATCTCGGGTCCCTTTCCAGTTCCATATGCACATCCTTTTGTTACATCCCATCAACAACACTCCTGACCGTAAAATAACCGGTCCGAGTCCCATTTGATGTGGATCAAGGGAAACGGCGGGCAGTCGAGGATATCTTCCGGATCTGTGGCCTGCCAGGGCCCAGTGCTGGCTCCTGCTCTTCGAATGGAGACGGGTATTCGCCCCGTGCATCACCGCAGGGCAGATCCTGGCAACAAAAACGGCGCCCGAAGGCGCCGTTTTTTATTCCCGTCTTTGCACCGACGGGGCGAATCAGCCTGTGGCTTATTCGTCTTCCAGGTAGGCGTAGCCTTGCAGACCCAGCTCCAGCTCGTCGAGCAGGGCCTTGCGGGTCGCGTCGTCCAGCGCCGGGTGGGAGACGATCCGCTGATAGTTCTCGCGAATGACGGAGGGGTCGATGTTGACGTAACGCAGCAGCTGGTCGACGGTGTCGCCGCGCACCACGTTGCGGATGTCCATCTTGCCTTCCTCGTCCAGCCACACTTCCGCGCAGTGGGTATCACCGAACAGGTTGTGCAGATCCCCCAGGATCTCCTGGTAGGCACCCACCAGGAAGAAGCCGACGTGGCACTCTTCGTTCTCGGCATACTCCGGCATCGGCAGCGTGCTCTCGACACCCAGGCCGTCGACGTAGTGCTCCACCTGACCGTCGGAGTCACAGGTGATGTCCATCAGGATGCCGCGGCGGGTGAGCGGACGCTCGAGGCCGGTGAGTGGCATCACGGGGAAAACCTGACCTATACCCCAGGCATCGGGCAGGGACTGGAACAGGGAGAAGTTCGCGAAGCACTTGTCTGCCAGCTTCTCGGAGAGCTCGTCGGCCAGGGCGCGGTGGTTGCGGTTGACCGGGTTGAGCAGCTCCTTGAGCGCCAGGCAGGTGTTCTGGTGCAGCATCTCGGCCCAGGCGCGCTGCTCCAGGTTCAAGAGACCCATGGTGAACTGGGTGTTCACATCCCCCAGATCCGCCACAGAATCGTGGAAGATCTCCAGCAGGGAGGGATCTTCACTGCGCAGGTCCAGCCAGCCTTTCCACATGTTCTGCAGAATGGTCGGGGCGTCTTCATCAGGCGCATGGATGTCGTTCACTTCCACCCCTTCGGCACCAATCAGATTGGTGACCAGCACGGCGTGGTGGGCGGTCAGGGCACGGCCGGACTCGCTGATGATGGTCGGGTGCGGCAGGTCGAACTCGCGGCACACATCGCCGATGCCCCACACCACGTTGTTGGCGTACTCGGACAGGCTGTAGTTCGCGGAGCAGTGGCTCTGGGAGCGGGTGCCCTCATAGTCCACACCCAGGCCGCCGCCCACATCGACCACGTCGATGGGCACGCCGAGACGACGCAGCTCGGCATAGAAACGGCCGCACTCGCGGATGCCGCCCTGGATGTCGCGGATGTTCGCTATCTGGGAGCCCAGGTGGAAGTGCAGCAGTTGCAGGCAGTCCAGCTTGCCGAGGCTGCGCAGACGTTCCACCAGCGCCAGGATCTGGGAGGCGGAGAGGCCGAACTTGGACATGGATCCACCGCTCGATTCCCACATGCCGGAGCCAGTGGAGGCGAGCTTGGCGCGCACCCCGATGTTGGGCTTGATGTTGAGGCGAACTGACTCGTCCAGCACCATTTCCAGCTCGGAGGGTTTTTCCACCACTATGTAGACCTTGTGGCCCATCAGGTTGCCCAGCAGGGCGTGGCGGATGTATTCGCGGTCCTTGTAACCGTTGCAGACGATCACGGACCCTTGCTCATGATGATGGGACAGCACGGCCAGCAGCTCCGGTTTGGAGCCCGCCTCCAGCCCAAGCCGCGGCTTGTCGCTGTAGGACTGACTGATGGTCTCGATGACGCGGCGCTGCTGGTTTACCTTGATCGGGTAAACGCACAGGTAGTCCCCTTCATAGCCTGACTTCTCGATGGCCTGACCGAAGGCGTTGAACAGCGCATCGACCCGGCTCTTGAGGATGTCGGGGAAACGCAGCAATACCGGGGTAGTCAGTCCGGACTGGCGCAGCTGTTCGATGGCTTCGGACAGCACGATGCGCGCCTCGGGACGAGACTTGTCGGGGGAGACGGTCACATGACCGGCGTCATTGATATTGAAAAAACCCGCACCCCAGTAGGGAACGTTGTAGACCTTCAAGGAGTCCTTGCTGGACCAGTTAGTCATGGGCTATGCCTCGCAAATGAGCGGCCAGAAGGCCGCCTTCGTTACCCTCAATCACATCCAGACCATCGATTGCAACATGCGGCGAGCAAAGGCTGCCTGCGGGCACCCGGTGCGTCACGGCTGGCGGCGGCAGGCGTTGTTGCCTGACCCTGCCGCTGGCTTGTCACAGCCAGATCCTCTATTGCACATCGCGGCAAGCCAAGGCTGCCTGGTGGATCTTGGGAAGTAACGAGTCTTGATGTGGGGCTGGTGGCTTTACATCAAGCTCAACGGTATGCGGTGCCACTGTAATGGGGCGCCGCGGTACTTTGATGACAACCGGCATCAGCCACGCCGTTCGTTCATCATTCGGCAGCCATCCCGACAGAAGGAGAAGGGTTCAAGGAAGAGAAGGGTAGACGTCAGCACGCACGCGTGTTGATAAACGACAACCACCACAGCCCGCTCAACGCCAGTGACCGCCCATGACAAGGGAAGATGATGAGCCGTTGGCTCACTCGGTCAGTAGGTGATGAGAGTCTGTTGTTCTCCCTGATACCGGAGCCTAACCGGTATTAAAGAAACCATTCCCCAGCAGTGTCTGTCGTTTCTGCGTGCCTCGCCCTATAGGCGTCTGATCCTGTCGGTGTCTGGCGGCCTCTGCCTGCTCAGGGTTACCCTCGGATCGGCGCGGAGTGTACACACTTACCGGCGCCACTGACAATAAAAAATCGTGTTAAAAAACGGGTTTTGGCCGGTGGGTCAAATCTTGCTGCCAGCAAGGCTGGCTCTGGGATGGCGAGGGATGAGCCCGCTCGGGATTGGCCCTGAAAATAACAGGGGAACCAGCCATTTTCCCCCACCCCTTGCCAGTGCTGGGCCGAGGGGAAATTCAGCCCTTCCGCATATGCATGATGAGTTTTAAATTTGGAATTTTTATTCATTCACACCTCGAGCGGTAACCCCTCCCGCCACCCTGTGCACCGGGATCCCTGCCCCGACAAATTCATCAAAAACTGCGCTGACGCAATAAGCGGCCCGGCCGTCTTGGCCACAATGGTCCCTCTTTTGTGGTTAGAGGCCTGCCAATGGATACCCTGCTTGAGCGTTTTCTGCGTTATCTGACTTTTCATACCCGCTCCGATGCGACCAATCCTGTCTGTCCCAGCAGCGAGGGCCAGCTCGTCTTCGCCCGCGCCCTCTTCGATGAGATGACCCAGCTTGGGCTGGCGCACGTCACCCTGGATGAGCACGGCTACCTCACCGCCTGCCTGCCGGGCAATCAGCCGGATGCACCCGCCATCGGGCTGATTGCCCACATGGACACCGCCGATTACGAGGCAGAACAGGTGGTGCCCCAGCTCATTGAAAATTATCAGGGAGGCGACATCTGCCTCGGCAAGGGGGACGAGGTGCTGGCCATCCGCCAGTACCGCTGCCTGAAAAACTACCTGGGGCAGGATCTCATCACCACGGATGGCACTACCCTGCTGGGGGCCGACGACAAGGCGGGCATCGCCGAGATCCTCACCGCCGCCCAGTACCTGCTGGCCCACCCCGAGATCCCTCGCGGGGATCTCTGGATAGGCTTCACCCCGGACGAGGAGATAGGCCGTGGCGCCGATCTGTTCCCCCTGGAGAGATTCCCGGCCAAATGGGCCTATACCGTGGATGGTGGTGAACTGGGGGAGCTGGAGTATGAAAACTTCAACGCCGCCAGCGCCACTGTGCGCATCACAGGTAACAACGTGCACCCCGGCACCGCCAAGGGCAGCATGATCAACAGCCAGACCCTGGCCGCCCGCTTCCACGCCGAGATGCCTCCCGAGCAGACCCCGGAGTACACGGCAGGGTACGAAGGCTTCTTCCACCTGGCCCGGATGGAAGGTACCGTGGAGGAAACCACCCTGCACTACCTCATCCGCGACTTCGACGACGACTGCTTCGCCGCCCGCAAGGCGCAGCTCAAGGAGCGGGTCGCCTCCCTGCAGCTGGACAACCCCAAGGCGCGCATCGAGCTCACCCTGACCGACAACTACCGCAACATGCGCAGCCAGATAGCGCCGCACATGCACATCGTCGAACTGGCCAGGGCCGCCATGGAGGCCGCCGACGTGGTCCCCAAGATCAAACCCATTCGCGGCGGCACCGACGGCGCGCGGCTCTCCTTCATGGGGCTGCCCTGCCCGAATATTTTCACGGGTGGTCACAACTTCCACGGCAAGCACGAGTTCATCCCGCTGCAATCCATGGAGAAGGCGGTCGCCACCCTGGTGGCCCTGGTGCAACTCACCTCGGCCTGGCGGGAGCAATAAGCAGTGACGCAGTCCTGAGCGGGGCCGGGTGGGAGCAAATAACGGCGGTATGAGCGGGGACGGGTCTGCGGTATGAGCGGGCTCTCTGCCCCGGGTCATCAAACCGTCACGGCGCTGCCACACAGGAGAAACCGGGGGGCGGCACCCTGAGGCAACGTTTCGCGGAGCCTTGCCCATGTTCAACGTCGATACCCTGCTGGGGCAGCATCTGCCCCGCCTCGCCACCCAACCCCTGATCCGTCCCCTGCTCCGGCAGGGGCTGAGCTGGCTGCTCAACGAGGAGGCCTTCGCCGAGTTTGCCAAGCGCCATCCTCACCTGCGCGGCCTGGACTTCGTCGAGCAGGCCCTCGGCGCCCTCGATTTTGACTACAGGGTGAGCGAGGCCGAACTCGAGAACATTCCCGCCAGCGGCCGGGTCATCATAGTCGCAAACCACCCCATAGGATCCCTGGACGGGCTGGCCCTGCTGCGCCTGCTTGGCCGCATCCGCCCTGACGTCAAGATAGTGGCCAACCAGCTGCTGGCACAGATTGCCCCCCTGCGTCCCCTGTTGCTGCCGGTGGACAACCTGGGGGGCAAGACCGACAGGCGCGCCATCCTGGCCATGGGGGAGCACCTGGCCCAGGAGGGAGCCCTCATCATCTTCCCCGCCGGCGAGGTGTCGCGCCTCGGCCCCAAGGGGGTGAAGGACGGTCCCTGGCAGGGGGGCTTCATCAAACTGGCCAGGCGCACCCGCACGCCGCTGGTGCCCATCCATCTGGACGGACGCAACGGCCTCCCCTTCTATCTCGCCTCCTGGCTCCACAAGCCCGCCTCCGCCCTGCTGCTGGTGCGCCAGCTGTTTCGCCAGCAGGGGCGGCGCATCTCCCTCACCCTGGGGGAGCGCATCCCGCCCCAGAGTCTCGGGGAGCTCGCCCCCAAGACAGCCGCCGCCCTGGTGCGCCGCCATCTCTATCGCCTCGGCAAGGGGAAGAAGGGCCCCCTGACGACCGAGGCCCCCATCGCCTTGCCGGAGGATCGCCGCCAGCTCAAACAGGCCATGGACGGCTGCGAGCTGCTCGAGCAGACCCCGGATGGCCAGCGCATCCTGCTCTATCGCCGCCACGAGCAGGGCCATTCGGTGATTCTGCGCGAGCTGGGGCGGCTGCGAGAAATCGCGTTTCGCGCCGTGGGGGAAGGCTCGGGCAGGCGGCGGGATCTCGATGCCTTCGACGATGACTACCACCACCTCATCCTCTGGGATCCGGCCCGCCTCGATATCATAGGGGCTTACCGCTTCGCCCCCGTGGCCGAGCTGCTGGCGCGCAAGGGGGTGAGCGGCCTCTACAGCCACACCCTGTTCGGGTTTGAAGAGAGACTGCTGCCCCGGCTGGAGCAGGCCATCGAGCTGGGCCGCAGCTTCATCCAGCCCGCCTACTGGGGCAAACGGGGGCTGGATTATCTCTGGTTCGGCATAGGCGCCTACCTGGCCCGCTACCCCCAGTATCGGTATCTGTTCGGGCCCGTGACCCTCTCCGGCAGCCTGCCGCCGGCGGCCAAGGATCTGCTGGTGGGCTTCTACCGCCAGCACTTCGCCCCCGAGTTGGCGCTGGCCCCCTCGCGCCGCCCCTACCCCGAGACGGCGTCCCTGTTCGAGGGGCACGATTACGGCAGCGATCTCAAGGCGCTCAAGGCCCGCCTCGACCACCTGGGCTGCGCCATTCCCACCCTCTACAAGCAATACTCCGAGCTGTGCGAGCCGGGGGGCGTGCAGTTCATGGACTTTGGCATAGACCCCGACTTCAACCACTGCATCGACGGCCTGGTGTGGGTGGACGTGAGCCGCATCAAGGCTCACAAGCGGGCCCGCTATATCGGCCAACCCGCCCGGGCAGAGTCCGCAGGTTAGCCGCCACGGCAAACAAAAAGGGAGGCTGTCGCCTCCCTTTTGCTCTGTGTGGTCGCCTTATTCGGCTGCGGGCTTGCGATCGGCATGGCCGAGATCGCGCTCCGGGGCTATGACGTCCCGCACCCGCTGCTTGATCTCTTTCGCCTCGGGGAAGCCCTCGTCGGCCACCCTGTCCCACACCTGGATGCCGTTCACCAGTATCTTGAACTCCCCCTTGCTGGCGGGCACCAGCGCCACCTCGCCGAGATCGCTGTCGAAGGTGGAGAGCAGCTCCTGGGCGAGCCAGGCGGCGCGCAGCATCCAGCGGCAGAGGGTGCAGTAGCGGATCTCGATACGAGGCTTGAGGCTGGGTTGTGCCATTTCTGTCATGGGGTGACTCCGTAAAAATCGGCCTGCTGAGGATGGTAAGCGCTCATGCGCCGCCCGGCATCCGGGATGGCGCTCATTGCACGACGCCGTGAAAATCCGCCAGCCAGTGGCGGGCTATGCGCTGCTTGACATCCTCCCCCACCT
>NZ_CDBZ01000092.1 GCF_000819985.1 Aeromonas media | reverse complement strand
CTTGTCGAGATTGACCGCCTCCGCACTGACCGCCATTAACTCACTGATGCGCAGACCCGTAGAGATACCGAGTTGGATGAGTGACACCTCCAGCAAATGGGTGCTTTTCAGGGCGAGAAATGCCTTAATTTCGTATTGATAAAATGGATCAGGTTCGTCCACCTCAAATTTACATTTTTTAATGCCATCCATTGGACTGGTATGAATAACACCATCGCTGACAGCTCGTGCAAAGACTTGTCTCAATATATCCAAATATTGGTTAATGGTATTTCCTTTATATTTTTTGTTGCAAAATTTCACTACGAGCAGTTCAATGTCACTCGCACGATATGACGTCAGCGGTTTATCACCAATCCATTTTATCAACTGTTCTGCTTTACGCTTCGAAATGTCATAGGTTGTCTGCGCATACTGGTATTTTTTGATTTCCAGGTGCTGACGAATGGCTGACGCCAGTGAATGCTCATCAACAATGACTGAACGCACAGTGTTGTGTTTAGTTTTTTGTTTTTGAACGGTCCTTTTATTGGTTTGTTTGTTCATAATTACCCTCATTACAGTTATAAATACTCCTTCAATTACAAAAACAGCAATAGCAAAACGTGATGCTCACGCATCGATACCGAGAGGGTAATAGTGCACCTAAAAACAGCGATATAAATTACTCTGTGACGCTATAAACAGATAAGTTTCACCTCAAAATCCTGTTAATTTGTCAAATGCCAAGTATACATTAGCGATAGCTGATGTCATTTAATCGATATAATCAAATGTTCCCGTCAGATTTTTACTCAACATTGCATCAAGCAAATACCATGTGTTATTCACTTCACCCGAATTTGGGTAATAACAACCCGTTCAGCGTATCGAAGATAGCTGTGATATTGGCGGTATTTTTTAAATCTGAAGGGGTGATAACCCTTGTTTGAACGAGATAAACGTGTCGGTGTGTTCTACGCCATATTCATTTCGTTTCGATCCTTCGTGTTTACTGTCGTTGTTATGTCCTTGTTAGCAGCTTTATCAGCATACTACAACGATTGAGGACCACTCGTCAATGAAAATAACCCACAAAGAAAAAGAAATGTCAACATATTTTTATTGGGTTTTTTAAATATTTTCCAATGTGCTTAAAATCATTATAAATCATGAAGATAGGGCCATACCCGCCCCATTAAACCGCCGAGAAATGCTCTCATATTGGTTTTTTCATGGGGGGGAGACAGCCCTGTTACCCAAAAAATATGCGTCATCTTTACGGTGATTTTCCCCCTGACAGCAGGTGGTGGGGTATCAGGTCGGTAGGAAGGGATTGGATTTTCTCATTCAGCAGCCTAATGTTCACACGTTTGCCATAGCGGCCAAACGTCAGGCCGTTTTTACTGTGTCCCGCAAGTTCGGCTACAACATGCTCAGCGACATCCGCCTGCTGTAACTCATC
>NZ_CDBZ01000091.1 GCF_000819985.1 Aeromonas media | reverse complement strand
ACCCCCGCCCCCCGGCGCCCCCCGTGCTCTTGCTGGAGCAGCGGCTGCGCAAGGAGGCCGAACGCCGCCCTCTTATCAAGGTGGAGGAGCCCTGGTGATCCGCTGGCTGCGTTCATTCATCCGGTTTATGAAGGGCCTAAGCGGCTGCTGGCTGCTCGCCATGCTGCTGGCCACCCAGGTACAGACCGCTCAAGTGCAGGCGGCCCCCCCTCGCGCCGAGCTGCTGGCGGGGGAGAATGATCGCGACTGGTTGCTCGTCATCGAAGCCGACGGGGAGCTCAAGGGCGACGAGCTCAGCCTGCTCCCCCTGCTGCGTCAGTTTGCGGTAGGCCGGGTCAGCATCAGCCGCGTCAATACCGAGGTGAGCGGCCTGATCCGCTGGCAGATCCCGCTTCACCTGCTGGAGACCAGTCCCCGCCAGGTGCCTCCCTTGACCCTCGGCGCCGAACAGACGCCCACGCTGTCCATTCCGACGCGCCCCCGAACGGGCACCCTGATGCCACAACCCGAGGCGCGCCCTTCCCCCGTGGAGCTGCAGGCCAGGGTGCTGCATCAGGGCCCCCTCTACCCGGGGCAACCCTTCATCTATGAGCTGAGCCTCTGGCTGCCCGCCAACATGGAGGCCCCCAACCTCGGCGAGCCCCTCGGTCAAGGCTTCACCATACGCCGCCTCGGCGACGATCGCTGGGAGTCCCCCGCCAGCCCCGGTATGCCAGGGCGCCTGATCCGCAAGTGGCTGATCCAGGCCAGGGAGCCCGGGCTGCATCCCCTGGAGTCCCCCCGTTTCCAGGGTCGATTGCCCCAGGACCCGGACACCGCCGCGCAAAACGACGCGGGGGATCTGCTTTCCGCCAGAGCGGCCACCCTCTTGGTCAAGGTAGACAAGGCATCGGTGGAGCCGGTGGCGAGCAGCCTGATCCTGCGCCAGCAGTTCAGTCCGGCCAGGGGAGCCAGCGTCGGGGAGCCGGTGATCCGCACCCTCACCCTGGTGATGGAGGGAGGAGATGGCAACCGCCTGCCACAGATCCCGGCCCCGGCATTGCCGCAGGGTCTTTCGATGAAACCGGACGGCGAGCAGCAGCAGGAGCGTTTCGTGGCCAAGGGGGCGCTGCGCTTCGAACGCCAGTGGCGCCAGGCCCTGACCGCACAAGCCCCAGGCAGCTATACCCTGCCCGCCTTAACCCTCTCCTGGTTCAACACCCGGACCGGGCGCATCGAGCAGGCCCGCCTGCCGACGCAGACCCTGCACATCGAGGGCGACGCCGCCCCCTCCGATCCCGCCAGGGCGCCGGGCGCAGAGAGCCTCCACTGGGTGCTGTGGGCGCTGCTGCTGCGCGCCCTGTGCCAAGGCGGGCCGCGCTGGCTCGCCTTCTATCAGCTGCAACGGGCCCTGGCGACCCGGGAACCTGACCCGGCCAGATGGGCCTTGCTGGCCTGGGCAGCGCTGCGCTTGGGACGGCCTTGCCAGCACCTGGCCAACCTGCCCTGTCATAGCGATCCCGCCATGGGCACGCTGCTCGATGACCTGGACAGGGCCTGTTTTGCCGCCCCTGGCGCTGCCAGCCAAGGGGTCGACTGGCAGAGGCTCGCCCAGTCGCTGTGCGCCAGGGAGACTTTTGCGATAGCCTATGTCCTCAGAAAACTGGCGTGGGCACATCCTTGACGCCTGCGGCAAACCACTCATGAAAAAGGAATCGCATTCATGACGTTAGGTTTTTTTAGAAAAAAAAAGGCAGGAACGGGAAAGGATCCCTCGGCCACCCCGGTCTATGGGGATATGGCAGACAAACAAACGAAATACGAGGCCCTGGTGCACGCCCTGCACGGGGACATCTACCGCTACGCCTACTGGCTGTGCCGGGATCCCCAAGTCGCCGAGGATCTGGTGCAGGAGACCTTCCTGCGAGCCTGGAAGGCGCTCGACTCCCTGGTCGATGACAAGGCCGCCAAGGCCTGGCTCATCACCATCTTGCGGCGGGAAAATGCCCGGCGCTTCGAGCGCAAGCAGTTCGATCTCATCGATCTCGACGAGCATCCCCAAAGCGATCCGGATGCGCTGCACAGCGAGCAGGAGATGGAACACGAATGGCTTCGGCGCCACATCGCCCGCCTGCCTGCCGAATATCAGGAACCCCTGCTGTTGCAGGTGCTGGGGGGATTCAGCGGCGAGGAGATCGCCGCCCAGCTCGGCCTGAACAAGAACACCGTCATGACGCGGCTGTTCCGGGCTCGCAACCAGATCAAAGAGGCCATGGAGGCTGCGGTACAACAGAGAGGTCACACCAATGGATGAGCTTGAATTTCGCCGCCGGGCCATCACCCATCCCTCGGACAGGGATCCGGCCTTCCTCGCCGCGGCAGAGGCATCTTCCGCCAATCGCAAGCATCTGGACGAGATGAAGCAGCTGGACAGCAAACTGCGCCGCACCCTGGAGGTGGAGGTGCCCGCCGGTCTCGCTGAGCGGATCCTACTCCGCCAGGCGATGGACGCGAGCGAGGATGTGGTGATGCCACTGCCCCCCCCGACCAAAGGCAGAGGTTGGCGCCCGCTCGCCATGGCGGCATCGGTCGCCTTCCTGCTCGGCATGAGTACCCGCTGGATCAGCTGGCCACCGGCATCTGAGCCGTTGTCTCTGGCCCAGGTGGCCATAGCCCACGTCTATGGGGAGGAGCCCTTCATCCAGGGGGTGGATGAGAAGGTGAGCCTGCAGACCATCAACGCCAAGATGGAAAAATATGGCGCCACCCTGATGGGCATGCCCGGCATGAAGGTAACCTATGTCAATCACTGTGCCTTTTATCAGGGGCCGGCCCTACACATGGTGATCCAGGGCAAGATGGGCCCGGTCACCCTGTTCCTGGTACCCAAGCATGTGCCACTCACGATCCAGCCCGATTTTGCAGACGGTACCCTCAAGGGGGAGATACTGCCGCTCAAGGGGGCAAACATGGTGTTGATTGGAGACATGCAGGAGTCACTGGCCCCGGTTGCCCAACAGCTTGAGTCACGCCTACACTGGTCCATTTAACAGAACTTGACTGGGGCTGACTGGCCCCCGTCCCCTCCATATCACAGGCAGACACCGTCGTTGTCTGCCTGTTCATCTCAGAATCCCGACAACTTCCCGCTTGATACCCACCTGAAGTCACATTTTTACTATTTTTTTTGAACGATACAAACGACACCTATTGTATGTTATTCATTCAATAATGGATAAAACAGACCATTTAAACGGCAAGTTAAAACAAATGATTAACACAATGGAAACTTTTATGTATTCTGCTGTCACTGGTCTGATTTCTTACCTCCTACCAGATCCATAGAATCACGCCAGAAATGAATGGGAAGAAGCTGACATAACAACAGATCTTGTCGTCTATAGCGGCCAAAGAGCCCTGATGTCGACAGAAAATCTGCTTACAAAGAGAGAACACTATGACAACTGCCTTTTTCAAGAAAAGCCTGATCGCCGCGGCCGTCACCCTGGCCAGCACTCAGACCTTCGCCGCCGCGTTCCAGCTGAACGAACACTCGGCTTCCGGTCTGGGCCGTGCCTATGCCGGGGAAGCAGCCATCGCCGACAATGCGTCCGTGCTGTCCCGCAACCCGGCCGCCATGACCACCTTCGACAAGATGGCACTGTCTGTTTCCGGTACCTATATCAAGCCCGACGTGGATGTCGCGGGCGACATCTATGCCGGTCCGGCCAAGCTGGCCTCTTCCAGCGAGAGCGACATCGCGCCCGATGCCTTCGTGCCGGCCACCTATTTCATCCAGCCCCTGAACGATCAGTGGGCCTGGGGGATTGGCCTGTTCTCCAACTACGGCCTCTCCACCGAGTACTCCAAGACCTTCCCGGCCGGTGCCGGTGCCGGCGATACCGAGCTGTTGACCTTCAATATCAACCCCAACATCGCCTATCGCATCAACTCCAACTTCAGCGTGGGTGCCGGCATCAATGCCGTCTATGCCCAGGCCGAGCTGAACCGCTATGCCGGAGCCCTGGCTATCACCCCACCTCTTAACAGTGACACCGCCATCGCGCACCTGAAAGGCGATACATGGGGCTTTGGCTGGAACGTCGGTACCCTGTACGAGATCAATGAGAACAACCGCCTGGCCCTGACCTACCGCTCCCAGGTGGACTTGAGCTTTGACGGCGACTTCAATGGAAGCACCTCTAATTTCAAGACCGTTGATGGCAACCTGAAACTGGATCTGCCAGCCCAGGCCGAATTCGCCGGCTACCACCGTCTGAACCAGCAGTTCGCGGTGCACTACTCCGTCAACTGGACCGACTGGAGCGCCTTCCAAGAGCTGAAAGCAACAAGTTCAGGATGTAATATGCCTGGCCAACCAGGTGTATGCCTCAATAAACCGGAGAAGTTCAAGGACTCTACCCGTTACTCGCTGGGCGGTACCTGGTACGTCAACCCGTCCTGGGAAGCCCGCATCGGCTTCGCCTACGACAACAGCCCGATCGAGCCGGAATACCGCAGCCTGAGCATTCCTGACTCCGACCGTGTCTGGTACAGTGCCGGCGCCACCTACCACATCGACCAGGACATGAGCGTCGATTTCGGCATGGCCTACCTGGACGGCAAGGAAGTGGACGTGAACGAAGGACTGCGTAGCCACGATGACGGACTGCGCTGGAAGGGCACTTCCCACGGCAACGCCTTCCTGGCTTCCGCCCAGTTCAACATGAAATTCTGATTTCATCGCGATAAAACAGAGCGCCTCCGGGCGCTCTTTTTTTATGCGACATCCCCATCTCGGCGCACAGCTGTAGCAAACAGCTGTACTCTTTTTGTTTTTTATCAAGCTATTAGAGGCAATACCTCCAGCATTTAATCCCGTTTTGTCCTCTCTGCCCCCGCCCCCGTTGCCTTACTGGTCATACCATATAAAATCCCGCCCCCAACCAAATTACAGAATGAATTCCAAATTCATCCCGAGGAAAAGCAATGCTCCCGAACATGAAGCCCTCCCTCATCACCCTGTTGCTGCTATCGAGCCAGGCCCAGGCGGCCGGTTTCCAGCTGGCGGAGCAATCGGCCACCGGCATGGGCCGCGCCTTCGCGGGGGAAGCCGCCATCGCCGACAACGCCAGCGTGATCGCCCGCAACGCCGCCGCCATGACTCGCTTCGAGCGCACCGCCTTCTCCGGCGGCGTCATCCATATCCAGCCCGACGTCAACATCGAGGGGCTGACCCGGGTCCCTACCGCCCAGGGCCCGGTGACCCTGGATGCGAGCGCCAGCGACATCGCGGACGGTGCCTGGGTGCCCAATGCCTATCTCGTCCTGCCCCTGAATGAGCGCTGGTGGCTGGGGCTGGCGGCCACCTCCTACTATGGTCTAGGCGTCCAGATGCCGGACAACTACAACGCCGGTCACTTCGGCAACGTCTCCGACATCAAGACGGTGGATCTCGGCGCCTCCCTGGCCTATCGCATCAACCGGCACTGGTCCCTTGGCGCCGGCCTCTCCGCCATTCAGGGTGAAGGGGAAGTGGGCGGCACCTTCCCCTCCAACAACAAGATTGCCAAGCACCTCAAGGGGGATGGCTGGGCCATGGGCTGGAACCTGGGCACCCTGCTGACGCTGTCTGAAGCGACCCGCATCGGCCTCTCCTATCGCCATGACGTGAGCCTGACCCTCTCCGGGGATGCCGTCGGCACCGACCTGCAAGGCCGCACCTTCACCGACACCGGCACCCTGGATCTGCCGCTGCCCGCCACCGCGGAGCTGGCCCTGTTCCATCAGCTGACCCCGGCCCTGGCGCTGCATTCGAGCATCAACTGGACCAACTGGAGCAAGTTCGTCCAGCTCGAGTCCGAGCTCGATCACCATGGCACCATGCACATCAAGGACGAACACTGGGAAGACAGCTGGCGCTACGCCCTCGGCCTCACCTATCGGCTGGATCCGAAGTGGCAGCTGCGCTCCGGCCTGGCCTACGATCGTAGCCCGGTGCCCGCCGATCGCCGCACCATCTCCATCCCGGACTCGGATCGGGTGTGGTACAGCGCCGGGGTGGGTTACCAGATAGACCGCAACCTGTCGCTGGATCTGGGGTTGACCCTGATCGACGGCAAAAAAGTCGAGGTGAGCGAGACCATGCAGCTCAAACCCGGCATGGCGCAGACCACCTCCACCTTCCAGGGCACCTCGGAAGGGGACGCCTGGCTGGCCGGCCTGCAGCTCAACTACCTGTTCTGATCCCGCCTGCCTTGGCAGCACTCTGCCAGTTGCTGACCGTTTCGACCCGGTCGGCACTGGCATAGTGATCCGCTTAACCATAGAATCAAGCCTTCACCCATGCTGGAGAGATGCATGTATTCCTATGTAGCAAGGCAGCCCATCCTGGATCGGGATTTGAAGACCCATGCTTATGAGCTGCTGTTTCGCGACAGCCTGGATAATGTGTTTCCCCCCATCTCCGCGCAGCTGGCTACCTCCCGACTGGTGACAGAGCAATTTCTGCAACAGAACATCGATCAGCTGCTTGGCGGACACCCCTGCTTCATCAACTTCCCTCACTCCCTGCTGCTGGACGGTCTGGCCGAATGCCTGCCCCAGGACAAGGTGGTGATCGAGATACTGGAAGATGCCGAGCCCGACGATGCGCTGCTGGACAAGGTGATCCAGCTCCACGGGCTGGGCTATCGGCTGGCGCTGGATGATTTCACCCTGGTCCCGGCCTGGGACAGGTTCCTTCCCTATATCCATATCATCAAGTTCGATCTGCGGGCCACGCCGCTTGCCAGCATCGAGCGGTTCATGCAGACCCATCGCCACCTGCCGCTCACCTATCTCGCCGAAAAGGTGGAGGACAAGGCCGAGTTTGAACGGATGAAGGGGCTCGGGGTCGAGTTGTTCCAAGGCTTCTTCTTTAGCAGGCCCCAGATGGTGCAGCAGACCACCATGCCCCCGACCCAGCTGGTGGTGATGCAACTGCTGAAGGTGGTCAATCAGGCCGAGCCGGATCTGGACAAGATTGAGCAACTGCTCAATCAGGATCTCTCTCTCTCCCTCAAGCTGCTGCGTTACGTCAACCATCTCAAGCACTTTCCCCAGCCCATCGCCTCGTTTCGCCAGGCCGCCAGCTCCCTGGGTCATTCCCAGCTGAAACGCTTCGTGGCCCTGATTGCCGCCACCAGTGCCGGTCACGACAAGAGTGCCGAGCTCTACCAGATGTCCCTCATCCGTGCCCGCTTCTGCGAGCTGCTTGCACAGACCCATGCCCCCACCCTGCAGGCTCAGCAAGCCTTCATCACCGGGCTCTTCTCCCTGCTGGATGTGCTGATGGGGCAGCCGCTGGATCAGTTGCTCGGCACCATACCGCTGACCGCCGAGATCCGTGCCGCCCTGCTGGAGCGCAAGGGCAACCTGGGGTTCTACCTCGCGTTCTGTGAAGAGTACGAGAAGGCCAATTGGCAACGGATCGCCGCCAGCACCGCGCGCCTCGGCCTCAACGAGGAGAAGGTCAGCCACCTCTATCTCGCCGCCACCGCCTGGGTCAATCAGCAGCTCCAGGCCATGGAAGGGATGGACTGAACCCGCGAACCCGCCATGGTTCTCCCTCATGTCATCTCATAACAAAAACGTCCCGCGAGGGGACGTTTCGTTCAGAACACCATATTGAACTGGACCGAGGCCAGGAAGGCATTGCCTTCATTGTTGCCTTCGAAATAGAACGGCTGACCCGGGTCGTTGTTGTGGATCCCTTCCTTCACCCCGCTCGCTTCCCCATTGATATAGGCCATGCCAAGATCGATGATCTTGCTCTCATCGATGTGATAGGTCGCCCCCGCGCTGTACCACCACTTGTCTGCATCCGGCAGACTAATGGTAGCGTGCTCGCTCTGCACGGCGGATTCGTCATAGGCGACGCCGACGCGTGCCTCCCACTGCGGGTTCACATACCAGGTCGCCCCGACCGCGTAGCGCATCGCATCTTGCAGCTGCTCGTTCTTGCTCAGGCAGACGCCACCCGGCAGGTTGCACTGGCTGCTGACAGCTTCCAGTTTTTCAAAGGCGCTCCAGTCGGTCCACATCACGGAGTAGTGCAGTGCAAATTGCGGAGTCAGGCGGTGGTAACCGGAAAACTCGGCGATGGCGGGCATGGGCACATCGACCGTGGCCTCGGCCTTATAGCCGGGCGCCCCCACTGCCCCGGTGTAATCCCCCTCCAGCTCCACATCGATTTGGGAGCGATAGGTCAGCGCCAGGCGGTTATCCTGGTTGATCTCGAACAGGGTACCGAGGTTCCAGCCCCAACCGTTGCCGGCGCCATCGAAGTTGGCCAGGGTATTGTGAGCACCATTGGCGTTTCCATTGGCATCGACCCTATCGACGTAACCGGTGGCGAGGGTGTAGTTGATACCGGCCCCGAGGCTCCACTGCTCGTTGACGCGATAGGCGACATTGGGGTTCAGATTGACGCTCATCAGGGACGTCTCACCCGCCAACAGGCCGGCGGCAGGATGGCTGCCCGCCCCGAAGCTGTCGTCGAAGCGGGTGCCCAGGCCGTAGTTGGTCATCATGGCGAAACCGACGGCCCACTGGTCGTTGACGGGGTGGATCATGTAGGCGGCGGGGATGACCGCGTTGGGGCCGGCGTTGCCATGACTTGCCGGCGTGCTGGAGTCAAACCGGCTACCCGGCAGATCGGCAACAAAGGCCCCGTCCACGCTGTAATCCGGATCGACCATGGTGGCCGCTACCGAGACGGCGGTCTTGTCGAACATCATCATGGCAGCGGGGTTGCGACCCAGCACGGCGGCGCTGTCGGCGATGGCCCCCTCACCCGCGAAGGCTCGGCCAAGGCCGGCGGCGGAGTGTTCGTTGATCTGGAAGCCGGAGGCTGAGGCATGGGTAGCAAGCAGTGCCAGCACGCTGGCAAGGGTGCTGCGCTTGAATGGCGTAGTCATCTGAGTTTCTCTTGTGGGTGCCCACCGCAAGCGGGCATTGATCGTCACAGTGGCCATGACGGCAACGACGGAACACTGCCGTGGGTCAGTGGCGCACGGGAACGGTGCGAGGACAGTAAAACAGAGGCGAATAGTAGGGAGCCCATCTCCCGCCACAAAGCAGACCAGTGTCGAAAACGGTCATCAGGCTTAATCCCGGCTGAATGAAAGCAAATCAGTCCATGTTCCCCACCAAAACCGGACTTTTCGCCACCGTCTATCCATCAGGCCAGGTGACATGACGAACGAACAGCACAGTTGGGAAACCAGGGGTTGATAGAGCGACATGGAGGGAGACAAGCAGGTCACCTGAACGACCCGCTGCCGGACATAAGTAATGAGTGGAGGGAGAAACAGAGGGAAATGGCCTCAACACCGGACCGGCCTGGGGCCGGTGTTGGGACCAAGGGCTCACACCAGCTCGATGGCCATGGCAGTCGCCTCTCCGCCCCCGATGCACAGACTCGCCACCCCTCGCCTGAGCCCGCGCGTGCGCAGGGCATGGATCAGAGTCACCAGGATGCGGGCACCGCTGGCCCCCAGGGGATGCCCCAGGGCGCAGGCGCCTCCGTTTACGTTCAGCTTGTGATGGGGGATCTGGCACCCCGCCATCGCCAGCATGCTCACCATGGCGAAGGCCTCGTTCACCTCGAACAAATCCACCTCCTCCACCGACCAGCCCACCCGGGCCAGCAACTTGTCGATGGCCCCCACCGGGGCGCTGGTAAACTCCGCCGGCAGGGCGGCATGGCTCTGGTATCCCACCACCCTGGCCAGCACCGGCAAGCCCAGTTGATGGGCCGTCTCGGCCCGCATCAGCACCAGCGCCGCCGCCCCGTCCGAGATGGAGCTGGCATTGGCCGCCGTGATGGTGCCCGTCTTGCTGAAGGCCGGTTTCAGGGTCGGTATCTTGTCGGGCCTGGCCTTCTCCGGTTGCTCGTCGTCGGCCAGCAACAGGGTGTCCCCGGCCATCACGGGCGCCAGCTCTGCTCCGAAGGCGCCGCTTCGCTGGGCTGCCAGGGCCCGCTCGAGAGAGGCGATGGCGAAGGCATCCATGTCAGCCCGGGTCAGCCCGGCTCTGTCCGCGCTCAGCTGGGCATAGTGGCCCATCAGGTGCCCCTCGTAGGCATCCTGCAAACCGTCGAGGAACATGTGATCCAGCACGCTTTGGTGACCCATGCGAAAACCGCTGCGCGCCTTGTCCAGCAAATAGGGGGCCCGGCTCATGCTCTCCATGCCGCCCGCCACCACCACGTCCACCTCCCCCAGCCGCAGCGCGTCTGCCGCCAGCATCACCGCCTTCATGCCGGAGCCGCACACCTTGTTGAGGGTGGTGCAGGGCACGCTGTCCGGCAGCCCGGCCTTGAGTGCCGCCTGCCGGGCCGGTGCCTGCCCGACCCCGGCGCTCAGCACATTGCCCAGATAGACCTCATCGACCCGATCCCCCCCCATCCCGGCCGCCGCCAGGGCGGCGCGGATGGCGCAGGCGCCGAGCTCCGGAGCACTCAGTGTGCTCAAGGCCCCTTGGAAGGCCCCCATGGGGGTACGTTTGGCTGCCACAATCACGATATCCATCAATAGCGCTCTCCTTGTTACATTGGGATAACATATGCCGCTGCCGTCCCCGGAACAAGACTTGCGAGGAAGTTGACGTTTGGGTAAGGTGCCAGCCTGCATTGACAACCAGATGACAGCCAAGATAGCCCTATGACCAAATCCAAGGATGACGCCCGGACCTTCAGCATCAGCGAGCTGGCCCGTGAATTCGATGTGACCACCCGCAGTATCCGATTCTACGAGGATCAGGGCCTTCTGAATCCGACACGCCAGGGACAGACCCGGATCTACAGTCGCCAGGACAGGGTGCGTCTCAAGCTGACCCTGCGTGGCAAACGGCTAGGGTTCAGCCTCGCAGACATCCGTGAGCTGTTCGATCTCTATGACGCGGACAAGAGCAGCCGCTCCCAGTTGCAGACCATGCTGGGGTTGGTGGCCGACAAGCGGGAGACCCTGCAGCAACAGCTGGAAGACATCCAGATGGTATTGCTGGAGCTGGAGGCGGCGGAGCAGCGTTGCCGGCAGGCGCTGGGGCAGCTGACGCCCTGAGTCGGCCGACAATTCCAATCCAAGGAAAATAAAAAGAGGGAGGCTTGTGCCTCCCTCTTGTCATTCATGACGGTGAGCCTGGAATCAGGCCTCCTTGCTCCAGCGGTTCGGATCGTAATCCGGGCTGTAGCGATCGACGATGATGGCGCAGGCCGCATCGCCGGTGATGTTGAGCGCGGTCCGGATCATGTCGAACAGGCGATCCAGCGCGAACAACAGCGGCAGGCCCTCGATGGGGATACCGGCCGCCAGCAGCACGGCCACCACCAGGAAACTCGGGCCCGGCACGCCGGCCTGGCCGATGGCACCCAGGGTCGAGGTGAGGATGATGGCCGCCCAGGCGCCCATGCTGAGATCGATGTTGTAAACCTGGGCGAAGAAGATGGCCACCAGACCGTAATAGATGGCGTTGCCGCTCATGTTGATGGTGGCGCCCAGCGGCAGCACGAAGGAAGCGGTGGCATTGGTCACCTTCAGATCGTGTTCGCAAGTCTCCATGTTGACCGGCAGGGTCGCCATGGAAGAGGCGGTGGAGAAGGCCACGATCTGCGGCTTCTTCATCGCCGAGAAGTACTTGCGTACCGGCGTGTTGGAGAAGACCGCGATCAGCAGCGGGTAGACCACGAAGCCGAAGATGAGGATGGCGGCGACATAGACCACGAACAGCTTGAGCACCAGGGTCAGCACGTCGAAACCATAGGTACCGATGGCGTCGGCCATCAGGCCGAAGACCCCGATGGGGGCAATCAGCATCACCTTGTTGATCATCCAGACGAAGGCGTCCACCAGGGTGTTGAGGCCATCCACCAGCGGCTTGGCACGCTCGCGGGGCTGCTTGGCCAGCGCGATGCCGAGGAACATGCAGAACACCAGGATCTGCAGGATGTTCGCCTCGTTCAGGGCACTGAACACATTGGTCGGGATCATCCCAAGCAGGGTAGCCACGGCGTCCGGCAGGGCGCCCTTGTCGGCGTAATCACCGGAGAACATGGCGGCCGTGGAGCCGAAATCGACCCCAACACCGGGCTTGAAGACTTGACCCATCACCAGTGCCAGCAACACCGCCAGGGCGGAGGTACCGAGGAAGAAGGCGAGCGTGGTCACCCCTATCTTGCCTGCGGCCGGGCTGGCGCCCAGATTGGCGGCCCCGGACAGAATGGCGACCGCCACCAGCGGGATCACCAGCATCTTGATCAGCTGGATGAACAGGGTACCGAACGGCGCGAAGACGGTCGCCTGCTCACCCATGAGGGCCCCCACCAGCGCCCCCAGAATCATGGCGACCACGACCTGGAAGCCGATATTTTTAATTAATCCCTTTGTCAACACAGAATGTTCCTTTATTTAGCAATGACTCACACTTTTGCAGCGCAAATGACCACCCAGAGCGTCAAATCCTCTCCATTGCTCTGGCGGCGCGCTTTATCTCATATTTATTACCCGTTTAACATCGGGATCCCTGAACGAAGTGATTTTTTTATGATCTCCCTCAGAATGGAGACCCACTAGAAACTCCATGCATTTTCCCTATTTCACCATGACAATGGCCAAAATAATGTGCTACTTTGACTCTTCAAACGTGCATACAGGGAAGAAAAGATGCTGAAAGTTAACGAGTATTTTGACGGAAATGTTAAATCTATCGGTTTCGAGCAAAAAGGTGATAAAGCCACGGTCGGCGTGATGGAAGCGGGAGATTACCAGTTCAACACCGCAGCCCCGGAGCGGATGACGGTGGTCAAGGGGGCCCTTCGCATCCAGCTGGCCGATGAAGACGAGTGGCATACCTACCATCAGGGCGAGTCCTTTGACGTGGCTGGCCACTCCTCCTTCAAGCTGGAAGTGAAGACAGCCACCGCCTACCTGTGCGAATTCCTCGACTGACAGTGCCACAGGGGCGCCATAGGAGGCAGTAATTGTCCTCCTGGCGCCCCTGCTCTTCCTGTTTTGCCCCATTTCCACACCGCCATCACACGCCGCTGCTTCCCCCCTTTTCATCGACTACAAAAAATTTACAATGTTTAGACGAAATCCATAATCGGAGTACGTCATGATCAGTGTCTTCGACCTGTTTTCCATCGGGATTGGTCCCTCCTCCTCCCACACCGTGGGGCCGATGCGGGCAGCCTGCGCCTTCGTGCACACCCTAAAGCAGAGCGCACTCCTCTCCCGCACCGAGCGCGTCGTGGTCGAGTGCTACGGCTCCCTCGGCCAGACCGGCAAGGGTCATGGCACCGGCAAGGCCATCATCCTGGGGTTGGCCGGGTTCGAGCCGGAATCCGTGGACATCGAGGCCATCCCCGCCTTCCTCGATCAGGTGGAACACAGCCAGACCCTACGCCTGGGGGGTGAGCAACCGAGCCAGTTCCCTCGCGTCGGCGCCATCCTCTTCAATCGGCGCAAGACCCTGCCCGCCCATTCCAACGGCATGACCCTGCGTGCCTTCGCGGGTGACGCCCTGCTGTTTGAGCAGACCTACTACTCCATCGGCGGCGGCTTCATCATAGAGGAGAGCCACTTCGCCAATGCCCGGGAAGAGGCCGCCCGCTTCGATGCCGCCCACCCCGTGCCCTACCCGTTCGAGAGCGGGGCCCAGCTGCTGGCCCACTGCCAGGAGAGCGGTCTCTCCATCTCGGGGTTGATGCTGGCCAATGAAAAGGTGTTTCGCAGTGAAGCCGAGATCAAGGCGGGCCTGCGCAAGATCTGGCAGGCGATGCAGGGTTGTGTCGAGCGCGGTTGCAGGAGCGAGGGGGTATTGCCGGGTGGCCTCAAGGTGAAACGGCGCGCCCCGGCCCTCTATCGCCAGCTCTGTGGCGAGACCAACTTCAACAAGGATCCCCTGATGGTGATGGAGTGGGTGGACCTGTTTGCCCTGGCCGTCAACGAGGAGAATGCCGCCGGTGGCCGGGTGGTGACCGCCCCCACCAACGGCGCCGCCGGCATCATCCCCGCCGTGCTGCACTATTACGATCGCTTCGTGCGCAAGGTGGATGACGAGCTGCTGATGCAGTACTTCCTCACCGCCGCCGCCATCGGCATCCTCTACAAGAAGAACGCCTCCCTGTCGGGGGCCGAGGTGGGTTGTCAGGGAGAAGTGGGGGTCGCCTGCTCCATGGCCGCCGGCGCCCTGGCCGAACTGCTCGGCGGCAGTCCGGCCGTGGTCGAGAACGCCGCCGAGATCGGCATGGAGCACAACCTGGGTTTGACGTGCGATCCCATCGGCGGCCTGGTGCAGGTGCCCTGCATAGAGCGCAACGCCATGGGAGCGGTCAAGGCGATCAATGCCGCCCGCCTCGCCCTGCGTGGCACCGGCGAGCACAAGGTGTCGCTGGACAAGGTGATCAGAACCATGTGGGAAACCGGCAACGACATGAAGACCAAGTACAAGGAGACCGCCCGCGGCGGCCTCGCCGTCAACATCACCGAATGTTAAGCCTGAGTAAAAACGACCTCAGATGACCCTCAGATACCCGGCCTGGCCGGGTATTTTTTTGCAAAACGTTTGCCTTGCGCTTAACAAAATGGATAACCATCAAAATAAATTTTATACTCGCGCCGTGAATTCAACAAAAATAGATCTATTTCAACTTTTTTTAGGCAGGAAGCCGTTACACTGCGGTTATCTGGTTTCCCGGCCTTTGTGACGACAGACCCGTCCCATGGATCACCCTTTCTGCGAGCGGGCATGGCGCCCCCTTCTACCCTGAGGTAATTGTTACATGATCAGCGTTTTTGATATCTTCAAAATCGGTGTTGGCCCCTCCTCTTCCCACACTGTCGGCCCGATGAAAGCTGCCAAACAGTTCGTGGATGATCTGCGTGCTAGCGGCAAGATCCGTGACATCACCCGGATCCAGGTTGACGTCTATGGCTCCCTCTCCTGGACCGGCAAAGGCCACCACACCGACACCGCCATCATCATGGGGCTGGCCGGTAACTTGCCGGAAAATGTCGACATCGACGGCATTCCTGAATTCATCTCCCGGGTCGAGCAGACCGGTCGCCTGCCCATCGGCCTGCACTGCCACACCGTCAGCTTCCCCAAAGGCGCCATGGTGTTCCATGACGAGGCCCTGCCCCTGCACGAGAACGGCATGAAGCTGACCGCCTTCATCGAAGACGAGGCCGTCTACAGCAAGACCTATTACTCCATCGGCGGTGGCTTCATCGTCGACGAAGAGAGCTTCGGCAAGGCCGACAGCGGCGACATGACCGTCAACTACCCCTTCAAGAGCGCCGCCGAGCTGCTCGCCCACTGCGGCCAGACCGGTCTCTCCATCTCCGCCCTGATGCTGGAGAACGAAAAGTGCTTCAATACCCCGGAAGAGATCTACAAGAAGCTCGGCAAGATCTGGACCACCATGCGTGAAGGGATAGAGCGCGGCTGCCGCACCGAGGGTGTCCTGGCCGGCCCGCTGCGGGTGCCGCGCCGTGCTGCCCCCCTCTACCGTCAGCTGACCACCAACGAGCATCTCTCCAACGACCCCATGAGCATCGTTGACTGGGTCAACATGTTCGCCCTGGCGGTGAGTGAAGAGAACGCCGCTGGTGGCCGCGTCGTCACGGCTCCGACCAACGGCGCCGCGGGCATCATCCCGGCCGTGCTGGCCTACTACGACAAGTTCATCCAGCCGGTCGGCCGCGACGAATACACCCGTTTCTACCTGGCCGCCGCCGCCGTCGGCATGCTCTACAAGATGAACGCTTCCATCTCGGGTGCCGAAGTGGGTTGCCAGGGTGAGGTAGGTGTCTCCTGCTCCATGGCCGCCGCCGGCCTGACCGAACTGATGGGCGGCAGCCCGGAGCAGGTGTGTGAAGCGGCCGAGATCGGCATGGAGCACAATCTGGGTCTGACCTGCGATCCGGTCGCTGGCCAGGTACAGGTCCCCTGCATCGAGCGCAACGCCATCGCCGCCATGAAGGCGGTCAACTCCTCCCGCATGGCCCTGCGTCGTACCTCCAAGCCCCGTGTCTCCCTGGACAAGGTCATCGAGACCATGTACATCACCGGCAAGGACATGGACTCCAAGTACCGTGAGACCTCCCGCGGTGGCCTGGCCATCAAGGTGATGCAGGTTGCCTGCGAATAAGCGGTAGACAGCAGATACAAACAAGGCGGGAGAGATTCCCGCCTTTTTTTGTCTGTGATTTTCTCAAGGGCAAACGCACTGGCATGAAAGAATAAAAAAGAAGGGGAAAATTCATTCAGATGGGGTTGGCTTATCCGTCAGGTGTCAGAATGAGAAGAGACTATTCCCGCATCCTATTTCGCTCCTTGCCCGCGTTTATTCCGCTTTTATTCCACTATCAGATCCGCCAGGGTACCGACCGCCACCACGAAATAGGGGGATCGATTCCAGTGGCGCAGCACCCGATAATTCTCATAGGCAAGATAACTGCGGCCATGGACATCATCGGGCCGAATGAGGGAGGCCTGCATGTCGGCCTTAGGCAGCGGCGAACCGTCCAGTTGCCGCACCCCCAGTGCCTGCCAGGCCGACAGCGGCTTGCGGGTCTCAAGCCCGAACAGGGCAGAGTTGAGGGAGTCAGGCACCCTCACCCGCCGTCCCCAGGTCTGATCCTCGCGCCAACCGTTCTGGTGCAGATAATTGGCTGCCGATCCAAACACATCCGCGAGATTGCCCCACAGATCCTTCCTGCCATCCCCATCCTGATCGACCGCGTATTTGAGAAATGACGAGGGCATGAATTGCACCTGCCCCATGGCACCCGCCCAGGAGCCCTTGAAGGCGGCGGGGCTCACGTGCCCCTGCTCTATGATGCGCAGGGCATCGAACAGCTGGCTCTTGAAGAAGGCTTCCCGTCGCCCGTCCCAGGCCAGGGTCGCCAGAGATGAGATCAGCGGGAAATTACCGGTGAGTTTGCCGAAATTGGTTTCTATGCCCCACAAGGCGACAATAAAACGGGGCTGCACCCCATATTCATGACCTATTTTCGTGAGCAGCGGCAGATGCTGGCGATATAAGGCACGGGCTTGCTTGACTTTCCATTGGGGCACGGCGCGGGGAATATAGGAATCCAGGGTCAGTTTGAATTCCGGCTGATTTTTGTCGTGCTTGATGGCCGCCTCTATGAGGCGAATATCGACAAAGGCGGCCGTTACCGTCGCAGGCTGGATGCCGGCCGCCAGGGCTTGCTGTTTGAGACTCGTCACATAATGGTCAAAATCGGCGCCGGCCTGCGCGGATGCACTTAATAGTGCGCCCAACAATAACAGCACCGGCCGACCCTGCATCAGCGGGCGCCCTTTAATTGTGCCTTGTGCTGCTCCAGCAGATTTTCCGGTGGCGGAGGCACCTGCAGGTAGAAGCCCTGGCTCTGCAAGGCTGCCATCACCCGTTCGGTGGAGGCGATCCCCAGGGGCTTGGCCGGGTCCAGCTTGGTCATCAAGACCAGCTCGGGACGTCCGAAGGTACTCATCAGTGCCTCTGGCACACGGGAAAAGTCCTCTCTTCTTTCAATAAAGAGATAGGTCTCGACTTTTTTGCGACTTTTATAGACTGCACACAACATGGAAATTGATATAATCCGACGGGTTCATTGCCTCTGGTGGTGGCAAACTATAACATCAGGAATTGAATAACAATAACGTATTACTGTCTCGGTTCGGGGAAGATTCATGGTTGAACGCGATAACGAATTGAAAGGGACCACCTTCACTATTTCTGTGTTGCATCTCAGCGATGGCAATCCGGACCGGATCCGACAACTGCTGGAGGCCAAGGTTGCGCAGGCCCCCCAGTTTTTTAATTGTGCCCCCCTCGTCCTCAATGTGGAACGCCTCAGCGAGATCCCGGATTTCGAGCAGCTCAGGGAGCTGGTCGAGTCGGAAGATTTCGTGCTGGTCGGCATCACGGGGGCGCGGGATGAGGCGATGAAGACGGCGGCCAAGGCGGCCGGGCTGGCGGTCATGGTGTCGGGCAAGAGCCGCAAGACCGATCCCGAGCCTGCGGCACCAGCGCCTGACCCCGTTGAGGCGGCCCCGGTTCAGGCACCGATGGAGCCGAGCAAGGTCCACGTCGGGCCGGTGCGCTCCGGTCAGCAGATCTATGCTGCCGGCACCTCCCTGGTGGTGCTGGGCTCGGTCAGTCCGGGAGCCGAAGTCATCGCCGACGACAGCATTCATATTTATGGCGCCCTGCGTGGCCGAGCCATCGCGGGGGCCAAGGGCAATCCTCTTGCCCGCATTTATTGCCAGCAATTGCAGGCCGAGCTGCTCTCCATCGCGGGCACCTTCCAGCTCAGCGATGCCTTGCCGGCAGGCCTGATACAAGAGCCAGTCCATATCCGACTGGACAACGAACAACTCCGAATAGACCGCATCAAATAGAGTTACAAGGAAGCGAGAATGGCGCGAATCATAGTCGTTACATCGGGCAAAGGTGGCGTTGGCAAGACCACAACCAGCGCGGCCCTGAGCACCGGTTTAGCCCAGCGTGGCCACAAGACAGTGGTCATCGATTTTGACATTGGCCTGCGAAACCTGGATCTCATCATGGGCTGCGAGCGGCGCGTGGTGTATGACTTCGTCAATGTGATCAACGGTGAGGCCAACCTCAACCAGGCACTCATCAAGGACAAGCGCTCGGAAAACCTCTTCATCCTGCCCGCCTCCCAGACCCGGGACAAGGACGCCCTGACCCGTGAAGGGGTCGAGAAGATCCTGGATCAGCTGGCTGAGATGAAGTTTGACTACATCGTCTGCGACTCTCCCGCCGGCATCGAGTCTGGCGCCCTGATGGCGCTCTACTTTGCCGACGAGGCCATCGTCACCACCAACCCGGAAGTCTCTTCCGTGCGCGACTCGGATCGCATCCTCGGCATCCTGGCCTCCAAGTCCCGTCGCGCCGAGCGCGGTGAAGACCCCATCAAGGAACACCTGCTGCTGACCCGCTACTGCCCGACTCGCGTCAGCCGTGGCGACATGCTGAGCGTGCAGGATGTGCAGGAGATCCTGGCCATCAAACTGCTCGGGGTGATCCCGGAGTCCCAGGCGGTGCTGCGCGCCTCCAACTCGGGGGAGCCGGTCATTCTGGACAAGGAGTCCGATGCCGGTCAGGCCTATGAGGACGCCGTCGCGCGCCTGCTGGGCGATACCAAGGATTTTCGTTTTCTGGAAGAAGAGAAGAAGGGCTTCTTTAGCCGACTGTTCGGGAGTTAAACATGTCATTATTGGATTATTTTCGTTCCAACAAGAAACAGAACACCGCACAACTGGCCAAAGAGCGGTTGCAGATCATCGTTGCCCACGAGCGTTCATCCAGAGGGGGGCCGGATTACCTGCCCCAGCTCAAGCAGGATATCCTCGATGTGATCCGTAAATATGTGCAGATCGATCCGGACAAGATCACCGTCCAGCTCGATCAGAAGAGTGACGAGCTGTCGGTGCTGGAGCTCAACATCACCTTCGCCGACGACCAGAAGAAGGGATGAGCTGACGCCCCATGCGTGACCCTTTTCCCCAGTGAAGACCGGATCCTTTGTCAGGATCCGGTTTTTTATTGCCTGGCGCAGAGGCATCTCGCCAAGGCGTGCGGGGCCAGCTAGAATACTGCCCGCCCCTCGGCCCTGCCGACGGGACCTCTCCCCCCTCATCTGGAACACAGCTCTTATGTCTTTGAATGACGAAATGCACAGCGTCGAGGAACTGCTCGATACCGCCCTCGAACTCTTCATGGAGCTGGCCTCGGACAACCTGCCTGAGCAGGAGATAGCCCTGTTCAACCAGGCGTTCAACGACCGCGGCCTGCTGGCGGAGACGGATCCCGCCGATGACTGGGAAGCGGACGTGGGGTTTGCCGTGAGTGATGCCGAGTACGCCGAGATCTGGGTTGGCCTTGGCAATGCCGAGCAAGAGTATGAGCACCTGTTCGCCCGCATGCTGCTCTCCCGCCGTGTCGACGAGAAGTTCTGCCACATCGAATGGCTGCCCCAATAATTCCGGATCCCGACGATCCCGGTCACTATGAGTGGGACTCAGAGCCCGAGCCCGTGAAACAGACGCGCTGGCGCCGCCTGCTGGGCTGGCTCGGCAAGCTGCTGCTGGCGGCGCTGGTCAGCTCCATCGTCTCGGTGGCGCTGCTGCGCTTCATCGATCCCCCCATGTGGACCTGGCGCCTCGAGCGGGCGCTGTTTCCGCCCGCCAAGGTGGCTGAGGTCAAGCACGACTGGGTGCCGCTCGAACGTATTTCGCGGGAGTTGCAGCTGGCGGTGATCGCCGCCGAGGATCAGCGCTTCGCCGATCACAATGGCTTCGATATGGACGCCATCAGCTCGGCGCTCAAGCACAACCAGCAAAGCCGGCGGGTGCGCGGCGCCAGTACCCTGAGCCAGCAGACGGCCAAAAACCTCTTCATGTGGAGCGATCGTAGCTTCCTGCGCAAGGGGATAGAGGCCTGGTTCACCCTGCTGATGGAGCTGGGCTGGGACAAGTCCCGCATTCTCGAGGTGTACCTGAACATCGTGGAGTTCGGGCCCGGCATCTATGGCGCAGAGGCCGCCGCCAGGCACTACTTCGGCAAACCGGCGGCTCGCCTGACCCGTTACGAGGCCTCCTTGCTGGCCGCCGCCCTGCCCAATCCCTGGCGCTACCGGGTCAAGCCCCCCTCGCCCTATGTGCAGCAGCGTTCGGCCTGGATCCGCCGCCAGATGAGTCAGCTCGGTCAGGTCACCCTGAACCGGGTACACGAGGCTGGCTAGGTTCACCGAGGGGATCGGAGGGCGGCCCCAGATGACCGCCGACGACCTCCCGGTGCAGCGGTAGATAGTGCCACCACCAGGTCTCCCGTCGCCGCTTGATCTGCCGCCTGTGCTGTCGTCGCTTCATGCTGCCCACATGCCTCGTGATGCCGCCCGATGGCGGCGGCTCTGTTAACCTTATCCCCTGTTTCGGCCATTTGACAGCACGGGGTTGCCGGCCTCATGCGCTGGTCGCCATCCCCAATAATTGCTAAAGTGGCGAACCTGGACGTATCTGGAGTGATTTCATGGAACAACGTAGCCCGGATCAGCTGGTCGAGTGGGCCTATGATCAGTTTCTGGAGCAGGCCGCCGACATGCTGGCCCCCGAACAAATCGTCGACATCACCCTCGAATTCGAGCAGCGTGGCGCCGTCGAGGCGACCCTGCCCAACGCCGACTGGTCGACCGAGCTCGGCGTGCCGGTCGACATGGAGCGTTGGGCCGAGGTGTGGGTCGGCTTGCTGGATCATCAGGAGGAGTTCGAGGTGATCTATGCCACCTTCCTGCTGCCGCGGGATCAGAGCGAACACGAGGTCCATGTTCGCTGGCACCGCCAGCAACAGGCATAAGAAAAGGCGCCCCTGGCGCCTTTTTCGTCTCTGCTGTTTACCCCTTCAGGGGCGAGCCGCTATGGCCTTGGCCAGACAACGGCGGCACCAGCAGGCGCTCGCCTCGCTCATGGGCAAGGAAGGCAGCTGGCTGCACCAGCAACGCTCTATGGGTTCACCGGCGGAGACGGCGCAAAACGCCGGCTCGCCGCATCCCGGGCACTGATGGGTGCTGCGCGTGCCGTCCAGCTCGGCCATGCGGGCCAGCTGGGCCTCGCTGTCCATGGCGGACCACTGACCTATCTCGGTCAGGGTCCTGCCGCAACCGAGACAGAGCCCGTCCTTGGCCCGGCAGTCGCCGATGCAGGGACTCGGCACCTTATTCGCCGTCCTGCGCCGGGCTGGTCTCTGCGGCGACCAGCGTGATGCAGTTGTCTTCGATGACGATCTTGCCCTGCTTGTAGAGCCCGCCGATGGCCTTCTTGAAGGTGCCCTTGCTCATGTTGAACATCTTGTAGATGAGCTCGGGTTCGCTCTTGTCCCCCACCGCCAGGCTGCCGCCCTGCTTCTGCAGGCGGGTGAGAATACGGCCGCCGGCATCATCCATCCGATCCTGACCCGGTTTTTGCAATGTCAGATCCAGCTTGCCATCCTCACGCACCTGCTTGACCCAGGCGGTCAGCGGTCGGCCCGTCATCAAACGGCCGAACACCTCGTTCTTGAACAGCATGCCGGAGTACTGACCATTGACCACGGCCTTGATACCGAGGGGGGTATGTTCCCCCGGCAGCGCAGTCACCTCGTCACCGGCCTTGAAGGGGGGATCGACGCGCAGGAAGCGCTCCAGGCGGCTGGTGCCCACCATGCGTCCCTCGTTGTCCAGCATCAGGTGCACCAGGTAGACATGGCCCACCTGCATCGGCTTGTTCTGCTCGCGGCTTGGCACGAACAGATCCTTTTTCATGCCCCAGTCGAGGAAAGCACCGATCTTGTTGGCGTTGACCACCTTGAGGCCGACGATGTCACCCACCATGGCAAAGGGCTTGTCGGTGGTGATCACCGGCTCGCAATCCGCGTCCAGATAGAGAAAGACGGACACCTCGCCATCTTCGGCGACGCCTTCCGGCAGCTGACGCTTGGGCAACAGCAGCTCGCCATATTCCCCCGCAGCCAGCCAGGCACCGCGATCTTCGAGCTCAACGACGGTGAGGGTGTTCATCTTGCCAATCTGTAACATGGTGATCTCTTCTTTCAATATCCGGATGGGCCTGCAATTCATGGCCCGTAATAGATGCGCATCGCCCCTGTCGTCGGCCGAGGGAGGACAAGAGCTCGCGTTTTTCATGCAGGCCCGCATGTTACCTCAGAGCCGTGGCAGGACCTAGTCCCTTGCCCGCCCCCGCGCAGGATTTTCACCTCGGTGTGACCCTGGCCTGGCGATATTAGCAGCACTCGGTCGCCCCTTGGCTGCAAATAACCCCACTTTTAGGTAGACTTCGCGGCCGTCAAATCCAGAGGAAGCGTTGATGAACCCAGCCACTCGTACTCGTCATCTCAATCAATGGCTCCAGAGTCACAGCCAGCAGGACATGAGTTACCCGGCCCTGCACGGCTTCCTCTGCGCCCGTCTGACGGGGCCAACCGCCCCTGACTGGCAAGATCCGCTGGCCGGGCTGCTGCCCCATGACGCAACGCTGGACGAGAAGAGTGCCGAGGCACTGCACCATCTGATCGCCGAGCTGGAGGCCCAGGCCGACGACGCCCAGCTGGCCCTGCCGAGCCAGTGTCGCCTCTCCACCGATAATCCGGATCAGGTATTCGAGCAGAGCCATCCCCTCGGCCAATGGAGCTACGGTTTCAGTCAAGGGGTGGCCCGCTGGCCCACGCCGACGGATCTGAACGATCCCGCCACTCGCTACCGCTTCAGCCTGGTGGCCGAGCTCTGCCTGTTCCGTGACAGACCCATGGCCCAGATGCTGTACCAGGCCGCGGCCAGCGAGCTGCCCTTCCTGGATTTTTGCAAGCGCCAGCGCCAGCAGATGAAGACGGCCCTCAACCTTCTGCTGACCCTGGATCAGGACGAGGCACAGCATGAAGAAGAACCCCTTCTCGACAACGAACAGACCCGCCAGTGGCAGCAGTGGTTCGAGCAGGCGGCGCAGTGCCGCGATCCCCTCGCCCGCCTCTCCTGGTTTGACCGCATCATTGCCGATGCCTGCCCCCTGTTCGACGAGGCCTTCTGGCAGCAACACGCAGGCTGCGGCTGGAGCGCTCCCGAGGCCCGACCCCTGATCGCAGCCCAGGCGGGCCGGGCCGATTGCCTGCTGCGACTGGGGCAGCAGGAGCAGGCGAGCCACGCATACCTGGCCCTGCTCGACCGTTGTCAGGCCGACGAGCCCGGCTGTCGTCATCCCCTCTCCAGTCTCTATGCCTGGCAAGGGGATTGGGCTGCCCTGCAGGGGCTGCTGGTGCGCTTCAATGAGGCCTCCTGCTGGCTGCGCTACAACAAGGCGCTGATGATGTTTGCCACCGAAGGCGAGCAGGCGGCGCTGCCCCATCTGGTCGCCGCCCTTGACACCAACCCCCATGTACCCGCCACCCTGCTGGGCCAGCGCAGGTTGCCCAAGCAGGAGCCCCGCCACTGGCAGGGGGGAAGCCGCGACGAGGCCGCGCTCTATGCGCTCCAGAGCCGCGAGGCCTGGCTTGCTCATAATGCCTTGATCTGGCTGCGTAAAAGTGTAACCAACAAGGCCAGTTGAGACCCTGGTTGCCGGATCCGTAGCGCAACACGTGCGCAAACGCACATTTTTCTGATGCCCGTTCAGACAAATGCCCTTGTGTTACGTATCATCAAGGTCAAAGTATCAAAAGAAACTGCACCCGATGCAGCCGCCACAGCAGGATGTCATATGTCGAAGATCATAGAGCTGCTCGCGCACTATCCTCCCTATCAGCTGGTTCATGCCGCTGAAATGGTGCGCGATACCTTTGAACAGTTTTACCAGCAGCGGTACCAGCTGACGGTGCCCCAATGGCGCCTGATGATGGTGCTCGGCCCCCACTATCCCATCAGCCAGAAAGAGCTGGTGGAGGCGAGCGGGATGGACAAGGTGCGGATCTCCCGCGAGATCCACCGTCTGGTGGAGAAGGGTATTCTGTTCACCGAGAGCAGCGCCCAGGACAAGCGCATCAGTCTGGTCTCCTTCACCCCGGCGGGGCTCACCCTGTTCCAGCAGCTCAAGACCGAAGCTGGCAGCTGGCAGCACACCCTCACCGACTATTTGCCCGCCGAGGCACGTCAGAGCATACGGCTGCACCTGCAAAGCGTGAGCGACGCCATCGAACAACTCCACCTGCTGGACAGCGAGCAACAATCATGAACCTGACCCGCTTTGCCACCATGGATATCAACATGCTGCTGAGCGTGGTCAACATGCAGCTTCGTGATCATTACGCTGATCTGGACGATCTCTGCCGGGCGCAGGATCTCGACAAGGAGGCCCTGATCGCACGGCTGGCCGGCGGCGATTTCCACTACCAGCCTGATCAAAAGCAGTTCAGATAGGGATCCGGATCACAAGCTGTCGCATGGCGCTGGCCGTGGCGGCAAAAACTGCTAAGGTGAGTGCACCCCCGCTGGACCATGGGCCTGAGGTATGGATACATCAGGCTGTCACAGAGGGCGGTTAGCCTTATTTCGCTCACCATCAGCCAAGGACGACCCCATGATCCTGACCCGACAGACCAGCCTGATCATCATCAGCGCCCTCTTCACGATCAGCCTCTTCTCCCCTCATCTGCCCCAGAGTACAGAGCAGTGGCTCAGCAGCCTGCTGCTGGGATCCCTGGTGGTGGTCTGTCTGCTGGTCGGCAGCGGCTGCCGTCGCTTTATCTGGGATTGAAGAGTGGCGTCCGCCATCTGAAAACAACAACGCAGCCTGATGGCTGCGTTGTTGTTTCACGACCTGGATGAGCAGGCAACCGTCACGGCATCAGTATGCCAGGGTTTCCAGCTGCTCTTTCGCCTGCTCGATGCCCTTGGCCTGCGCCTCCGGGCCCATGCCCATGCCCTCGGCGTAGATGAAGTCCACTTCGTTGATGCCGATGAAGCCCAGCACGGTGCGCATGTAGGGCGTCACCAGATCGGTGGCATTGCCCACATGCATGCCACCACGGGGGCTGACCACCAGGGCGCGGGTGTTCTCCACCAGGCCGACCGGGCCGGTCTCGGTGTAGCGGAAGGTAACGCCGGCACGGGCCACCAGATCGATCCAGTTCTTCAGCTGGGTCGGGATGTTGAAGTTATACATGGGGGCAGCGATGATCACCAGATCGCTCGCCTTGAGCTCGGCCACCAGCTCGTCGGACTGGGCCAGCACGGCCAGCTGACGCTCGTTGAGGTTTTCGCCACCACGCAGGCCCATGGCCAGCTCGCCATCGAGCACCGGCAGGTTCAGGGTTGCCAGATCACGCACAGTGACGCTGTCACCCTGGCGTTCGGCCAGGTAGCCGTCGATCAGGGCGTTGGATTGGGAATATTGGCCCAGGATGCTGGACTTGAGAACGAGGATATTGGCCATGGTGAAACTCCATTTGGTTGTCGGTTGAACAGCTTGGCTGTCGATGGAGGTCACTATAAAGATTGAGTTTCAAGGCGGATAGCGAAAATAGATGCTCAAGTTATTCAAATATTTTGATGATTGTGCACTTCCTCGCCAGCTAGGTACTCACCAAGCACCCCGGCCTTGGCAGAACAAACGATTGCCGTTATGATCCGCCGCACTTTTTTTAAGTGACCCGGATCCCATGGCACCCTCCCGCAGGCACTCCCCCTTTGCCGGTGCAGTCTGGATGATGGTGGCAGGCCTCTGCTTTGCCGCCGTCAACAGCCTGAGCCAGTTTGTCAGCTTCAAGCTCGGCCTCCCCTCGACCCAGGTCGCCTTTCACCAATACCTGGTCGCCCTGATCTGCCTGCTGCCCTGGCTCGTTCGTCACGGCCTGCGCCAATCCCTGATGACCAACCAGCTGCGGCTGCACCTGCTGCGCGTCGCCCTGGCAGTCATCGGCATCCAGTTCTGGCTCTGGGCGCTGGCGGTGCCCGTGCCCATCTGGCAGGGCATAGCACTCTTGATGACCTCCCCCCTGTTCGCCACCCTCGGCTCCGCCTTGCTGCTCAAGGAGCAGGTGAGCCGGGCACGCATCCTGGCCACCCTGGCGGGCTTTGTCGGCGCCATGCTGATCCTGGCCCCCTGGACCGATGACTTCAGCTGGGCCTCCCTGCTGCCGGTGGCGGCCGCCCTGTTCTGGGCCGGTTACTCCCTGCTGGTGCGCTATCAGGCGGCGAGCGAATCGTCCCACACCATAGTGGTCTACCTGCTCATCTTCAGCACCCCCTTCAACGCCATGCTGGCCCTGCCGGAATGGCAGTGGCCAAGCGAGATCCAGTGGCTGCTGGTGGCGGCCTCCGGGGTGCTGTCGGCCCTGGCCCAGATGTCCATCGCCCGCGCCTACAGCGTGGCCGAGGCCTCCTTCGTGCAACCCTTTGACTTTGCCAAACTGCCCATGAACGTACTGGCGGGCTGGCTGGTGTTTGGCTGGGCGCCTCCCGGCCGATTGTGGCTCGGCGCCGCCATCATCATAGGCGCCATCATGCTGCTGACCCATCTGGAGCAGCGCGCCCACAAATCCGTTTCCTGAGGTACGCCATGCGTGCCTCTTTTTTTACTCACTCGGGTCAGCAACCCTGACCATGGACATCAGGAGAGATCAGATGTTTGGAACCGCCACCCGCCCCGCTGCCACCCGTGCCCTGCTGCTCGGTTCAGGCGAACTCGGCAAGGAAGTCGCCATCGAGCTGCAACGCCTTGGCATAGAAGTGATCGCCGCCGACCGCTACGCCAATGCTCCCGCCATGCAGGTTGCCCACAAAGCCCACGTGCTGGATATGCTCGATGGTGCCGCCCTGCGCGCCCTGGTGGCCGAGGTCAAGCCCGACCTTATCATCCCCGAGATTGAAGCCATCGCCACCGATACCCTGGCGCAGCTTGAGCAGGAAGGGGTCAGGGTCGTGCCCAACGCCCGCGCCACCCAGCTCACCATGAACCGGGAGGGGATCCGCCGCCTCGCCGCCGAAGAGCTGGGCCTTCCCACCTCTTCCTACCGCTTCGCCCAGAGCAAGGAGGATTTCGTCGCCGCCGTCGAGGCCATAGGCCTGCCCTGCGTGGTGAAACCCGTGATGAGCTCCTCCGGCAAGGGCCAGAGCCTGCTGCGCGATCTTGCCAAACTGGACGAGAGCTGGACCTATGCCCAGGAGGGTGGCCGCGCCGGTCGTGGCAAGGTGATAGTCGAAGGCTTCGTGCCCTTCGAGTACGAGATAACGCTGCTCACGGTGCGCGCCGTGGACGGCATTCACTTCTGCGATCCCATAGGCCATCGGCAGGAAGATGGCGACTACCGCGAATCCTGGCAGCCGCAAGCCATGAGCGAGCTGGCGCTGGCCCGCGCCAAAGAGGTCGCGGCCAAGGTGGTCGAGGCCCTCGGCGGTCATGGTCTGTTCGGGGTGGAGCTCTTCATCAGGGGCGACGAGGTGTGGTTCAGCGAAGTTTCGCCCCGCCCCCACGACACCGGCATGGTAACCCTGATCTCCCAGGATCTCTCCGAGTTCGCCCTGCACGTACGGGCCATTCTGGGGCTGCCGGTCGGCACCATCACCCAGTTCGGGCCGAGCGCCTCCGCCGTGGTGTTGCGGGAAGGCCACAGCCAGAACATCCGCTATGGCGCCATTGGCGAGGCCCTGGCTCTGGTACCGGGTGCCCAGTTGCGTCTGTTCGGCAAACCCGAGATCGCCGGTCGCCGCCGTCTCGGCGTGGCGCTGGCCCGGGGCGAAGATTGCAATGAAGCGGTCGAACAGGCCAAGGCGGTCGCCGCCCGGGTCGAGGTGCTCTTCTAGAGCGCTCTCTTTGTCACGTCAAAACAAACGTTTATCTGCGTGATCCGGCGCAAGGGGCAGGTGACTGCCCCTTTTCCATTGAAGCGCCGGGCTTATAATCCCCCCTTCATCTATCTCAGGAGTACAAGATGTTAACTGCCGTGATCTTCGATATGGATGGCGTTCTGATCGACTCGGAACCCTTTTGGCAACGGGCCCAGATGGCCGTCTTCTCCGAGCTGGGCCACTTCCACACCGAGGAGGACTGCAACTCCACCATAGGGGTGCGCATCGATCAGCTGGTGGCCCACTGGTATCGCCTGCGCCCCTGGAGCGGCCCGACCCAGGAAGAGGTAGTCCAGCGCATCCTGGATCAGGTGATAGCGCTCATCCTGCAGGAAGGTCAGGCCAAGGCCGGCGTGCTGGAAGCCCTCGACCTCATCGAGGCGCAAGGGCTCAAGATCGGGCTCGCCACCTCCTCACCCTTCACCATGGTGGAGGCGGTGCTCGGCAAACTCGGCATCCGGGATCGCTTCATGGCGGTCCACTCCGCCGAGGTGGAGCGCTTTGGCAAGCCGCACCCGGATGTCTATATCCACGCCGCCGAGAAGCTGGGAGTGGAGCCCGTGCACTGCCTCGCCATTGAGGACAGCTTCACCGGTCTGCTGGCGGCCAAGGCGGCCTCCATGAAGGCGCTGATCGTGCCGGACCCGGCCCTGGTCGGCGATCCACGCCTCGCCATCGCCGATCACCAGCTGCATTCGCTCGCCGAGCTGGATGCCGACATGCTGGCCCGCTGGGTGGCTTGAATCCATCCGGGGCCAAGGGCGTGTCGGATCAGAACATCGGGGCACCGTGCATCCCTTGACCCCTGTCATAAACGTGCGCCCGCTCGCGGTTGGGCCGCCTCTTGCCGACTAGAATCAGGGAGAGAGGCGGCCCAAGGGCCCGAGGAGGTCACCATGATCGAATACATCAGCAAGCGCATCGTTTGCCCGCACTGCGGCCACCACACCCGGGTCGAGCTGGATGCCAGCCAGGGGGATCAGGAGTTCTACGAGGACTGCATGGCCTGTTGCAATCCGATCCACCTGCGATTGCACCGGGATGACGCTCGCGACTGCCTGCAGCTGTTTGTGGATGCGGACGACGAGCAGATGTTCTGATTGCCGTTTCGATGGCTCGGCCTGCATGAAGCAGCCTGTATCATCGTGTGCATACGTGATGGCGTCACCCTGCGCTGGGGATGAGGACTGCGACGCCATGCTGTCGAATCCAGGCTCGCTTCTCCTCAAGTACCTGAGCCCTCAAAATGATCCCATAGAAAAAAGCCCCTCGGAGAACCTCAAATCATCCTGAAGTTCGCCAAGGGGCCTTGTCGCTTATGTGATGGTTGTCGGCTCATGGATGTGCCAGACACTCGAAGTGTAGGTCCGGTTTCATCCTTCGGCCAGCGTCAGACAGCCAGGCTCCGTGAGACACAGCAGGCCAAGGGGTTGCTGGCCACACCGGGCATGGTGTTTATCCTCGCCACAGGGTTCTCCTGTTCATCGCTTTGGGCCCGTCATCTCGATGGGCTTCTTCTGGCTCAGCCGCTGCAAGATGCGGACACAGGCCCATGACGGCCGGGGTTCTGCACTGACTGAAGCCTTTACAGCCACGGATAGGACAGGTCCCCATGATGCATGGCCCAGCTTGAGGGGTGAACGCAGGCGGATCAGGCTGACTGGCGCGCCGCCAGCACCCGCTCCACCGTGTCGACGATGGCCTGGGTCTGGGGATCGATCTCGATATTGGTCTGCCAGCCCGCCTTGATCCAGCCCAGGTTGGTGCGGGCCAGGGTCTCGGGAATGAGGTTGACGCAAAACTCGCTGCCGCGCACCTCGCCTATGGTCAGGCTGATACCGTCGATGCCGATGTAGCCCTTGGTCAGCACGTATTTCATCAGTTCGGGGGCGAGGCGGTACCACACCTGGCGATTGTTGGGGGTGTCGATGACCGAGGTGACCTCGGCCGTGCCCATGATGTGGCCGGACATGGCATGGCCGCCAATCTCGTCGCCAAAGCGGGCGGCCCGCTCCACGTTGACCTTGTCCCCTACCCCGAGCGCACCGAGGTTGGTCAGGCGCAGGGTCTCCTGCATCAGATCGAAGCTGACCAGGTCCCCCTCCACCCGGGTGACCGTCAGGCAGCAGCCGTTGTGGGCCACGGAGGCGCCAAGCGCCAGCCCCTCACCCCAGGCCGGGCTCGGCATGCGGATCACATGGGTGCGAAAGTTGGGCAGCTCTTCGATGGCCACCAGTTCGGCGGTTCCCTGTACTATGCCGGTGAACATGTCTCGTCTCCACGCTGTAATAAAATTGTCGGCAGGTTACCCCCGGCCACAGTGCAAGACAAGGGCGTCGGCTGACAAGGCGGGCCCCGATCGTTATAGTGACCCCATTCAATCCAGGCTTAACGAGGAAACAAAAATGCAGGTATATCAGTGCTGTGAAGCCATTCGCATCGCCTACAACCAGATAGGCTCCGGCGAGCAGGGCTATGTGCCCCAGGCCATCGCCGCCAGCATACGGGCGCTCAACGCCGTGGCAAGCGACGACAGGGTGCCTGCGGATCTGCGCGAGCAGGCCGCCTACGCCGCCGCCAACCTGCTGATCAGCGATCACGAAGACGCCTGATCTCGGGTAGAAATGCACCGCCAACCTTCCCCGTTGGCGGATTTTCAGGCTAGAATGACACCCCCGCGTTTTGTCTCCTCCCGGCAGGAGATAAAAGCCCCTCTCATTTACCCGTTCTTTTCTCTTTTATCTGATCCACTCGGAGGTGTCAGTGCAACGTTATTGGACCGAGGCGAAGCAGCTCGTTCGCCTAGCCAGCCCCATACTGGTGGCCCAGGTGGCCCAGATCGCCATGAACTTCGTCGATACCGTGATGGCGGGGCAGGTCAGCGCCGTGGATCTCGCCGCCGTGTCGGTGGCCTCCAGCTTCTGGCTGCCGATCATCTTGCTGGTGCAGGGCATCATCATGGCGCTCACCCCCATCGTTTCCCAGCTCAACGGGGCCCGCAAACGGGACGAGATCCGCCCGGCCGTGCACCAGGGCTTCTGGCTGGCGCTGATGGTGACCCCCATCGCCATGCTGGCGCTCTACTTCAGCCCGCTGGCGTTGCAGTTCATGGATGTAGATCCCGTGATGGCGGAGAAGACCGCCGGTTACCTGCACGCCATCCTGTGGGGCCTACCCGCCTTCGTGCTGTTCCAGGTGCTGCGCAATTTCAGCGAGGGACTCTCCCACACCATGCCCACCATGGTGATCGGGTTTGTCGGGCTGGCGGTCAACATCCCCGCCAACTACATCTTCATCCACGGCCACTTTGGCATGCCGAAACTCGGTGGCGTCGGCTGCGGCGTGGCCACCGCCATCGTGCTCTGGGCCATGCTGCTGGCGATGATCGCCTACGTGAAGCTCTCCCCCCACTTCAAGAAGATCAACCTGTGCGCCCAGCTGGCACGCCCCAACGGCAGCCGGATCTGGCGCCTGTTTCGCTTAGGGTTCCCCATCGCCATGGCCATATTCTGCGAGGTAACCCTGTTCACCGTGGTGGCACTGATGCTGGCACCCTTCGGCGCCGAGACGGTGGCGAGCCACCAGATAGCGCTGAACTTCTCCAGCCTGGTGTTCATGCTGCCGCTCTCCATTGGCGTCGGCGTGACCATCAGAGTCGGCCACAGCATAGGGGAAGGCCAGCCGGAGCAGGCCCGGGTCGCCGCCCGCACCGGTCTGATGCTCGGCATGGCGGTGGCCGCCGGTACCGCCGCCCTGACGGTGTTGCTGCGCGAGCCCATCGCAGGCATCTATACCGATGATCTCCAGGTGATCACGCTGGCCGCCACCCTGCTGTTCTTCGCCGCCATCTACCAGATCTCCGATTCGGTGCAGGTGGTGGCCGCCGCCGCCCTGCGCGGCTACAAGGACACCCAGGCGATTTTCTACATCACCATCATCGCCTACTGGGGCATGGGGCTGCCCACCGGCATGATCCTGGGGCTGACCGACTGGGTGGTGCCGCGCATGGGGCCGCAGGGTTTCTGGGTCGGCTTCATCGTCGGCCTCACCGGCGCCGCCCTGATGCTGGGGGCGCGGCTGAGGTTCATCTATGGCCGCTTCGCGAGCCCGGAGGCCTGCACCGCGCTTTCCCGGGCCCAATAAAGGGCGCCACGACGCCGCTCAATCGAGCTGCTCGCCTGCAAAATCAACAGGCTGCGCAAGAACTGGGCAAACAGTCTCCTTTGTGCATGTCCCTTGTTGACAGCCTTTGGGGGCATGGGTAGTATGCCGACCACGCAAGCAACGTCGTGTTCGCTTGCGTGATGAAAAGCGGGTTTATAGCTCAGTTGGTTAGAGCACTACCTTGACATGGTAGGGGTCGTTGGTTCGAATCCAATTAAACCCACCACTTTTCGCGATGCGTCCTTAGCTCAGCTGGTTAGAGCACCACCTTGACATGGTGGGGGTCGGTGGTTCGAATCCACTAGGACGCACCATCACGACACTGTTATGCGTCCTTAGCTCAGCTGGTTAGAGCATCACCTTGACATGGTGGGGGTCGGTGGTTCGAATCCACTAGGACGCACCATAACAGTTTGAATAAATTGCAGATGTGGGTTTATAGCTCAGTTGGTTAGAGCACTACCTTGACATGGTAGGGGTCGTTGGTTCGAATCCAATTAAACCCACCACTCCCCTGCAAATGAAAAAGCCGCATCGCGCACCCTGCGTCCTTAGCTCAGCTGGTTAGAGCATCACCTTGACATGGTGGGGGTCGGTGGTTCGAATCCACTAGGACGCACCAAATTTGAAAAGCCCGCTCTTTGAGCGGGTTTTTTGCATTCTGACGTTGCCCTGCCCTCCCGGTCATCCTGACCCGGATCAGCCCCGGCTGCGGGGACTACCTCGCTAGAAGAGATCCAGCTGCTGGCCGCAGATACGGTCGAACGACTCGCCGATGAAGGGGAGGATGGCGTCGGCGATCGGCCTCAGCTGCTTGTCGATGTAGTGCTCGTAGTCGATGGCGCTGCGCCTGTACTCCAGCGGCTCTGGGCCGTTGAGGGTCATCAGATAGGCGATGGTGCCCCTGTGCTGATAGCGCTGGGGCAAGCCGCGGCGCAGGTTCTCTTCGTCCGCCAGGCGCGCCGCCCGCACGTGGGGCGGCACGTTCTTCTGATACTCCTCGAGTTTTTGGCGCAGCCGCTTGCGGTAGATGAGCAGATCGTCGTGCAGGCCAGCACGGGTCTCATCCACCATGGTTCGCACATAGCCGCTGGGATCTTCATCGTGAAACACCAGCTCATAGAGGCGGGTCTGAAACTGCTTGGCCAGCATGGTCCAGTCGGTGCGCACAGATTCGAGCCCCTTGAACACCAGCTGCTCACTCCCCTCCTGCCCCTCGCCGCCGACCAGGCCGGCATAGCGCTTCTTGCTCCCCTTCTCCAGCCCGCGGATGGTCGGCATCAGGAAGCGGCGGTAGTGGGTCTCGTATTCGATCTCGAGATAACAGGGCAGATCGAACTCGTGCCTGATCAGCGCCGTCCAGTTGTCGTTGATCATGGTGGCCAGCTCGCGGCCTATCTGTTCGGCCTGCTGCGGGCTGGTCTCCCTGTTCAGGTGAACGAAGGTGGAGTCGGTGTCGCCATAGATCACCTCGAACCCCTTGGCCTCTATCCACTCCCGGGTCTGCTGCATGATGCTGTGACCACGCAAAGTGATCGATGATGCCAGCCTGGGATCATAGAAGCGGCAGCCCCCCGATCCCAGCACGCCGTAGAAGGAGTTCATGATGATCTTGATGGCCTGGGAGAGCGCCTTGTTGCTGGCCGCCTTGGCCCTATCCCGCGCCGCCCACAGGGTGGCGATAAGGTCAGGCAGGAAGTGCCGCTCGCGGGAGAAGAGGGCGCCGCGAAAGCCGGGAATGGCCTGTTCGGGGTGCTGCAACCCCTCCACCAGCCCCATGGGGTCGATGCAGAAGGTGCGGATGATGCTGGGGTAAAGGCTCTTGAAATCGAGCACCAGCACGTGGCGATAGAGGCCTGGTTTGGAGTCCATCACATAGCCGCCGGGGCTCGCCAGCCCCCCGTCGGCGGGCAGATTGGGGGCCACGTAGCCGCCGCGATGCAGCCGCGGCAGGTAGAGGTTGGTAAAGGCCGCCACCGAGCCCCCCACCCGGTCCAGTTCGAGACCAGTGAGGGAGGCGCGCTCTATGGCAAAGGGGATGAGGTGGCAGTAGTCGAAGATCTCCCACACCAGCTTGCAGTCTTCCAGGTTGTAGCGGGCCAGCGCCTCCTTGTCGGAGTGGAACAGCTCGGTGATCTTCTCCCCCCGGTTCGCCACGTCCTCGATATCCTTGCCGCGACCGAGCAACTCGCTGGCCACCGCATCCAGGCTGTAGCTGGCAAACTGCCAGGTGGCGCTTTTGAGAGTATCTATGCCATCGAGCACCATGCGCCCGGGGATGATGACGTTGCCGGTCTGGGGATCCCCCCGCGACGAGCGCCAGAAGCAGAGCTCGCGCCCTCGCCCCAGCCGCAGCCGCCGCTTGCCCAGTTCGGCGCGGCGCAGCAGCAGGCGAAAGTCGAAGTTCACCACGTTCCAGCCGATCACCAGATCCGGATCGTGCAGAGTGAACCAGCTCTCCAGCGCGCCGAGCAGGGCGCTCTCGTCCGCCACCCACTCGACCTGAGTACCCCAGCTGTCGGCATCCGCCTCCGGGTTGCCTATCATGATGACCCGCGCATCCTGCTCGCTGTAAAGACCGACCGAGAAAAGCGCCCCGTCCATGGCACACTCCACATCCAGCGACACCCAGGAGAGAGTCGGCATCACCGCCTGGGGCGCGCAGCGTGCCTCGTTCACCTCCCAGTAGCCCTGCCTACCCCCCTTTTTTACCGCCCGGCCATCGAAACGCACGCCGGCGGTGATGAAGCGCTCCATCAGGAAGCGCTCCGGCAGCCGGATATCCGCCTCGAAGTGCTCCAGCCCGCGAATGAGCAGCAGCTCGATGGCACGGTGAAAGGCGCTCAGGGTGGCAAAATAGCAGCCCACCACAGGGCGGCCATCGAAGGTGTGCATGGGCAGGCGGCGAAACCGCCCGCTCACTCCGGCGCCCTTGAACAACTCAGCGGCTTCGGCCATATGGCTCTGTGGCAGGAAGAAGACCGGCTCCTGCCCCGGCACCACCAGTCGCACCGGCCCCTGGGCACTCCAGAGCCACATCACGATTTCGGTCGTGGTAGCCTGCCCGTTGCGGCCACGCACGTCCCGACCGTGGCGGGTCAGGATAAAACCGTCGAGCGGCGGGGTGGCGGGAACGGGGGGCTGGGTCGCAGTCATGAAGAATAGGGGGTCGGCCTTGGGATGAGACTATTGTACGTTCATACAGTGCTCGGCCGCAATTCCCCCGCGTCATGGGGCGGCCTGGCGCCTTATGGGGGTTGGGTCTGCCATCTGCGGCCGGATTGGTGCATAGTCAGGCTATCATCCGTCCATTGCGTCCTTTCATGGCACTTGGAGCATCATGCGCATCGCCCTCCTTATTCCCCTGCTGGCCCTGGGCCTTGGCGCCTGCAGCAGCTCGGACACCGGCCAGGGCGCCCGGGGGCCTGTCCCCTCCCCCTGGTGGTATCAGGATTACTACTACTATTGGGACGACTACTACCCTTGGTGCTGCGACAACCAGGGGGAGTTCGACGAGCTGATCAAGAAGTGGTGGAGCGGGCTCGATCCGGAGCGCCAGCAAGAGATCAGGGAGAAGTATCAGGATTGGCAGGAGAACCCTGGCCAGCCAGACGTAGCCGCCCTGCGAGGGGATCTGGCGAGCCGCTGGCATGCCATGACGCCGGCGCAGCAACAGGCGCTGCGTGACAACCGGCAGAACAGACCCAGCATCAGCAACCCGGGCAACTCCCCCCGCTCACCGCTGGACGACAGAGGCGGCACTCTCCCCAGGACCGAGAATGGCCTGCTAGCCCCCGGGGCGCTACCCAAGGCCGACAACGCTTTGCTGACCCCCTCCACTCAGCCCAAGGTGGATGCCAGACCCCACCTCCCTCGCACCATGACCACGCCGGTGCGCACCCCCACCGTCAGACCGGCGATAAGACCCGGCTTCGCCCCCATGAGAAGCTTCCCGGGGATCCGCCGCCGTTAGGGCGAAAACCCATACGCCATCAACCCATTGCAAGGAGCACGACATGACGCAACAGTGGCAACGTATTTCCTCCCGCCTCACCGATGTGGGCGGCATCCCGGTGGCCCGCGCCCTCCCGGTCAAGGAGCGACGCACCATAGGGCCCTGGTGCTTTCTCGACCACATAGGGCCGACCCGCTTCGCCCCCGACGCCCCCGGGCTGGACGTGGGGCCCCATCCCCATATCGCCCTGCAGACCTTCACCTGGATGCTGGCGGGGGAGATCCTCCACCGGGACAGCCTGGGCAGCGAGCAGGTGATCCGCCCGGGCCAGGTGAATCTGATGACCGCCGGACGGGGCATAGCCCACACCGAGGAGTCCCTGGCCGGCCACCCCGACTTGCACGCCGCCCAGCTCTGGATAGCCCTGCCCGAGGCGGATCAGCACACCCCGCCCCGCTTCGATCACTACCCGAGACTCCCCCGCTGGCAGCAAGAGGGGATCGATCTCACCCTGCTCATCGGCGAGCACAGCGGCCAGCGCGCCCCCACCCTGCACTTCTCCCCCATCCTGGGGCTGGATCTGCACACCCCACAGGGGGGAGAAATCACCCTCTCCCTGGATCCCGCCTTCGAGCACGGGCTCTTCCCCTTGCAGGGAGAGGCGACCATAGCAGGGGAAGCGCTCGCCCCAGAGCAGCTCCTCTATCTGCCACCGGGCACCCGGGCGCTGAAGGTGGCACTCGGCCCAGACACCCGCCTGCTGCTCATCGGCGGCGAGCCCCTGGCCAAGCCGCTGCAGATCTGGTGGAACTTCGTGAGCTTCAGCCCCGAGGCCATTCGCACCGCCGCCCTGGATTGGGAGAGCGGACACCCCCGCTTCGGCGAGGTGGTGGGTTACGTTGGGCCGCGCCTAGTCGCTCCGCCCCTTGCCGGGCTCTGAGCCCGACAAGACAGACTTACCGTAACGGCACATATCGAATCGAGAGCTGCCTGCAGACCTGCCAGACGTGGAATCGATCGTTTCAACACGGCCGGTAGCGGGCGTTCTTGGTGAGCAGCAAGGATTGTTTATGGATTTATCACCCTTCTATCACGCCAGCGCAGCTGTCTCCGTCCAGATACTCTTCGGATACCGCTTTGGGCACTGGGGATATGGCGGCCTCATGGGGTGCATATGGTTTGTCGCACGAGAGCAGACACAGGCAGAATATAGATGGATAGCGCTGTTCGGGCAGGGGCGAAGGATCAACATGCCTTGGTGGGGAGGATTCGATCCCAGCGTCTGGGAACTGGGGAGTGTGGTGGATTTTCTGGTGCCGATCGCCGTGTGTACACTGGTGTTTGTGGTTGCACGCCGAACCAGCAGGCAGACTTGCGGAGCCAGCTTGTGAAGTGGCAACCATGTTCCCGGCTGATCCACCACTTAAACAAAGAGGGGCACATAGCCCCTCTCGTCATTGCAACCCCTTTGCACAACCAGCCTGATAGAGGTCGGTGCCCTGACACAAGGAAAGTAGACAGGAGGCGCGCCTCAAGTGCGCATCAGAACTCCTCTTCCTGCTCGGCCTTCAGCCTGGCACGACGGGCCATGGCCTCTTCCTGTGCACTCTCGATCTCGTGCAGCACCCCGTCCACATCGATGGCCTCGGCACTCTCCTCGAACAGGCCGGTCAGCTCGGTTTCCGGGCCGAGCTTGCCATCTTCGAACAGGGCCCACATCTCCCTGGCATAACGGGTCTTGAGCAGCTCGGGAGCATAGATGCCGTAGTAGTTGCGCATGTTGTTGACGTCCCGCTCCAGCATGGCCCTGGCCTGGTTGTTGGCGGCGGCATTCACCACCTGGGGCAGGTCGATGATGACGGGGCCCTGCTCGTCCACCAGCACGTTGAACTCGGAGAGATCCCCGTGGATGAGGCCGGCGCAGAGCATGCGCACCACGTAGCGGATCACCTTGCCGTGATCGATGAGCGCCTGCTCGGGCGAGAGCGCCACGTCGTTGAGGCGGGGCGCGACGTTGCCGTCGGCGTCAGTGATGAGCTCCATCAAGAGCACGCCGTCCAGGCAGACATAGGGGGTGGGCACCCGCACGCCGGCAGCAGCCAGCTTGAACAGGGCATCCACCTCGGTGTTCTGCCACACCTCTTCGTGCTGCTTGCGACCGTACTTGGAGCCCTTCTCCATGGCGCGAGCATCGCGGCTGCCCCGTACCTTGCGCCCTTCCTGATAGACCACGGCCTGCTTGAAGCTGCGTTTGGAGGCCTCTTTATAAACTTTGGCGCAGCGGATCTCGTCGCCGCAGCGCACCACATAGACGTCGGCTTCTTTGCCGCTCATCAGCCGGCTGATGACATCGTCGACCAGGCCGTCATCAACCAGAGGTTGGATTCGATTTGGAATTTTCATGACCGCCCTTTTACCTTATTTGCACCTTGTTTGCACCTTGTTTGCGCCTGTTTGCACATGACGGGAGGCCAGACAGGGCCCCGCTTTGGTCCCCCACCGGCCACTTGCCGGGAGTGGCCTGGTATGCCCCGCGCCAACCACCTCTCCCTGGTTGTCAAAACGACCCGCAAGGGAACCCTGTGGTTCAATGCTCGGGGGGCAGCCCCTGGCGGATGCGCCGGATCCCCTCTTCGTAGAGGCCATCCTCCCCTTCGTTATCCGCTTGGGTCTCGAAAATCTTGAGAAACCACATGTACTGCTCGGGGAAGCGGCCGAGCTGCTGCTCCACGGTGCGGTTCATGGCGTTGACATCCGCCTCCAGATCAGCGGTGGGATAAGGGTCGAACGGCGGCTCCACCTCGAGCCGGTAGCAGCCCTCATCCTCGTCATAGCAGGCCAGGATAGGCATGGCCCGGGCGCCGGTCAGCTTCACCAGCTTGGGGAGGGCCGGCAGGGTCGCCTTGGGGTGGCCGAAGAAGGGCACGAAGATGCTCGCCTCCCGGCCATGATCCTGATCCGGCAGATAGAAGAAGCTGTCGCCGCTGCGCAGGGCCTTGATGGCCGGCTTGATGCCGACGCTGCGCTCATAGACACGCCCGCCTTTGCTGCGCTCGCGGTTGATATACCAGTCGAACACCGCATCCTTGGGGCTCTTCATCATGGTGCACAGGGGCACCCCCTCATCGGTCAGGTAGCGGCCGATCATGTCCACCGCCCAGGTGTGGGGCACCACGAAGATCATGGGGCGCCCGGCGGCCAGCTCGGCTTCGATATGCTCCCAGCCACGCACCTTGATCCGCCGTTTGAGGAAGGCGGGGCTGCGCCAGGTGAGCTCGCCAAAGCCCATGAAGGTCTTGAGGCCGACCCGGATGGACTTGAGCAGCAACCGCTCGCGCCCGGCCGCATCCAGCGCGGGGAAACAGATCTTGAGGTTGGTCTCGGCGATGTAGGCCTGCTTCCTGGAGAAGCGCAGCAACAGGGGCGCCAGGGCATCGGCCAGCTTGTCTCTGTAGCTGGCCGGGATCCAGGCCAGCAGGGAGAGCAGGGCAAGCGCCAGCCAGCTACCCCACAGACGGGGGTGCAGCAGACGCAGATGAAAGGAGGTGTCAAACACCGGATCTTGTGCGGACATGGTCGCCATCGAATCATCAAAACAGACCGTCATTTTAGTGATCCTAACATTTTTTTCTACCCGAGATCCCCCAAGGCGGGTCGCCAAGTCACTGATCAGACTAGTTAGAAATAAAAAGTGGCCCACATGGGGCCACTTGGAAATGCACATCAAGCTGCGGTTCAGGAATGAGGGCTGAGTCCCTTGCGGATGCGACGTATGCCCTCTTCATAGAGGCCGTCTTCCCCCTCCTGATCCTCGCGAGTATCGAAGATCTTGAGGAACCACATGTACTGTCCCGGGTGGCGAGTCAGCTGCCGCTCCACGCAATCGTTCATGCGGCAGGTATCGGCCATCAGGTCATCGCTCGGGTAGTCGGCGAAGGGGGCCTCGATCTCCAGCCGGTAGCAGTGCGCCGCCTCGTCATAGCAGGCCAGCACCGGCACGGCGCGGGCACCGGTCAGCTTGACCAGCCGTGGCAGGGCCGGCAGGGTCGCCTTGGGATGCTTGAAGAAGGGCACGAACAGGCTCGCCTCGCGGCCATGATCCTGATCCGGCAGATAGAAGAAGCTCAGACCGGACTTGACCGCCTTGATCACCGGCTTGATGCCGGCGCTGCGTTCATAGACGCGGCAGCCATTCTTGGCCCGCTCGCGGTTGATGTGCCAGTCGAACACCGGGTTGCGGGCGCTCTTCATCATGGTGCACATGGGCAGGCCCCGCTGGGAGAAGTAGTAGCCCGCCGCATCGATGGGCCAGCTGTGGGGCACCACCAGGATCACCGGACGGCCGGCGGCTTGCTCGGCATCAATGTGTTCCCATCCGCTCACCTGGATGCGCTTCATCAGGTACTCGGGGCTGCGCACCGTGAACTCGCCGAACCCCAGCAGGCTCTTGAGGCCGACCCGGATCGAGGTCATCAGAATGGCGTCCCGCTCTGCCTCGCTCTGCTCCTTGAAGCAGATGGCGAGGTTGGTTCTGGCGATGTAGACCTGCTTCTTCGAGATCTTGAGCACCAGGGGCGCCAAGGCATCAGCCAGCTTGTCACGCAAACGGGGCGGCACATAGGCGAGCACGCCGAGCACACCGAGGGCGAGCCAGCTCAGCCAGTAACGCGGGTGCAGCAAACGGGTCTGGAAGGCAGAATCAAACACGGGATCTTGGGAGGGCATGGGTACTATCAAACGGTGAAAGTGGGCAATTGCGGCCATCCTGACAGGTAATACCAGTGAAAACCACCTTAATATCACCTGAATGAGCGACTATTTGAGCCTTTTCACGAATTGACTGCAGGCTCCTGTCACCCTGTCGGTGACTGCCGCTCACTCCTTGAGCCAGGCCCTTATGCAGCAGACCCCGCCAGGCGGGGTCTGCTCGTTGATGAGACCGGCTGCACCTTAGCGACGCACGGGCTGATCCAGCATGCCGACCTGGCCCAGCGGCAGGAAAAACATCAGGTAACGCAGCACCACATAGCCGACGATCAGGGTCGCCGCACCAAGTTCCAGATAGGCCAGCTGATTGATCTGCGCAACATAGTCGACCGCCTCTGGCCACTGCGACAGCAACTGACCCACCTTGAACAGGGCGGTGGCGCCGATCACCAGGGGGAAGGTGAAGGCGGCATAACCCGGCGAGAACGGCAGGCGCAGCAGCTTGATGAAGGCCAGGTAGATGATGCCTGTCATCAGCACGGCTATCCCCAGCAGCACGGCCACCAGCAGCAGGGAGGGATCCTGGCTCACGGTCAGGTAGCCGGCGAGCGACAGGCTGGCAGGAGCCGCCAGGATGGCGATGGTGGGCTTGGCAGCATCCGGCACCTCGTGGCTGAAGATGAGGCGATAGAGCATCAGCGGCAGCATCAGGCCGTAGCAGGCCATGCCGAACCAGAGCAGGCCATTGGCAAGGGCAGCGAAGGGGCCACCCGGGTAGGCGACGTCGGCCACGATGATCCCCACCGGCGGCACGAACCAGCTCGGCACCATGTGGTGAATTTCAAACGCCTTGGCCCTGTGCCAGACGAAGGTGGCGAGGAACACCAGGTGAAGGATCACCGCAAACAACCAGAGCCCCTGACCCAGGGTCGGGGCCAGCAGCCCGACCGCCTTGGAGACCACCATGGTTCCCATGGCATAGGTGGGCACCACGCTGCCCACCACAGGGTGAGCGAGATCCTGCCACAGCAGACGCGGGTGCAGCAGGAACTTGATGGTGAGAACGAGGAGCAGCACGGCAGCGATGGCGGCTCCCAGCAGTTGCAGGCGGCCATCGAACTGACCGGCATTTTCCCAACACCAGCCGAGGCTGGCGATCCCGAGAGCCAGCCCGGCCATGGGGGTCGGGGCGGCGGCAAGGGAGCGACGGGTGCGTGCGATCATGACTGGTACCCTCTTGTGGATGACGATGTGCATAGGATAAAGAGGGTCTATCGTTTACGATATCTAAATGAATTGAACAAAGCGTTTAGGAAAATCAAACAACATGAAACTGACCCTGCAACAACTCAAGGTGTTCGCCACCATAGCCCGCCACGGCAACCTGGGTGGCGCAGCGGGCGAGCTCTGCCTCAGCAAGGGGGCCGTCTCCCAGTCGTTGCAGGAGCTGGAGCGCCAACTCGCCACCCCGCTGTTCGATCGGGTACATCCCAGGCTCCAGCTCAACAACGAAGGGCGCCTGCTGCAACCGGCCGCCGAGGAGCTGCTGACCCGGATGCAGGAGATAGAGCAGTTGTTCAGTCCGGATGCCGAGCCGAGCGGCCAGCTGCGCCTGGGGGCCAGCCAGACCATAGGCAACTACCTGCTGCCCAGTCTGCTGGCGGGCGGCGCCCAGGAGCTGGGCGCCGCCCCCAGAGTGACCATCGCCAACACCCACCTGCTGTGCCACTCCCTCGCCCACTTCGAGCTGGATCTGGCTCTCATCGAGGGGGAGAACCATCACCCGGAGCTGGTGAGCGAGTTCTGGCTTGAAGACGAGATGCTGATCATAGCCCCGCCCCAGCACCCCCTGGCGGGGCAGCGGGATCTGCCCCTTTCCCTGCTCGCAGGCGAAACCTGGGTGCTGCGCGAGCCCCAATCAGGGAGCCGCGAGCAGTTCGAGCAGCAGATCCAGCCCAGGCTGCCGCGCTGGCAGGCGGGGCTCGAGCTCAACACCCTGGAGGCGGTGATGCTGGCGGTGGAGAAGGGGCTCGGCATCTCCTTTATCTCCCGCCTCGCGGTCTCCGATCGGCTGCACAGCGGCCGCCTGGTGGCGCTCACCCCTAGCCAGACCTTCCCTCGCCAGCTATCCCTCGTCTGGCACAAGCAGAAGTTCCACTCCGCGGCCCTGCGCCGCTTCCTCACCTTCTGCCGTACCCAGAGCCTGCCCACTCCCTGAGCCTACAGCCACGGTCAAACAACAGAGGGCGCCGTGGCGCCCTCTGGAGTGCGGGAAAAAGAGTGGCGCTATCGGCCCGCACCATGCAGCCCCGTCTCGACCCAGCCCAGCACCCGCCGCGTCAGGGCATGGGACAGCCAGGGAGAGTCCAGCAGCCGGTGGCGGATACAGTCGGTGAAATGATCCGCCTCGTGTTGCATGCCGCCCCCCTGCACCGGCAGGTAGATGTCCTCCGGCCAGGCGGCCGGCGGCGTACCGCCCTGCCAGCGAATGTGCTGGGGGTTCCACCACTTGCCCTCGATGACCAGGGTCCACTCCTCCCCCGAGAGCCAGGCTTCTCTGTCGAGATCTTCGGCGATGGAGGCGCATAGCTCGGCCGAGAAGGGGCCGCCGAAGTTGAAGCGGGCCGCGAGGTCCACCTCCCCCGGTGCCCGTTCCAGCGCCACTTCGGGGGCCTTGGTCGCGAGCCCCAGTCGCTCGCAGAGGGCGGCATAGAGCCACAGCGGGTAGACCCCCACATCCCAGGCGGCGCCGCCGTCCAGGGCAGGATCGAACAGTTTGCCGACCCGGGGCGGGGCCGAGCCAAACGCCGCGCGCAGGTTGCGGGGCGCGGGCAGCAGAGGCAGCCGCTGCAGCAGGGCACGCATGGCGGGGAAACACATCACCTTCATGGCTTCGAGCAGCAACAGGCCGCGCTCATGGGCGAGTGCCACCAGGGCGTCCCAATCCCTCAACCGGGTCACCGCCGGTTTCTCCACCAGCACGTGCTTGCCCGCCAGCAGCATCTGCCTGATCAGGGCGGCGTGCTGTGGGTGGATCACAGCCACATAGACGGCCTCCACCTCGGGGCTCTCGGCCAGGGCCTGATAGCTGCCATAGGCAAACTCCAGCCCCTGCTCACGGGCGAACTCGTCGGCCCGCCCCTGATCCCGGGCGGCGATCGCCACCACACGCCCGCCCCTGGCGTACTGATTGACGTCGCGGCAAAAACGCCTGGCGATGGCACCCGCCCCGGCGATCCCCCAGCGCAGCAGTGGCGCGGTTCCCTGTGATTGCATCTTGTCTCCTCGTGTGGGTAATGGCCCCGGCCATAGGACGGGACAGCACCATCTATTCGGGCTGTCCCTGCGGCTCAGGCCCTGGCCAGGCTGCGCAGCCAGCTTATCTCGTCACTCCAGATCGTCTCGTCTATGGTCTCGAGGATAAGCGGAATGCCATCGAAACGGTGGTCGTTCATGATGTGGTGGAATACCGCCTCCCCGAGATTCCCCTCCCGCAGGCTGTGGTGGCGATCGACCCGACTACCGAAGGTACACTTGGCCCCGTTGATATGCATCCCCTTGAGGTACTCAAAGCCCACGATGCGGTCAAAGTCGGCGAACACGGCGACGCAGGACTCCGGGGTGCGCAGATCGTAACCGGCGGCGAAGGCGTGGCAGGTGTCAAAGCAGACGCCGACCCGGCTCTTGTCCTCCACCCCCTCAATCAGGGTGGCCAGGTGTTCGAACGACCAGCCGAGGTTGGTGCCCTGGCCGGCGGTGTTCTCGATCACCGCGGTAACCCCTTCGCTGCGTTCCAGCGCCCAGTTGATGGACTCGCTCACCAGTTTCAGACTCGCCGCCTCGGGGATCTGCTTGAGGTGACTGCCGGGGTGAAAGTTCAGATAGCAGAGCCCGAGCTGCTCGCAGCGTTTGATCTCGTCCAAAAATGCATCCCGTGACTTGGCCAGGGCATCGGGATCGGGGTGGCCCAGGTTGATGAGGTAGCTGTCGTGGGGCAGGATCTGCTCGGGGCGAAAGCCCCCCTTGTCGCAAGCCTGCTTGAAGGCGCGGATGCTGGCCTGCGACAGAGGCGCCGCCTGCCACTGGCGCTGATTCTTGGTGAACAGGGCGAAGGCGTTGGCCCCGATAGCCTGGGCACGGGCTATGGTGTTCTCCACCCCGCCGGCCGCACTGACGTGGGCGCCGATAAATTTCATCTTGTCTCCTCTGCGCGTTGCCATGTCCCCTCCCCGAACGTTGTAGGCGCGGGACAAGGTACATGGTGATGGGGCGTCATTATGCCCAAGCCCGCCCCTTGCGCCAAACCGGGATTGTCGAGATGACCCTGGTCATCTCGGCCACCTCTCTTGATCTCCCCTCCCACTTGTCGCTCTCCTTCTCCTGGTAAGGCCTTGTGGCATGCAGGTACCGCTGGCTTTGCTGACGAATATCACTGGCCCATGTTTTCTGTGCCATCAACCCGACCACCGGCTGTTCTGTGGCCGCCAACAGCAATAACTCGCTGGTGTGTGCACGCTCCGATGACCAAAGGAGAGCATGAGCCTCTCTTCCAGCACCAGTAACAGCGCATGTTGTTGTGCATGCGCAGCCGTGAACCAGTAGACACCTTCCATCTCGGCGGGAACAGGGCAAGGCAGCGGGTCATGGCGTTCAACCTGAGCAGATTGTGCCTGTGCTCATTGGATGGGGTTGGTGAGTGGCATGTGAAATTGCCCTGGGCCGATAACAAAAGATGGTGCCCACTGGCGGGAACAAGAGCTCAATAAAATCTGAGTGATGTTCGGGAGCTTGCGTACAAGAGAAAGGCCCTGAGGCTGACCTTGTTTATTGGTGCATTCGCTGCTGAAATGGCCCCTTCATCGAGAAACGGCAAGGATCCATCATGATATTGGAAGTCGCCCCGCTGCAGATCATCCCGGGCCAGGCTGCCGCCTTCGAGCAGGCATTCGAGCAGGCCCAGTGCATCATCAGCACCCAGCCCGGTTACGCCGGCCACCAGTTGCAACGCTCACTGACCGATCCCCACCGCTACCTGCTGCTGGTCAACTGGCAACGGCTCGAGGATCATACCCAGGGATTTCGCGGCTCCCCTCAGTATCAGGAGTGGAAGGCGCTGCTCCACCACTTCTACGATCCCTTCCCCACAGTGGAGCATTTTCAGGCCGTACAACCGTGATCAGCCAAGGATGAGCTTGGCCGATCACGGTTGAGGCATCACACCACCCCGTCGGCCAGCCGCTCGGCCCTGTGTGCGATCTGCGGCTCGGCGAAGGCGGCCTGGGCCGCGATCAGCTGCAACTCGTAGGCCTGCGCCTGCCAGGTGTGCCGCAGCACAGTATCCACAGCCGCATTGGTGCGCTCAAACGCCGTCACCGCATCAAACCCCGCCTGCAGGTTGGCCAGCATCAGGGCGCTGATGAGATCCCCCACCCCCACCGGTTGGCGGGCAAATTCATAGAGCGGACGGGCGATCAGGTAATCCCCATCCGGGGTAGCCAAGAGCATCTCGAAGCGACCCGGCTCGCGGGCGGCACGCCCCAGATGCTTGACCAGCACCATCTTGACGCCGCTTTCCAGCAGTTGGTGGGCGGCGGCGCGGGTCTGGGCCAGGGTCGTCAGGTGGGCGCCGCACAGGGTCTCCAGCTCCAGCAGGTTGGGGGCCATGATGTCCGCCACCGGCAGCGCCTGCTCGGTGAGGAAGCGGGTCACACCGGGGGCGACTATGCACCCCTTCTCCGGGTGGCCCATGACGGGATCGCAAAAATAGATAGCCGCCGGATTGGCCGCCTTGACCGCAGCCACCACGGTCAGGATCTCGCTCCCCTGCTCCGCCGAGCCCAGATAGCCGCTCAGCACGGCATCGCACCGCCCCAGTACTTCTATATCCCCCAGCCCCTTGCACAGGGCGCTGATATGGCCGGCGGGCATTGCCATCCCCTGCCAGCCTGCCGCGTACTGGGTGTGATTGGAAAACTGCACCGTGTTGACGGGCCAGACCTCCATGCCGAGACGGCGCATGGGGAAGACGGCGGCGCTGTTGCCGGCACAGCCAAATACCACGTGGGACTGGATAGAGAGAATGCGTTTCATCGACACCACCACTGAAGAAGCATGAGGAAAGCGGGCAATATATCGGATGCAGAGCGGGCTCTGCCAGTGATTCCCGGTAACCCTCACCATTTATGCGGCGAAATGACCATTCCATGGAGTGTTGCGCCAACGTCCTCCGCCCTTGTTCAACTTGGCGAACCAAAACCGTCTCGGTCTCGTCGGTGTGACATGGGTTCTTCATACTCTTGTTTGATGGCATATGAGGGCATTTTTAATACAGGCAGGCGGATGGCGGGAGACAGCATCGAGTAAGAGCGACTAGGCGTGGATGGCACTGAGCCCGAGGCCGATGACCCCGGGCTTTGTAGTTAAGGCTTAGGGCCTGGCGAAGTGATAGACCCAGCCTTCGTCCAGGGGGAAGTCGGGGGGCACAGAGACAAGATCCGGCAGGGAGGTGACGGCTCCCCCGGCGGCATATTGCAGCGCCATCAGGGCGCAGAGGGCGGCGTCGTAGCGATCCGTCCCGGCCACCACATCAGCTGGCAAGGAGGCCGCTACCTCCTCCCTGGCCGGTGAGGCCTTGCCTGCCACCTTGGCGAGGGCCGGATAGACCTCCAGCACGGCGCGCTCGGCATGGGGCGCCAATCTGGGCACAAGCTGCAGACCCCCAAGGCGCGGCAACATGGAGAGCGCCAGAGTGGCGTTGTTGCCGAGTCTGTCGAAGGTGGCCGATAGCGGCTTCTTGCCGTATTGCTGATGCAACCAGCGCTCGCAGTCCCGATAGGCATAGGGGTTGTCTATCTCCCGCTGGGGCACGGCGCACTCGACGCCCCTCCCCGCCAGCAACTCGCCGAGGGCACGGGGAAATGCCAGCGGGGCGTCGATGCCGAGTGCCAGTCGCGGGCAGGCCAGCGCCTGCATCAGCGCCATCTCGTCTTGCAGCGCCGGACGCAGCAAGGCATCCAGATCCGGCGCCACCCGGGAGCTCAATCGAAACAGAGGGGAGACCCCGAGCCAGTGCAACTGCTGCGTGCGGCTCTGCCAGCCCACCACGGCCACCGCCTGGGCATTGCCCTGCCAGCCCCTTACATCCCAACCGATGCCGATCGCATCCATGTGTTCCGTTGTCATGCCCCTGTCACCTTTGCTCACTATTGATGGAGCACAGGGTAATGGCTGCGCCTCCTAAAGCAAGGTCAGGCTCCCCTCCTAGAAGGATTTCTTGAAATTGATGAGGGGCAAGATGGGGAAGATGCCGTTCTCGGCGTAGTTGGCGAGGCCTATCTGCAGACCATCAAGGTGTTTTGTGGCATTGATGAAACCAAGCTGGAAGGTGGTGCGCTCGGCATAATTGACAAAGCCGACGTTGGCCAAGGCATTGCCTTGGGCGATGTTGACCGCCCCCCAGTTCAGCCCCTGCACATTGTTGGTCAGGTTGACGAAGCCCAGGTTGACCCCGGTGTCCTGCCCCTCATGCCAGTTGACGGCATTGATGGCGACCCCGCCGAACTGATGGCGCACCCGACCAGCGCCGAAGAAGATGCCGAGCTGCAGACCGGTGAACTGATCCACGTCGGAGAGTGCGAACACCGGCAGGTCAATGCCCTTCACCTGGCCGGTGCGGCCATACAGGAAGGAGGCGCGTGCGCCTTCCACCTGGTGGGACGAAGGCAGGTTGATGCCGGGCAGGGAGATCTGGACCGGAGTGCTGGCCTGGGCGGTGCCGGCGAGGGCCAGCGCGGAGCAACCGAGCAGCAGGGCGAGAGGGTTCATCGGGATTCCTTGGCAGTCTGAATGACGTGCCAGCCTACCAGCGCGGCGCTGGCGGGACGAGCGTGCACCAGGCCCCGTGCGTCACCTCTCGTCTGACCCCACTCCCGGCGAGGAACGCTGACAAAAAAATTCAAACAGATATTAACATTTATGTCATTTACACCAAACCGCATTTGATTGCAGAATGCTCAAACGTGTGTTTGAACAGAGCAAACAACACGTGAACATGGATGACGAGTTGTACCCACTCTGGGCCAGTTGGCTCATAACAATACAGTTCAGCCGAAATGGAGACGCATGATGAATATGGACATACTCAAGAGCTTTACCGAGCAGATGCAAGGCTTTGCCTCCCCCCTCACCCGCTACAACCAGTTGCTGGCCAGCAATATTGAACAGCTGACCCGGTTGCAGCTCGCCTCCGCCAACGCCTACGCCGAACTGGGCCTCAACCAGTTGCAGGCCGTGAGCAAGGTGCAGGATACCCAGAGCCTGGCAGCGCTCGGCACAGTGCAACTGGAGACCGCCAGCCAGCTCTCCCGCCAGATGCTGGACGATATCCAGAAGCTGAGCGCCCTCGGCCAGCAGTTCAAGGAAGAACTGGATACCCTGACCGCGGACGGCATCAAGAAGAGCACGGGCAAGGCCTGATAACCCCTGGCTGCCCGCTCGGGCAGCCACATCTCCCCACGACTCGACAGGACGGGCTCGTTCCCGCCTCGGGTGTGGGTGAAGGAGAGCACATGAGCCAACCATCTTATGGCCCGCTGTTCGAGGCCCTGGCCCACTACAATGAAAAGCTGCTGGCCATGGCCAAGGCCCAGACAGAGCGTACAGCCCAGGCCCTTCTGCAGACCAATCTGGACGATCTGGGCCAGGTGCTGGAGCAAGGCAGCCAGCAGCCCTGGCAACTGATCCAGTCTCAGATGAACTGGTGGCAAGATCAGCTCAAGCTGATGCAGCACACCCTGCTCAAGAGCGCAGGCCAGCAGAGCGAGCCGGTGATCACCCCGGAGCGCAGCGATCGCCGCTTCAAGGCCGAGGCCTGGAGCGAGCACCCCCTCTATGACTACCTCAAGCAGTCTTACTTGCTCACCGCCAGGCACCTGCTGGCCTCGGTGGATGCCCTGGAGGGCGTCCCCCAGAAGAGCCGGGAACGGCTGCGTTTCTTCACCCGTCAGTACGTCAACGCCATGGCCCCCAGCAACTTCCTGGCCACCAATCCGGAGCTGCTCAAACTCACCCTGGAGTCCGACGGCCAGAATCTGGTACGCGGGCTGGCTCTGCTGGCCGAGGATCTGGAGCGCAGCGCCGATCAGCTCAACATCCGCCTGACCGACGAATCCGCCTTCGAGCTCGGCCGGGATCTGGCGACCACCCCGGGCCGGGTGGTGCAGCGCACCGAGCTCTATGAGCTCATTCAGTACAGCCCGACCACCGAGACGGTGGGCAAGACCCCGGTACTGATCGTGCCCCCCTTCATCAACAAGTACTACATCATGGACATGCGGCCCCAGAACTCCCTGGTGGCCTGGCTGGTCGCCCAGGGCCAGACGGTGTTCATGATCTCCTGGCGCAACCCGGGGGTGGCACAGGCGCAAGTCGATCTCGACGACTACGTGGTGGACGGGGTCATCGCCGCCCTGGACGCCGTGGAGGCGGCCACCGGCGAGCGGGAGGTGCACGGCATCGGTTACTGCATCGGCGGCACTGCCCTCTCCTTGGCCATGGGCTGGCTGGCGGCGCGGCGCCAGAAGCAGCGGGTGCGCACCGCCACCCTGTTCACCACCCTGCTGGACTTCTCCCAGCCCGGGGAGCTTGGCATCTTCATCCACGAGCCCATCATAGCGGCGCTCGAGGCGCAAAATGAGGCCAAGGGCATCATGGACGGGCGCCAGCTGGCGGTCTCCTTCAGCCTGCTGCGGGAGAACAGCCTCTACTGGAACTACTACATCGACAGCTACCTCAAGGGGCAGAGCCCGGTGGCCTTCGATCTGCTGCACTGGAACAGCGACAGCACCAATGTGGCGGGCAAGACCCACAACAGCCTGCTGCGTCGTCTCTATCTGGAGAACCAGCTGGTGAAGGGGGAGCTCAAGATCCGCAACACCCGCATCGATCTCGCCAAGGTGAAGACCCCTGTGCTGCTGGTCTCGGCGGTGGACGATCACATCGCCCTCTGGCAGGGCACCTGGCAGGGCATGAAGTTGTTCGGCGGGGAGCAGCGCTTCATCCTGGCGGAATCGGGCCACATCGCCGGCATCATCAACCCGCCGGATGCCAACAAGTACGGCTTCTGGCAGAGCGAGGCCGAGGCCGAGAGCCCGGAGAGCTGGCTTGCTGGGGCGAGGCACCAGGGCGGATCCTGGTGGCCCGAGATGATGGGCTTTATCCAGAGCCGTGACGAGGGGTCGGAACCCGTTCCCGCGCGGATCCCGGCGGAGGGGCTGGCCCCCGCCCCCGGCCATTATGTCAAGGTGCGGCTCTTTGCCAGCGCTACCGAGGAGGACGCCGCATGAGCCCACAATCCCTTGAAATAGGCCAGAAGGCTCACCTGACCAAGCGGTTCGGGGCGACGGAGGTGGCCGCCTTCGCCGCGCTCTCGGAGGATTTCAACCCCTTGCACCTGGATCCGGCCTTCGCCGCCACCACGGCGTTCGAGCGCCCCATCGTCCACGGTATGTTGCTCGCCAGCCTCTTCTCCGGGCTGCTGGGCCAGCAGTTGCCGGGCAAGGGGAGCATCTATCTGGGCCAGAACCTCAGCTTCAAGCTGCCGGTCTTTGTCGGGGACGAGGTGACGGCTGAGGTGGAGGTGATTGCCATGCGGGACGACAAGCCCATCGCCACCCTGGCCACCCGCATCTTCACCCAAGGCGGCGCCCTCGCCGTGACGGGGGAAGCGGTGGTCAAGCTGCCTTGAGCACCGACGGCACACAGACACAATCAGCCCGGCCCTCGCCGGGCTGATTGTTTGCCGCGCTCCGTTCCCCTTTTTCGGGACAATTGAGCCCTGGCCCTTTCCCTGCCCCGCCTAACTGCCTAAAATGGCCGCCCTGCCGTGTAGGCATTCATCCAGCTAGAGGATTTCCCATGGAGACGTTTCTGCTCGAAGGTCACCCCTTCGTTGCCTTGTGTGACCTGATCAAACATCAGGGTTGGGCCGATTGTGGCGGTGCCGCCAAGGCGCTGGTCGCAGAGGGTCTGGTGGAAGTGGACGGTCAGGTCGAGACCCGCAAGCGCTGCAAGATAGTGGCCGAGCAGGTGGTCAACTTCAACGGCATGAAAGTTGTGGTAAAGGAAGGTATCAGCCCCGAGATCCTTTAAGTCTCGCGGCCTGATCCTCAATGGCACCAGAGCCCGGCCATCGGCCGAACCCTGACGCCCAGCAGGGGCTGCCTAGCTGGCCTTGATCGACAGGGTCAGCACAAAGCGCGCCATCGCCTCATCCCCGTTGAGCGACGGGCAGGTGGCCACCACCTGGATGGGGCGGTTGATGCGCTGCCCCGTCGCCAGGGACTCGTCGATCATGGCGTCGATGGTCTCGCCGGCCGCGCAATCAAACTGCACATCCCCTTCGGGGCGCTTCAGAAACTCCCCCTGCACGTCTTTGAAGGCAAAGTGCACCTTCTTGCGCCGTGCCCGCCCCTTCTCCATCACCAGCAAGCCACCCACCAGATCGGCGCCAGTTGCCAGCGCACCGAAGTACATGCTGCCCAGGTGGTTGCGGGTGCGCCAGCCCAGCGGAATGCGGATGCGCAGCGCCTTGGCGTTCATCTCTTCGATGACGGGGGCGCAAAAACCGATGACCGGAATATAGCGCCAGGCAAACAGGCGCAGGGCGAGATTGGCTTTGAAGCGTTGCAGGTCCATTGCAAACTGATCCGATGAGTTAGTGTGAACGAAATGTTGCCAGCCCACTCCCCAATAGACAAGCCTCCGTTGCTATCGCTGTGAGGACGATCGGCTCCCGGACCTCTTTGTCATTCAAATGATGGGCGCCGCTGCATTCGATGGGGAGAGACTGACCCTGATATCCTCGCCTAAGGGGTGCCATTCTCTCTTCGTGCCAGACATTTTTTTCATTAAGAATCCATATGGCACTTTCATTACACCCCTAGCCGGATGAAAGCTAACGATAAATGGGATTGCCCAGGCGCTAGTTCACCCTCTCGCCAGCGCCACTGAGAATAATCGCAGTAACGAAATGCCTCCCCCCTCGCTAGGCTGTTGCTGGCCCGGAAGTAGCCACTCGGCACCGGGTCAACCCGTTTACCAATCTCACCATAAGGATAGAGAGATGAGTCACGTGCAACAGTTGTTCAACGGGGGCGAGAGCGCCGGTACTTTCCTGCTCAACTTCAACAACAACCGTGCCTTTGAGCTGTTTGGCCGGGAGTACCTCAAGTGCTATGCCAACCTCAGCGCCAAGGGCAAGATGAGCAAACCTCTGCCCACCGGGCCGCTCAGCTACACCGTCGACTTCGCCATGGATTGCGGCTGCAACTCTGTGCTGTTCGACTTCAACCTCGCCTACAAGAAAACCTTCGGCAACCAGGCCCAGGCTCCCCTGTGGCGCGAGTCGGACTACGAGGCCGAGATCGTGCTCTGCCAGCTGGTGCGCGAGGCACCGGCCAACCGCCTGAGCAACCATGATCAGTTCGCCGAGGCCGAGGCCTTCTTCAACGACATCAATCTACCCGACACCGTCCGGGCGGTGGGCAATGATCCCTATGCCGACAAGGACGGCCTGGTGGAGTTCATCGTGGCCAACGAGCTGCTGGACGATCCCGCCGTCATGGCCAAGCTGGCGGAGCAGAAGGCCTACCTCATCGCCATCACCTCCGTGGTCACCGCCTACATCAACCGTTACGCCGAAGCCTATGGCGAGCAGTACAAGACGGACGCGGATCTCTGGGCCAGGGCCCTCTCCAAGATCCCCCTGATGGGGCCGAGCAAGATCGATCAGCAGAGCTACAGCCGCCACATCAAGGGGCTCAGCATCGCCACCGATTTCATCAACTTCATCATGGACGTGGTGGTGAGCCAGGGCACCACGGCGCTGGCCAGCTTCAACAAGTTCCTGCAAAAGCAGGGGGATGCCATCCGCTTCGGGGTGGAGAACAACAAGGACTTCTACAAGACCATCACCGTGGGGGTCACGGTCGAAGTGTTCAAGGTGGGCAATGAGCTGGTCTATGTGCCCAAGATCAAGCAGTACCGCGTCAACTTCGATCGCCAGAACAGCAAGTTCACCTCCGCCTGTGCCAGCGCCGAGTTTGTCGACATCCACTTCAACTACCTCTATGCCGCCAACGTGTTCGACTACGAGGCCTTGAAGGATCCGGAAATCAAGCGCGACTTCGACAACTTCATCCAGAAGCAGCGCAAGGCCCAGATCGAGGAAGCCGACACCTTCTTCAACGACGACTTCCCGCCCCTGGAGCCCAAGCTGATCGCACGCAGCAAGGCCACGGTCTGATCCTCCCCAATCCTGGAAACAACACAGCCGGCATCTGCCGGCTGTTTTTTATGAGGAACCTCAGGCTCGCTTCTCTTCGAGCCAGGCCCCCTGGCTCTGCATCTCGAACAGCTGGGCGTAGTGGCCCCCCAGCGCCATCAGCTCGCCGTGGGTGCCACGCTCGCTGACCTGGCCGCGGGAGAGCAACAGGATCTCGTCTGCATCGACTATGGTGGAGAGCCGGTGGGCGATGGCGATGGTGGTGCGGCCACGGCGCGCCGCCGAGAGCGCCTGGGAGAGCGCGAGCTCGGTCTGGGAGTCCACGCTCGCGGTCGCCTCGTCCAGGATGAGGATGCGCGGATCCCCCACCAAGGCGCGGGCAAACGAAAGCAGCTGGCGCTGACCGGCGGAGAGGTTCTTGCCTCCCTCCTCCATCAGGGTCTCCAGCCCCTGTGGCAGATGGCGCACGAACGCGGCCAGCTGCACCTCCTCCAGTGCTCGCCAGAGCGTCGCATCAAGGATGCCGTCACGGCCAAGACGCAGATTTTCCGCCAGGGTCCCGACGAAGATAAAGGGATCCTGCTGCACCAGGCCTATGCTGCGGCGCACCGCCGAGAGCGACAGCGCGCTCATGGGGTGATCATCGAAGCGGATGCAGCCCTGATCCAGCGGATAGAAGCCCATCAGCAGGCTGATGATGGTGGACTTGCCGCTGCCGGTGTGACCCACCAGCGCCAGCATCTGGCCGGGACGGGTGGCAAAGCTCACCTCCTGCAGCACCGGTTGTTGGCCATCGTAGGAGAAGCTCACCCGCTCGAAGCTGACCCGCCCCTGCAACGCAGGGCTCTCCCCTTGCGTGCTCTCCCGGGATTCGTCCAGCAGGGCAAAGACTCGCTCCCCCGCCACCATGGCCTGCTGCAACTGGTTGAGCTGGTTGGTCATCTCGATGAGGGGCTCGATCATTCTCCCCAGATAGCTGATGAAGGCGTAGAGCACCCCCACCTGGATGGCGCTGCCTGTGCTCAACCCCTCGTGGGCAAACAGGGCGAGCAGGCCGATGAGCACCATCATGTAGAAGAGATCGATGAGGGGGCGCAGCAGTATGCCGTTGATCTTGAGGCTCTTGATCCTGGCCTGCCAGTGCTGCTGGTTCACCTCGGCAAAGGCATTGGCGAAGTGGTGCTCCTGCACCATGGCCTGAATGACCGGCATCCCTTGCAGGGACTCGTTGAGCCGGCTGTTGATGTCGGAGAGCAGGCTGCGGGTCGCCCGCACCACGGGTACGCTCAATTTCTGGTAGAGCCACATCACGGCCCCCACCGCCGGCAGCAGGGTGGCGCACATCAGCATCAGGCGCAGATCCAGCAACGCCATGGAGATGAGGATACCGCACAAGAGCACCACTTTTTGCACCAGCAGCCCAATCACCTGCACATAGAGGTTCATGATCGCCTCGGTGTCGTTGGTGATGCGGGAGATGAGGGAGCCCGAGCGATGCTTGTCGAAATAGCGGGCCGGCAGCCGGATGGCGGTGGCAAACACCTGCTCGCGAAGGGTCTGCACCACTGCCTGGGCGATGCGGTTGAAGCGCAGGGATTGCAGGTAAAAACCCGCCGCCGAGAGCACCTGAAGGCCGAGATAACCGGCGGCAAGAGCGGCGATGTCGGGCCACACCAGCTGGCGCGGCGCCAGATAGTCGTCGATGAAGAGTTTGATGAGCAGGGGCCCGGCCACTTCGGCGCCGGTGGCCAGCAGCAGGCAGATGCCCGCCTGCACCAGCCAGCGGGGATAGCGGGCGCAATAGGTGAGCAGCCGTTTGATGGTCGGGTTCACAGACTTGCCTCCAGCACAGCACTCTCAGGGAATTGACTCTCTTTGCACCCTTCTCCCCTTGCGGTAGAAGGGTTGGGGATGAGGGGAACCACTCGTCTCATCATCGAACTCACAGGCTCTCCTCCACGTCTTGTTCCAGGCGCTGATAGCGCACCATGTCCGCATACCAGCCGTTGTGGGTCATCAGGGCACCGTGGGCACCGCGCTCGCTGATGGCTCCCTGCTCCAGCACCAGGATCTCGTTGGCCTGCTCCACCGCCGTCATGCGGTGGCTCACCAGGATAAGGGTCCGTCTGTGGGCCTTGAGCGCCAGCAGGATCTGCTGCTCTGTGTGGGCATCCACCGCCGACAGGGCGTCATCCAGTACCAGGATGGGGGCATCCAGCAGCAGGGCGCGGGCAATGGCGAGGCGCTGCTTCTGGCCACCGGAGAGGGTCACCCCCTTCTCTCCCACTTCGGTCTCATAGCCTCTGGGGAAACGAACTATGTCGTCGTGGACGCAGGCGATGCGCGCCACCCGCTCTATCTCCTCCTGGCTTGCCTCCGGCTTGCCGAGGGCGATGTTGGCGGCGATGGTGGTGGAGAAGAGGAAGGGCTCCTGGGGCACATAGGCAAACTGGTTGCGCAGGGTGCCCAGGGGTAGCTGATCGATGGGCACGCCCCCCATGGTAATGGCACCGGCCGTGGGATTGGCCAGCCGCATCAAGAGCTTGAGCAGGGAGCTCTTGCCCGCCCC
>NZ_CDBZ01000090.1 GCF_000819985.1 Aeromonas media | reverse complement strand
TGGCGAGGTCTACCGGCGCCGTGGTGTCGAGCAAGGTGGTGTCATCACGGGCATCAGCACGGTTGCCCGCGGCATCTGTGACACTGGCCTCGACGGTCAGGTTGCCATCCGCCAGACCACCCAGGTCCGCGGTGGTGCTGTAGTTGCCATTGGCATCGGTGACGGCGGTGACGGTCACCTTGTCGCCATTGGCATCCGTGATGGTCAGGGTCACTGTGCGACCCGGGCCGACATCGGAGGTGCCGCTGATGGGCGCGTTGCCCACATTGTCACCGTTCACGTCATCCAGGCTCACCGTGATGTTGGCGGTGGTGTCCACGCTGCCATCATCGGCGGCGGTGCCGGTATTGCCGGCAGGATCGGTCACGCTGGCAGTCACCTCATAACCGCCATCCGGCAGGGGGGTGACCACATTAGAGCTGTAAGACCCATCCGGCTGAACTGTGGCCGTCAGGGTCTGCTGGTTGCCATTGGCATCGGTCACCACCAGGGTCACAGTGCTGCCAGGGGTGGCATTTGTGGTGCCCGTGATGGTCGGGGTGCTGTCGTTGGTGTTGTCCGGCGCAGTCACAGTGACAGAAGGCGCCGTGCTGTCCACGCTACCATCGTCGGTGGCGGTGCCGGTATTGCCGGCAGGATCGGTCACGCTGGCGGTCACGTCATAGCCGCCGTCCGGCAGAGGAGTCTGCACATCCACGCTGAAGCTGCCATCCAGATTGACAGTGGTGATCAGGGTCTGCTGGTTGCCGTTGGCATCGGTCACCACCAGGGTCACTGTGCTGCCGGGAGCGGCATCCGTGGTCCCGGTGAGGGTCGGGGTGCTGTCGTTGATGTTGTCCGGCGCGGACACAGTGATGGTGGGTGCGGTGAGATCGAGGAGCTCATCCTCGTCATCCTGCGCTTCGGCCAGCGGAGCGGCATCATCCGGATTGGCGGAATCAAAGCCGGCGGTGGAGATGGTGGCATCACCGGTTCTGTCGATGGTGATGAAGCCACCGTTGCCGCTGGCACCAGCAACGCCGCCTACGTTGCCCGCAGCGGGTGCCCCGCCCGCCGCCGACGCTTCAAATGCCTGGGTCGGGTCTGTCCCCGCCAGAATCGCCTGCTGCAGGGCGGCGATGTCGTCAGGTACATCCCCCTGTGCCAACTGGGACTCTTCAGACTCGGGAGTGTTGCTCGGGCTCAGGGTAAAGGTGGTCTCCCCCCCCTGGAAGCTGGCCCCTTCAGGAGCGAGCAATACTGCATCCTTGGGCAGCACATCACCTTCAGAAAGAAGCGTCTGGCTCCCGTCAGCGGCAACCAGGTAGACTTTGCCTTGCAATTGGGTAACGACGACATCCTGATCCAGTACGATGCTCTTGCTGCTCAATGGTTTCTCCTGAAATATCAATGGGCATAGATTTCCAGCCTCCAATGTGCCCGTTAGTCCGACCAGATACCAGTGAGAAAAATCGAACGAACAGACCGAAATGAGGCTTGGATTCGCGCCGAAAACGAAGGGTGTTTGAAGGGTAATAAAATTAGTTAAATCAATAGCATCAAAAATGACAGAACGAAGATGGGAGCCTTTTTGGCTCCCATTTCACGTCGATTCAGGCCCCGGCCCAGAGCAGGATGGCCAGCAGCTGGGGAGAGATGATCCGCAGGAACATCACCAGGGGGTAGACGGTCGCGTATGACAGGGCGCTGGCGCCACTGGTGGGGTGCATGCCGTTGGCGAAGGCCAGGGCGGGAGGATCCGTCATGGAGCCGGCCAGCAGGCCGCACAGGGTGAGATAATTGACCTTGCCATAGTGGCGCGCCAGCACCCCGACCACCAGCAGCGGGATCAGGGTGATGGCCACGCCATACATCATCCAGGCGGGACCATCCCCGTTGATCAGGGTGTCGATGAAACCGGCCCCTGACTTGAACCCCACCACCGCCAGAAACAGCACTATGCCTATCTCCCGCAGCGCCAGGTTGGCGCTCGGCGGCATGAACCAGTAGAGCTTGCCGATGCTGCCGATGCGCGACAGTATGAGGGCCACCACCAGGGGGCCGCCCGCCAGACCCAGCTTGAGGGCCGCCGGGAATCCCGGCAGATAGAAGGGAATGGAGCCGAGCAATACACCCAATCCGATGCCGATGAAGACCGGCAGCATCTGCACCTGCTGCAGTTTTTGCTGGACGTTGCCGACCACGCTGGTCACGGCTTCGATGGCATCGAGCCGCCCCACCAGGTTCAGGATGTCGCCAAACTGCAGGCTGGTCTGGCTGGTCGGGACCAGCTCGATGCCGGCCCGGTTGAGGCGCGAGATGACCACATCATATTTCTGCTTGATGTCGAGATCCCGGATCCGCTTGCCGAGCACCTGCTCATTGGTGACCACCACCCGCTCGACCCGCAGATCCGTGCCCCGGGTAGAGAGGGAGGTATCCACCTCCTCCCCGAGTACCAGCAGCACCTTGTGCAGGGCATGGCGCTCCCCCACCAGGTGCAGCAGATCGCCGAGCTCGATGCGAGAGTCGGGCTTGGGCACCATCAGTTCGTCACCCCGCTTGAGGCGGGAACAGATGACATCGGCCTCGTCCAGGCTCGGGATCTCGCCAAGCATCAGGCCGTGCATGTTGGGGTTGCGCACCGCGATATTGATGGTTTGCAGGCTCTCCTTGGTTTTGCCCGCCTGTTGCTCGAACGCGGCTGCTTCTTCGTCGATCTTGACGTTAAAGAACATGCGAATGAGCCACATGGTGAGCAGGATGCCGCAGATCCCGAACGGGTAGGCAACCGCATAGCCCATCCCCATCAGGCCGGTGGAGCCCGGATCCGCCCCAAGTTCGGCCAGGATCTGCTGGCCCGCCCCCAGCGAAGGGGTGTTGGTCACGGCACCGGAGAAGACCCCGAGGATCACCGGCAGCGGCACGTCGAACAGCTGGTGCAGCGCCGCGGCCACCACACAGCCGAGCAGCACCAGCAGGGCGGCGAAGCCATTGAGCTTGAGCCCCGAGCTGCGCAGGGAAGAGAAGAAGCCGGGACCGACCTGGATGCCTATGGTGTAGACGAACAGGATCAGACCAAATTCTTGAATGAAATGAAGTGTTTGCTCATCCAGCTTCAGGCCGGAGAGCCCGGCAAAATGACCCACTATGATGCCGCCGAACAGCACACCGCCAATTCCCAAACCAACGCCATAGACTCGCCAGTTTCCCAGCCAGAGTCCCAGCACCGCCACCAGCGACAACATGCTGATGGAAAGCGCGATCTCACTCATTTTTGCATCCTTTCCAAGCTGAACTGACCCTAGCTTGTCAGCAAACGAAGGGGGCAACTGTGGGATGCCGCACGAATTCAGGCTTTGATGGGTGCAAAAATACCAATTAAGGGCTAGTCAGGCGACATAGCCATAGATGGCCACAAAGTGACAGAGGCTCCCCCCCAGCACGAACAGATGCCAGATGGCGTGGTTGTAAGGGATCTGCCTGGCCATGTAGAAGATGGTGCCTAGGCTGTAGATGAGCCCACCCAGTCCCAGCAGCAGGAGCCCGGTGCCATCCAGATGGAGGTAGAGCTGATAGACGACCACCAGGGACAACCAGCCCAGCATCAGATAGGTGAAGAGTGACAGGCGCTTGAAGCGGTTGATGAACAAGAGCTTGAACACCACCCCGGCCAGGGCCAGCCCCCAGATCACCACCATCAAGCCCTGCGCCAGCGGGGTATCGAGCGCCACCAGCAGGAAGGGGGTGTAGGTGCCAGCGATCAGCAGGTAGATGGCGCAGTGATCAAGCAGCTTGCACCGGCGCCTGGCCACCGCCGATCCCATGCTGTGGTAGAGGGTCGAGGCGAGATAGAGCAGCACCAGGCTGGTGCCGTAGAGGCCGTAGCTCAGCAACGCCTGGGGGCCCTGATCCCAGCCCTTGTGCAGCAGCAGGATCAGGCCGATGATCCCCAGCAGCAGCCCCAGCCCGTGGCTGAGACGATTGGCCCACTCTTCCCGTGGGGAATACCCCGTCACATCTGTCATCACTACCTCCAGCCAAGATCCGATCCACTCTAGCGGCCGACGTTTCAGGCTACAAGTGTTAGCTCAAAATAAAAGAGGTCTGCCCAGGGGGAGTCTCGGCGTCAGGAGGTGGCTGTTCCCCCCGCCCCTTTGGTGTATGCTCTGCGGCCGACGCCACCCGCGCAGATGGCCGTGTCTGTCCGGCACGGCGCGCGCCCGGTACTTTCTGCCCGACAGGCTGGTCTGGAGAACCTGATGAAGCTGACTGAACTGTTTACACAACCGGATCCTGACTTCGGCCAGGCCATGACGGCCCTGCTGGAGGCCTTCCATCACTCGGATGACAGTCAGGCCCCCTATCAGCGCGACAGTTTCGTCCATCAGCTCGATCAGTCCCGCATGCCCGCTAGCGGCATAAGCACGACTGAGTACCTCACGCGCCTCGCAGCCCTGGTGCCCGGCGCCTCCCATCTCACTTCTCCCCATTACATGGGGCACATGACGGCGCCCTTGCCGGCCTTCACCGCCGAGCTCTCCCGGCTGCTGGTGATGCTCAACCAGAATCCGATGAAGATGGAGTCCTCCCGCCTGCTCAGCTTTCTGGAGCGGGAGGTGTTGGCCAAGCTGCACCGCCTCGTCTATCGGGAGAACGACGACTTTTACGAGGCGCAGATGCATGCCAAGGATGCAGCCCTCGGCGTCATGACCAGCGGTGGCACCATAGCCAACGTCACCGCCCTCTGGCTGGCCCGCAACCGGGCCTGTGGCGACGATCTGTTTTCCCTCTACGAGCAGGGCTACCGGGGCGCCGTGATCCTGGGGTCCCGGCTGATGCACTACTCCTTCGACAAGGGGATGGATCTGCTGGGGCTGGGGGCTTGCCGCGTCTGGCGCCTCGAGACGGATGCCGACAACCGGCTCTGCCTCTCGGCCCTCGAGCGCGCACTGGTTCAATGCCGGGAGCAGAAGCTCAAGGTACTGGCCCTGGTGGGGGTCGCCGGCAGCACGGACTTCGGTTCAATAGATCCCCTGCCCGAACTCGCGGCCATCGCCCGACGCGAGCAGATCCACTTTCACGTGGATGCCGCCTGGGGTGGCCCGACCCTGTTCTCCCCCCGCTATCAGGGCCTGCTGGACGGCATAGCGCAGGCCGATACCGTGACCCTGGATGGCCACAAGCAGTTGCTGGTACCGCTCGGCACCGGCATGCTGCTCTGCCGCCAGCCGGACCTGATGATGACGGTGAAGCGGGAGGCCCCCTACGCCATCCGCGCCAGTTCGTTCGATCAGGGTCGCTTCACCCTGGAGGGCACCCGCCCCGCCAACGCGCTCTATCTGGATGCCGCCTTCCAGTTGCTGGGCCAGCAGGGCTATGCCCAGCTTATCGACGCCAATTACGACAGGGCGCGGCGGATGGCGGAGCTCATCGATGCCCACCCCGCCTTCGAGCTGATGTCGGCCCCCGTGATGAACCTGCTCTCCTATCGCTGCATTCCGCCCCATCTGCAGGGCAAGGCCCTGGACGAGGCGGCCAACGAGCAGATCAACGCCTTCAACGTGGCGCTGCAAAAGGCGCAGCGCGCCGAGGGGCACAGCTTCGTCTCCCGCACTCAGCGGGCGGTGAGTCGCTACGGCACACAGCCGCTCACCCTGCTGCGCGCCGTCCTGCTCAATCCCCTCATCGAGGAGCGCCATATCCGCGGCTTGCTGGATGACCAGCTGCGGCTCGGCAGCCTGATTGCCAGCCAGCTATTCGACCAGGCAGAGCAACCAGGATCTGTGGCATAGGGCAGCAAGTGCCATCCTTACCCCCAGGGATGGCGACCCCGCAGCGGGGAACTGCATACTAAATGAACGGTCTTATTCATTTGCCGTTGCCTAACGGGCAGGTACACTGAGTGAAATTTTGAGGTTAGAGCCCAGCATGAAGCAGTTTATTGAATTTATTCCCCTGATCGTCTTCTTCGCGGTCTACAAGTTTTACGACATCTACACCGCCACCGGCGCCCTGGTGGTCGTCACCGGCCTTCAGCTGCTCTACAGCTGGGTGCTCTATCGCAAGGTCGAGAAGATGCAGCTGTTTACCTTCCTGCTGGTCGGTTTCTTCGGCGGCCTCACCGTCTTCTTCCACGACGATACCTTCATCAAGTGGAAGGTGACCGTCATCAATGCACTCTTTGCCCTGGCCCTGCTCATCAGCCGCTACGGCTTTGGCAAGAATCTCATCAAGCAGATGCTGGCCAAGGAGCTGCAGGCCCCCGACCGCGTCTGGGACAACGTCAATCTCGGCTGGGTCGGCTTCTTCGCCGCCTGCGGCCTGCTCAACCTCTATGTGGCCTTCAACCTCTCCCAGGAGATGTGGGTCAACTTCAAGGTCTTCGGCCTGCTGGGCATGACGCTGGTGTTCACCCTGCTGAGCGGCGTCTACCTCTATCGCCACATGCCTGCCGAGCAGAAAGCAGAACAGAAAAAATAACCGCAATCAGAAAAGGATCCTCTCATGTGGTATCTCATCTATTCCGAAGATGTCGCCGGCAGCCTGCCCCAGCGCAAGCTGGCTCGCCCTGCCCACCTCGCCCGTTTGCAGGCGCTGCAGGATGAGGGGCGCCTGCTGACGGCCGGCCCCAATCCGGCCATAGATGCCGAGGATCCGGCCGATGCGGGTTTCACCGGCAGCACAGTCATCGCCGAATTCCCCAGCCAGGCCGACGCCAAGGCCTGGGCCGATGCCGACCCTTATGTGGCGGCAGGCGTCTATGCCAAGGTGACCATCAAGCCGTTCAAGAAGGTGTTCTGAACTGGGCCGATTGGCATCTTTAAACGCAAAAATGCAAAAGGCCGGACACAGTCCGGCCTTTTCACATCTGCACGCCCTGGCGGCGACAATCAGGCCCGCGCCACAAACCAGGGGTTAAGGATATCCGGCTTGTTGTAGGCAAGCGCTGAGCCATCGAGCTGGGTCACTGACCCGCCCGCCCCTTCCAGCACAGCCTGCGCCGCCGCCGTGTCCCACTCGCAGGTGGGGGCGAGGCGCGGATAGAGCTCGGCGCCCCCTTCGGCGATGATGCAGAACTTAAGGGAACTGCCCATGGAGACCAGTTCTACTTCACCGAGCGGCGCCAGGTAATCCAAGGTTGCTTGGGAGAGATGGTTGCGGCTGCCCACCACCCGCCACGCTTGCCCTGCTTCATGGGGGCGGGTCTGAATGGCTTTATGCGTGCCATCGGCAACACGCCAGGCCCCGACCTCCTTGCCGCCATACCAGAGCTTGTCCAGCACAGGGGCATAAACCAGTCCCCAGACCGGTCTGCCGTGGTCGATCAGTGCAATGTTCACGGTGAACTCGCCGTTGCGGGAGACGAACTCCTTGGTGCCATCCAGCGGATCCACCAGCCAGTAGCGGGACCAGCCGAGCCGTGCCTGCATCGTCTCGGCGTCCGACTCTTCCGACAGCACAGGGATATCCGGTGTCAAGCGGGCCAGCGCCTGCACTATCACCTCGTGAGCCCCCTGATCGGCGGCGGTGAGCGGACTCTCGTCCTGCTTGTACTCCACCGCAAAGGGTTGACGGTAGATGGTCAGGATGGCATCACCGGCGGCGCGGGCTATGGGTTCCAGCTCGGAAATGGCGGGTAAGAACATAGAAAAGACATCTCGCTCAAATGGTTAGCCAGTGTACCTATTTCGGACCTGTCTGGCTTATAGCCGTTTGCACTGACTTATAAAGTGTCAAAAATGACAGACAAAAAATGGCGCAGCTCGACTAATTATCAATAGTCATTTGACGCTACATAAGGACATGAAGCCATGAACCGAAAGACTCTGATCGCCGCCCTGCTGCTGGGTTCCCTGCCCCTGCTGAGCCAGCCTCTGCTCGCCGCCGACAAGCCGGTTGCCAAGCCCGCTACGACCGTCACCAGCGCCAAGGAGGCCGGCAAGATCAATCTTAATACCGCCAGTGCCGATGAACTCGCGGCGCTGAAAGGCATTGGCGAGAAGAAGGCGCAAGCCATCGTCGATTACCGCGAGAAACAGGGCAAGTTCACCTCGGTGGATCAGCTGGAAGAGGTGAGCGGCATAGGGCCCGCCACCCTGGATGCGAACCGGGACATGATTATCGTCAAGTAACCGGTTTGAATCCCTGTCATCCGAGGGCAGCCTGTGGCTGCCCTATTTGTCTTGGGGTATCATGGGCGCACTTCGTATCTTCGGACTCATTTCATGAAAAAGACACCCCTCGTTGTTCGCAAGGCCGTCCTCCCCGTTGCCGGTCTGGGTACCCGCATGCTACCTGCCACCAAGGCCATCCCCAAAGAGATGCTACCGGTGGTCGACAAGCCGCTGATCCAGTATGTGGTGCGCGAGGCCATCGCCGCCGGCATCAAGGAGATCATCCTGGTGACCCACTCCAGCAAGAACTCCATCGAGAACCATTTCGACAAGAGCTTCGAGCTGGAGGCGACCCTGGAGAAGCGGGTCAAGCGCCAGTTGCTGGAAGAGGTACAGCACATCTGCCCGAAAGACGTCACCATAATGCACGTGCGCCAGGCCGAGGCCAAGGGCCTGGGCCATGCGGTGCTGTGCGCCCGCCCGCTGATCGGGGATAACCCCTTCGCCGTGCTGCTGCCTGACGTGCTGATCGACGAGGTGGCCAGCGATCTCAAGCAGGACAACCTGGCCGAGATGGTGCATATGTTCGAGGCGGACCAGATCAGCCAGATCATGGTGGAAGCCGTCCCCGAGAGCGAAGTGGACAAGTATGGTATCGCCGACATCAAGGGCGAGGCCCTGAGCGCCGGCATGTCACTGCCGATGCAGGCCATCGTCGAGAAGCCGCCGCGCGACGAGGCCCCTTCCAACCTCGCCGTGGTCGGCCGCTATGTGCTCTCCGCCAACATCTGGCCCTTGCTGGAGAAGACCCCGGCCGGGGCGGGCGACGAGATCCAGCTGACCGATGCCATCGCCATGCTGATGGAGAAGGAGCAGGTCAATGCCTACTTCATGAAGGGTCGCAGTCACGATTGCGGCAGCAAGCTGGGTTACATGAAGGCCAACGTGGAATATGCGGTACGCCACCGCGAACTGGACGGTGAATTTACCGCCTGGCTCAAGCAGTTTGTCAAACAGTTGTAATTGCTGAAAATTAACACAACACACAGAATAAAAGACTGGGCATCATTCGATGCCCATTTTCATTTTATAAACAAAAATTCAACCATCGATAGATAAAATATCGTCAAAAGCTCTCGTTGTAATTCAATCCTGCTTGTTTTATAAGGAATATGGCTTGTTCCTAGCCCTTGCATAAAATTTCTAAAAAAATATAAGACACAGGTGGAAGTTCCAATGAATAACCCGTCCAAAGGGACCTTTTTAGGTCACCCTAAAGGGCTTTTTTTGCTCTTTAGTACCGAACTCTGGGAGAGATTCTCCTACTACGGCATGCGTGCCGTGCTCGTCCTCTATCTGACTGACATGACCGCCAACGGCGGCATGGGCTGGACCCAGGCCGACGCCCTCAAGCTGTACGGCATCTATACCGGTCTGGTCTACATCACCCCGATCATCGGGGGCTGGCTGGCCGACACCTTCCTCGGTCAACGCCGCGCCATTCTGATCGGTGCCATCTTCATGGCGGCGGGTCAATTTACCCTGGCCCTGCCCCACGCCATGTTCCCGGACATGGTCAACACCGTCTTCTACACGGGCCTTGGCTTGCTGATCCTGGGTAACGGTCTGTTCAAACCGAACATCTCCACCATGGTGGGCGACCTGTATCAGGAAGGTGACCATCGTCGTGACGGTGCCTTCACCATCTTCTACATGGGCATCAACCTGGGCTCCCTGCTGGCGGGCGTGATCTGTGGTGCCGCCGCCACCGCCTACGGCTGGCAAGCCGCCTTCGTCAGCGCCGGTATCGGCATGCTGCTCTCCCTGGTGGTGCAAGCCACCATGGCCCAGCGTTTCCTCGGTGACATCGGCCGCATGCCGGCAGCCCAGCGCGCCGCCTTGCAACGCTCCAAGGAGCAGAAGGCCCCGCTGACCAAGCAGGAAGTGGATCGCATCAAGGTCATCCTGGTGCTGGGTCTGTTCACCATCATCTTCTGGGCAGGTTTCGAGCAGGCCGGTGGTCTGATGAACCTGTATGCACAGGAATATACCGATCGTATGATCGGCAGCTTCGAAGTACCGACCGCCTGGTTCCAGTCCCTGAACCCCTTCTTCATCATCACACTCGCTCCGATCGTAGCGGCCATCTGGATCAAGCTCGGCAGCAAGGAACCAAACTCCCCGGTGAAATTCGCCATGGGTCTGCTGTTCCTGGCCGTCGGCTTCCTCTTCATGATCGGTGCCGTGCTGGAACAAGGCGGCGATCAGGCCGTCAAGACCTCCATGTTCTGGCTGGTCGGTGCCTACCTGTTCCACACCCTGGGCGAGCTCTGTCTCTCCCCGATCGGCCTCTCCATGGTCACCAAGCTGGCCCCGCTGCGCCTGGCGTCCCTGATGATGGGTGCCTGGTTCGGCTTCGTCGCCCTGGCCAACTATGCGGCCGGTTTCATCGGTTCCTTCGTTGGTGAAGCGGGTCCGATCGCCATCTTCGGTGGCATCGCCCTGGCCGCCGTGATCAGCGCCCTGATCCTGCTGACCATGGCGAACCGCCTGGTCTACTGGATGCACGGTGCCGAAGGCCCCGCCAAAGAGGCTGACGAGCACGACAAGAAGCTGCAATCCGCCACCGTCTAACCGGTCCGGACTGTACCAGACAAACAGGGCGCCCAATGGGCGCCCTGTTTGTCTTAGCGTTAAGCCACTACCTCAATGATGACGAACCTGCATCTTCAGGGCGCTGCCGCTGTCGCTGCGAAACTGCAACTCGAAAGGCTCGTGCCAGCTGCGCTTGTGCAACCCATAGCGGCTGCTGCGCATCAACCCGAGCGGCAACCCCCCAGAGCGCATCAGCCAGTGGGGTGAGGTGAGGCCTGCATTGGCAAATACCAGCCCGTCTTCCTGATCGAACAGCAGCGCCGCCATGGCAAAGGAGTGGCGCAGGCCCGACTCCAGCAGTTGCAGATTGAGGTAGTCGAGCAACCTGTGGGGCTGGGTCAGCAACTGGCTCTCCTGCTGCTGAAACTGGCGATAGGGGCCATTCATCAGGGATCGCACCAGAGCACCGCAGAAGGCGGCATCCACCCCCAGGATGGGCAGCTCCATCACCAGCACCAGCAGCTTGTCGCCCAGCTTGAAGGTATCGGGAATGAACAGATTGCCCATGCCGGCGAACGTCACCTGCCAGGGCCCCCACTCCTGCATGCCCGGTGGTGCCAGCCAGGCCAGCAGGCGGCTGGATGCCAGATCGTGGGCCCGGAAGAAGTCGATGTGCTCCATCAGCTCCAGTTGCTGGCTTTGGTGGGCGTTGCTCGTCAGGCACTGATCTATGCTGCGCCGGATCTGGCCATAGTCATCCACCGGCTTGATGAAGAAGTCGCTCGCCCCCGCCCGCAACGCCCGCTCGATGGCGGCCATCTGATCCTGGCCCGAGATGACGATGACAGGAACCTCGGGGTAGCGGGCAGCGAGGCAGGCGATCACCTCATGCCCATCCATGTTGGGCATGTTCAGGTCGCATAACACGATATCGGGGTGATAGAGTGCGGCTGCAGAGAGCCCTTCGATTCCATCTTCGGCCTGAAAGACACAGGCCCCATCATGCTCGAGATAAGTGACCAGCGAGTGGCGAAAAACCGCTTCATCTTCCACCACCAAGATCCGTAGTCCGGCTTTTGACATCTTGACAAAGCTCTTATTAGTCAAACGGTTATTTGAGTACTAAGCCTAGATCATGGGAGCGCCATCTCGCCACCCAATATTGCCGGGCATCCCTTCAAATGGTCAGTCAGCCACCCAAGCATTTGAAATGGGCTGATTATTTTGTCAGCAATCAATGCCTCTTCCTTGCCGATCGGGAGGGTCAGCGCCCCCATTCAACACTGGATAAAGGGACGCCCCGGCATCATCAGGCTGTCATCCATGGGCACCGTGAATTGTATGCAACCCCGCCATGAGGGATAATGCCCCCCACTCCAGATCGTGAAGCAGACCATGACGCCAGCCGAATACAGCGCCCTCGCCCATCCCAGACTCTCCCATCCGGCGCGCAGCCTCTATACCCTGCAGCTGCGCCGGCTGGTGCTGGAAAATCGGCTGCCCAGGCTCAACTATCCCGAACTCGGGCGCGCCCTGGCGGTGGTCGATCCGGGCAATCCCAGCGGGTTCTGCTATCAGGTCAATGCCCGCCAGCTCACCGAGTTGCTCGATGAGCTGATGGAAGCCGAATTGTTGCAGGTCGAGGCACAGGCGGACAGTGAGCACTACCATCAGTGCCCCTTCCAGCTGCCCCTGCTGAGCCAGCGGGTGCGCAGCCCGCTACCGGAGCGCCCCTTCCAGATGCATCTGCGGTGGCGGCCGGATGAAGAGCTGCCCGCCCTCGCCCGCCTGTGCGGGGTGATCGATGCCAGCTACAGCGAAGAGGATCTGGGGGAGTTCATCGCCTACTGGCTTGGCCGCCCCGAGGTATTCGACTCCCAGCATCAATGGATGCTCAAATTTATCCGGACCCTCAAGAGCCGGCGATACACAAGGCGCCAACCGACCGAGGTGGCCGGTTACCAGCAGATCACCCCAGCCCCCGTCGATTCGGGGCCGAGCAAGCGGGCACAGGAGATGATCGAGGCCGCCAAGCGGCTGGCCCAGACCCAGGAGCCGGACAATGATTGATCCCGGATGCCCGCAGCAGGCACTATTAACCCCTTGTCACCCCAGCCCCAGCAGAAGGAGTATCCCATGACAGATCCGCACGACCCGCTGCGCCAGGAGCTGGAGGAGATCGAGGCCAAGCGCCGGAGGATCGCCAAGGCCAAACAGGACCATCGCGTGCACGACCCCGAGCTGAGCCAGCACGTGGGCGGCCTGCTCGAGCGCATTCGTCGCCTGCAGGCCCAAACCGGCGGCGGCCAGTACGACTACGAGACCCTGCGCAAGGAGTACGACGCCAAGGCCAATGCCGAGGTGCGTGAACTGCAGAAGGCGGCGCGCCAGGAGCGGATCCAGAAGCTGATCGCCCAGGCCGACCTCAACCCGGACTGGATCTTCGAGAAGATGGATGCCGGCGACCCCGCGCTGCAATACCCCATGGAGACGGCCCGCTACTTCATCAGCGGCTTCGAGCATTGGGAGAAGAGCGGCGGCGGCTGCATGCTCATCTACGGCGACTACGGCACCGGCAAGTCCACCCTGGCGGGTGCCGTGGCCCATGAGCTGATCGAGCGCCACCAGAAATCGGTGATCTTCCAGCAGTGGGCATCCATAGTGGACAGGCTCTTCTTCAACGTCATCCAGGATCAGGAGGAGCGCAATCAGTACCGCCGCGCCCTGGAAGAGGTGGATCTGCTGATCATCGACGAGGTCGCGGCCAACCGCGCCAAGATGGCGGAGAGCCAGTCCAGCTTCCTCGGCCACCTGTTGCGCCGCCGTCGCAACCTCTCGAAGAGCGTCATCATCATCACCAACCACAGTCCTCAGAGTCTGCATCAGGCCATAGGTGACTTCAGCTTCGAGGCGATCAAGGCGTTCAACCCTGTGGATATCCACCTGAGCGGCCCCAGTCGTCGCCCCAGCATAGGCCACTACAACGGTTGACCCTGTGCGAGCCCGGGCCAGTTGCCCGGGCTCGCCGCATTTCCCCCCTCTTTCAAATAAAAACAACTCTCATTTACAGCACAGTGCCAACCCTTTAGGCTAACCCTTTCGCCACAGGGAGCAGCACATGCCAACCACACTTGTCTTCGGAGCCAGCCGCGGGCTGGGCCGCGCCTTCACCGATCAGGCCCTGCGCCAGGGTCACAGGGTCCTGGCCCTGGTTCGCCAACCTGAGATGGCCGTCGAGCTGCGCACCCTGGGGGTCGAGGTCATCGAAGGAGATGCGCTGGACCCGGCCGCCGTGCAGCAGGCTTGCGCGCAAGCGGGCCCAGGGGCCCGGGTCATCTCCACCCTCGGCAGCTTCCGTCAGCCACAACCCGTGGATTATCAAGGCAACCGCAACGTCATCGACGCCATGGAGCAAACCGGGCTCATACGCCTGCTGCTGGTGACGTCCCTCGGCTGCGGCGACAGCTGGCAATACCTGCCCGAGCGGGCCAGGGCGGCGTTTGGTCATGAGGTGCGCTTGAAGAGCCTGGCGGAGAGCTGGCTGCAGACCAGCACGCTCGGCTGGACCATCCTTAGGCCGGCCGGCTTGCAGGATGGGGAGGCAACCGGGCGTGCCGTGCTGAGCCAGGGCAAGGAGGTGCATGGACTGGTGCGCCGCGCCGACGTGGCCGCCCATGGCCTGCGCCTGCTGGCCGATGAGGCTACGCTGGGGCAGATCTACGCCATCGGCGATCCCGAGCTCCATCGCGCCTGACTCATCCAAGACCCAATCCACCGCATAAAAAAACGGTCAGCCCTTGGGCTGACCGTTTCACACTCTGTCGCCGCCGCGTTATCTCGCCTGGCTGGCGGCCGTGTCACTGGCCACCTGGCTGGCAGCCGGCAGCGACTGTTGACGCCAACGCAGCAGCAGGCAGGCGAGGCCGCCATGAAGCAGTGCCAGCCCCCAGAGTTGCCACCAGTAGCGCGACACCTGACTGAACTCGGCCCCCATCTGGTTGAGGCGCAGGAACCCCTCTATGGCCGGCGTGCTCGGCACCCACTGGGCCAGCCAGTTGAGGGGCGTCGGGATCAGCTCCAGCGGCCAGATGAAGCCCGCGAGGAAGACCAGCGGCAACGAGGAGATGAGCACCACCTGGGTCGGCAGATCGCGACGGGTAAACAAGGCCCCCAGCACTACCCCAAGCCAGGTGGTGGCTAGCAGGAAAGGCAGGGTGAACAGCCACAAGGCGGCCGGCTCGGCGGTGCGGGCTATGCCGTAGTAGTCGAAGCAGAAGCCGAAGAAGTAGGTCACCGGCAGCACAAACAGCCCCCCCACCACCAGGGTACGGGCCAGCAGCAACGCCAGCACGGGCACCTGCTGCCAATAGCCCTGCTCCCCTCGCCCGCTTCGCTGGTTCTGGGTCGCTCCCAGAATGCCGGTGCCCATCAGCAGCACCTGGTGCAGGATCAGCACGAAGACAGCCGGCACCACGTAGTTCACATAACCCATGGTGGGGTTGAACACAGGCACCACGTTGAGCCCGACCGCATTCCAGCCCATGGCGGCCTGGGGCAGCGCCTCGCCCTGGCTCAGCAGCCTGGCCACCTTGACCTGAGCAGCCAGGGTGCCTCCGGCCTGGGCCAGCCCCTCGGCTATGGTGCCGTAGACCAGGAAGTAAGAGGCGTCCCCGGCGTAACTCAGCGTGACGCTCTTGCCCAGCATCAGATCCCGGTAGAAGTGACGGGGAATGTGCAGTATGCCGCTCGCCTTGCCGGTCAGCAGCCACTGACGGGCCTGTGTCAGGCTGTCGACCCGAGCTACCAGTTTTACCTGGGGCGTCGCGTCGGCCATGAACTCCAGCTGACGGGAGAGCTGGCTGCCATCATCGTTGACCACCACCACAGCCTCCTCGCGAGGCAGCTGATGCAGATAGGGTTGCGGATAGAGGAAGGAGTAGAAGAAGACACCACCAAACAGAGTCAGCATGATGGCCCTGTCCGCCAGCAGGGTGCGCAACTCGAGACGCACCAGATCCCAGAATCCCATCATGATTCAGGCTCCTTGGTGGCCAGTTGGCGGGCCGCATGGGCCTGGGGTTGATAGCGCCGCACAACCAGCAGCAACGGCAGCAGGAACAGCAGCAGGGCTCCGAACTGGGGCAGGGCCGCCGTCAGCGGCTGACCGTAGTTGGTCTGGCCTATCTGCAGCTCGACATAGTGGGAGATGGGCAAGAGGCTGCGCCAGAACTGGGCCACATCCCCCATGGCGCTGACCGGGAAGGTCACCCCCATGAAGGCGAACCCAGGCGCCGTGTAGGCCCCCGCCAGGGAGAGCGCACGGGCCGGATCCCGGATGACGCCGTAGAAGAAGGCCCCCATGCTGACGCAGGCGGCCGAGGCCAGCCCCAACCCCAGCGTCAACACCAGCCAGCTCCCCTGCATGGGATAACCCAGCCCCTTGAACAGCAGCAGGCTCCACGCAAGCCCCCACCCCCACCCGATGAGTACATGGGGCAGCAAGGTACGCCAGAGGCCGAACCAGACCCCTCTGGTGGTCCAGTCCAGACCGAGTCGATCGGTGCGGGCCAGGGCGTTGAGGCCATAGAGCACCACCAGGATCTGCCACACCGCAGGCAGCAGGGCGCTCAGCAAAAACTGGGCGTAGCTGGAGTTGATGTTGTAGAGCGCAGTCACCTGGCTCGCTATGGGCACAGATTGCCCCAGCGCCCCAGGCAGCGCCTTGCCGTCGGCCATGGCCGCCAGCACGCCCACCTGGCCGTTGAGGGTGCCCACCACCTGGGCCAGGGCCGCGTTGACCAGCTTGGCGATCAGGATGAACTGGCCGTTGTTGAACACGGTCACCCTGGGCTGGGTGCCCTCCCGGGCATCCCGCTCCAGGTGATTGGGGATCACCACCAGGGCATAGATGTCGCCTCCACGCAGTGCCTTGGTGCCCTCGTCGATGGCGTCAAACTGCTGCGCTATCTTGAGCCCGGCCGAACCATCCAGTGAAAATGCGAGCTGGCGGGAGAGGGTGCTGCGATCCAGGTCCACCAGACCCACCTTGAGGTCGCGCGCCAACCCCGCCGAGAAGATCCAGCACAAGAGCCCGATCAGCAGCAGCGGGATCCAGCTGGTCAGGGCCCGGCTGAAGGGGTCTTGCCACAGCAGACGCCATTCGCGCCCCATCAGAGTTCGACCAGCACGCTCATGCCAACCCGCAACCCTTCAACCGGTTGCAAGGGGCGCGCCTCCACCTGGAAGCTCTTCATGTCGAACCCCTGACGGGTGTCTGTGGCTCGCCAGGTGGCGAAATCCCCCATCGCGGCCACATGGGACACCTTGAAACGCACCGTCTGATCGCCAAGGCCCGGGATGCGGGCATCAAACTCGGTGCCGACCGGGAAGCGGGGCAGCAGATCCTCGCGCACATGGAACTGGGCCCAGGCATCCTTCATGTCGAGCAGGGTCACCACAGGGAAGCCCTGGGGCGCCAGCTCGCCGCTGCGCAGCAGTACCTGGGCGACTTCCCCCTCGTGTGGGCTGGCGATGCGAGTGTCGGCCAGATAGGCCTCGACCTCGGCCACCCCGCCAGCCGCCATCTTGGCCTGCTCCCGCGCCGCGACCTTGGTCTCCTCCCGCGCCCCTTCCAGGGTCATCTGATATTGCTGCCAGGCCATGCCTTCGCTGTATTTGGCCGCCTGCCAGGCCGTCCAGGCCTCGTCACGCTTTTGCAGCGATATGACGCCGTCCCGATGCAGGCTGGCGATACGTTCATAGGTCTTGCCACGAAGCAGGGCGGCCGCCTTGGCTTGCTGCCACTGATCCTTGGCCGCAGCTATTTGCTGGGCCCGCGCCCCCTTCTCGGCCTCCTGCGCCATGGCACCCGCGGCCGCCTGACCCGCCTTGGCCTGGCTCAGCTTGGCCTCGATTTCGGGGCTCGCCAGGGTGAACGCCAGCTGACCCTTGGCCAGTTGATCTCCCTTCTTCACCAGCACCTCGTCGATACGCCCCGCCACCTTGGAGGAGACCGAATACTGCTGCGCCTCAATCTGGCCCTGCAGGCGCACCGGCTCAGGCTGATAGGCCAGCCAGAAGCGCCAGCCCAGCCAAATGACCAGCAGCACCAGGGCAAGTGGCAGCAACCAAGGCTTGCCCTGACTCATCTTCTTCTTGATGGGGGGATGACTCATGAATTCACCTCGACAAAAGGGCGACCCCTGGCGGTCGAAACAGTGATGGATAGATGGGCCTGCTGGGTCGAAGTCATGAATTCACCTCTATCGCCTGACCATGCTGATATTGATTGAAACTGTTCATCTGCCCCGAGAGCGCCAGCAGGCGGGCCAGGGAGACCACGTATTGGTAGGCTGCCGCGGCGCGCTGGGTCTTGACCCCGGCCAGCTGGCTCTGGGCATCAACCACATCCAGCGAGGTGGAGAGCCCCTGACCGAATGCCTTGTCCCGCAGCCGCACGTTCTCTTCCGCCAGCGCCTGGGTCGAGGAGAGGGATTGATACTCCTCCAGTCCCTGGGCCGCCTCACGCCAGGTCTTCTCGACCAGCAACTCCAGATCCTGGCGGGTCTTGGCCTGCAGCAGATTGACCTGCAGCTCGGCACTCTTGGCCGCCTGCACCGTCTCGGAGCGGCCGTCGCGGCTCACCAGCGGCATGCTGACCCCGACCCCAACCAACCAGTCCGGGGTGGTCTTGGAGACGATGGAGTCATCTTCATAGAGGTTGTAGTTGCCAAACAGGAACAACTCCGGGGCATATTTGCCCTTCTCCAGCTTGATCATCCCCTGAGCCTGCTCCTTCTTGGCCGCCAGCAGCTTGAGACCGGGGTGTACCGACAGGGTTTCCTCCACGAAGGGAGCCAATGCTGGCATCCCCTCGTTGATGAAAAGGCTGGTATTGGGCTCGGCCTGTTTGAGCTTGAGCATGTGACCGAGGGCCAGCTGGGCTATCTCCAGGCTGCGCCGCGCCTTCTGGGTATCGATGCGGGCCCTGTCATAGGCCGACTGGGCGGAGAGTCGCTCGACCTTGGCTATCTGGCCCTGGGCTTCGAGCTTTTTGGCGTGATCCAGGTGGTGGGCCAGCCCCTGCTCGATCTCCTGCTTGGTCTGCACCACCTGGGCCGCTAGCACCACGCCGAAGTAAGTCTGGGAGAGGCTCTCGAAGGTAGACTGCTGCTTGAGCACCAGTAGTTGCTGCGCTTCGCTCACCTGCGCCTGGCGAATGTCCTGGGCAGCATCGATACGCCCACCGGTAAACAGCGGCCACAGCATCTTGACCGAACTGGTGACCACATTCTGTTTGGTCAGCGGGGTGACGAAGTCGCTCGGGCTGAGGTTGAGCGCCTGCATGACGGGCCCCAGTACCTTGCCAAATTCCGGGTGGTTGGCGATGGGGTTCAGATCCAGCATGTCCAGTTCCATCGGCTGATCAAGGTGGGTATAGCTGGCCCCCACATCCACCTTGGGCAGGTACATGGCCTTGGCTGCCTCGCGCAGTTGCTCTGCCCTCTCCACCCCGGCCTGCTCCGCCGCCAGCCCGTCGTCTTGCTGGATGACCCGGCTCCAGGCCTCGGTGAAGCTGACGGTTTGCGCCTGGGCCGAGGCCAGCATGGCTCCCAGCAGACCCGGGCAGAGCAATTTGATGAACCTTGACGTCATACATCCCCAATTTATGTTTGTAATAAAATTGTGTGGAGCCTTTGCTCGATTCAGGTTCGCTATCATAGCGTAAACAGGCGCCGGAAAGAGACTGTCAAATCACCGAGTCCCTCACTCATTTGACCCTGACCATGGTCCCAGACAATATGTCTGATTTTCAAGCACTCCTGAATTTGCAAGCCTTGGCGCGACGTTTTTTTCAGAAAAAAATGGCTGACGCTCAAATACTAACCTTTTCTCCTGACTAAAAAATGCGTAATATACGCCGCCCTAAGCCGATGGTAACCGTGGAATGCAGATAGGTCCCCACACGCTTGAAACTCCCTTGATCGTGGCCCCCATGGCCGGTGTAACAGACCGACCATTTCGTGAACTTTGTTTACGTTTGGGAGCCGGCATGGCCGTTTCAGAGATGCTGCTGGCCAACCCGGATGTCTGGGATACCCAGAAAACCAGGATGAGAATGGGCCACTCTGCCGAAACCGGACTGCGATCGGTCCAGATTGCCGGAGCCGACCCCGAGATGATGGCGTTTGCTGCCCGCTACAACGTGGAGCAGGGCGCTCAGATCGTCGACATCAACATGGGATGTCCGGCAAAAAAAGTGAATAAAAAGTTGGCAGGCTCCGCCCTGCTGCGCCAACCCGATCTGGTCAGATCCATCTGCCAGGCCGTGGTGAATGCAGTAGAGGTACCTGTCACCTTGAAGATCCGCACAGGATGGGATCCGGATAACCGCAATGGCGAGGAGATCGCCCGAATCGCCGAAGATTGCGGTATCGCGGCCCTTGCCGTGCATGGTCGTACCCGCTCCTGCCTCTACAAGGGCGAAGCGGAATACGACACTATCAGGGCGATTAAGCAGGCCGTATCGATTCCTGTTGTCGCCAATGGCGACATAGACAGCCCGGAGAAGGCCCGGTATGTCCTCGACTATACCGGCGTCGACGCCGTGATGATCGGCCGTGCTGCGCAAGGACGACCCTGGATTTTCCGGGAAATCCGTCATTTTCTTGAGACGGGCACCAAGCTGCCGCCTCCCGACAGGGAAGAGGTTCGCACCCTGATGAACGAGCATGTTACCAACCTGCACCAGTTTTACGGTGCATATCTGGGAGCGCGCATTGCCCGTAAACACGTGGGCTGGTATCTGGATGAAGAAGAGACGGGCCGAGAATTCCGTAAGCACTTCAATGCCCTGGATTGTGCAGACGCACAACTCGAGGCACTCGAAGCGTATTTCGATGGATTAGGTTAACGCATAACTAAAGAGCCGACCGAATATGTTCGAACAAACCCTGACTTCTGATGCATTGGTAACAACTACTCACAATCACGCTGCCGAGCCGACCCAGCGCCCCCTGCGTGACTCTGTGCAACAGGCCCTGCGTAACTACCTGGCCCAGTTGAACGGTCAGGAAGTGATTGATCTGTACGATATGGTTCTCTCCGAAGTCGAAGCCCCCATGCTGGACGTGATCATGCAGTACACCCGTGGTAACCAGACTCGCGCCGCCGTGATGATGGGCATCAACCGTGGCACCCTGCGCAAGAAACTCAAGCGCTACGGCATGAACTAAGCCATAACAGCTAAGCTATTGAAAATAAAGGCACCATCATTTTATTGATAGTGCCTTTTTCGTTTTGAACCCACATTTGAACCCACACCTACAAGACTAGTTATCATTGTCGACGACTCAACTCGGACTAGCCTGATGAACAGCGTTGACCACATAACTGTACCTATCCTCCCCATGTTGCCTAATGCAAGAGAGGGCCAATGGCCCTCTCTTGCTATCTATGTTGTTGGTCAGTGCAAACAGCACTGCTTGTACTTCTAGCCGCAGCCAAAGGGACACGGCTCGTTGCGGCCAATCTTGATGGGTACCACCACTGGTGTTCGCTACGTTGTGCCAGAAAGTGGGCATGAAGGATACGAGCAGCAAATCGGGCCTTGGTGGCTTGCTCTTGCAGGTGTTCATTGCTGAGCGCCTCCAGCGACGTAGACATGGTTTCTTAACCATGTGTTCTTTATGGTCTCTGTCATCCGGGGGATGTCGCTCCAATGGATAGGCATCTATATCGGTCTCAGGCACAATGTTCGATTAGATAGACCTGATAATGGGTAGTTCAGCTGATGGCACGAATATTAACCAAAGCGCAATTGAGTAAACTGGAAAGCAAAAGCCAAGCCGAGCTGTTGGCTATCGTGCTTGACCTGGCAACGCATCTTCCCCTCGCAAAAAAGCACCTGATTAACCAGTACCTTACTGCTGAGGATGCCTTATTGGCATTGGCAAAAAAAGAGTATAGCAAGCTCACTCGTCGCCCCCCTTCCTGGGATTATAAGGAGGTGGATGCCTTCTTCGATACCTTGCAAAATCAGTTTATTCCGTTGCTGGCCAAGGGGATCGTCGCCTCTCCAAGGGAGGGAGAACTCTTCGCCCTCGAGTTGCTGGCGAATGCCAGAGCCTTGTATGAAAAGATGGATACATCCAGTGGCAGCTGGGAGGACTACCATCTTGCGCTGGTCGAACAGTGGTTGATGGCGATCGCTGCTCAACGAGAGTCTGTCCCCCCAGAGGTGCTGGCTCGTCGATTGCGTGACGGATTGTCAGACATTGATCCATCGATCAGCATTACTTGCCTGTTTGATTACCGTGATGTGCTCGGCTCCCCAGTGATGCGAGCCTTGCGCGATAACTATGCGGCGGCAGGTCTATTGCCAGAGGCGTTGGGGTTGAGCTTTGAGTTGCGTGATATTGCATTCTTTGACTCGGTGCAACAGGCTGGTCTCTTTAGCCACCCCCGTCAGCAGATTGACTATGCCAGACTGCTGACCGACGAATTACGCGCCGATCAAGCCATCGCGGTATTAGAGGCAATGGACTCGGCTCTGTTGCAGCGCCACCGCCAATTGAACCTGTGGCATCAAGTGTTGATCCGGGCCTATCTGGAAGAGGGACGCCGAGCTGACGCTCATGCTCAGGCATTACGCGCGTTTGCTAGCACACGGGCAAACTCGTTTTTTGCGAGTTATTGCCAAAGTGGAGATGAGCCTAGAGAAGTAGCATTAGGCCAGTTTGTTGCCATTGCCGAATCATGGGGGCTACGCGAGGTCTTGTTGCTGTTGGAGGAGGTTGATGCATGGCCACAACTGGCACAACGGCTTGAGCAATGTACAGATGCAGACTTGCAGGAGGATCTCTCACTCCTTGCTGGTTCAACCGTACGAACCTGGTCGAGCCGCCTCTATCAGCAGGGATTTATCGTGGTGGCAGTGCGGCTACGTCGTCAATTGGTGGCCAATGTCGTTAATCAGGGCAAGAGCACCTACTACACGGGGGCAGCCTCGGATCTGAAAAAGAGCCTGGATTATCAGGCGGCCTTAAAGGTAGAACAAGAGGATGGAGAGAGACCTCTCTGTTCGCCACAGGAGTATCTGAATCAGCTTTATCAGCAGCACAAACGCAAGAGCAGCTTTTGGGAGGCGGTTCGTCAAAAGCTACCGGCCATTACCATGTCGGCGAGCGGTGTGCAGTATCAGGCCGAGAATAAATAAGGCGCTAACACCTTTCACTCGGTCAGTCAGCTTGTGCTGGTGTTCCATGCGCCCTTGGCTGTCCAGCGCCTCGATAGCACTCATCTGGATGTCTCATTGCCACGACATCCTTCAAGCTACCCAAAACAAGAGAGAGCCATTGGCTCTCTCTTGTTTTCGAAATAGGTGTTTTCAAAAAATGTGTTTTCGAAAAAAGTGTTATCGAAAGAAGATCTCATCAAAGTCCGGCTCTTCATCCCAGATGGCGTGCTGACGTGCGTCCCAGCGCTCGGCCAGATAGGGTTTGAGGGTTGCAAGGGTGGTGATGGTCGCCAGTTGTCCATGCAACTGCTTGATATCCCGCTGTAGATAGTGCTGATGCTCCTCGAACGCGAGATCGGTCTTCTTCTTCGAGCGCTGTTTAAACTTGTGCAAGATAACCCCTTGCACTCCCTCCGGGCCACTATAAAAGCAGATCTCGAGCTCACGTTTTTTCTGCCAGAGCGCCGGATTGATGGCCACCAGATTCTCTTCACTCAGCAGCTTGTCTGCCTCGGGCAGATGGGTGTGAGCCAGGTGCAACAGAGTAAACATATCCCGCGTTTCCCACGCATGGCTGAGCTCGCCCATCAGGCGGCTCTTCTCTTCACGCTTGACCGGGTCTTGCTCCCGATCCGGGTGCAGCGTCATAGCCAGCTTGCGATAGAGCTGCTTAAGGCTTGAGTTATCGAGCAGTTGCTCAACCCTGGCAACCTCATCCGGATCGGCCATGTCATGATGATCCTGCCAACGTGCGAAAGCCTCGTCATTGGCAAAGGGGTCATCGCCACAGTCCGGCGCGTCGTCGTCCCACTCATGCTCATCACCGCCCTGTTTTTGGGCCTGGGCTTGCATATAGTCGCGCAGCTTCTCGGGATTTCTGACCATCTCGCGCAGCAGCTCGATATCATCGGGGCTCTCGCCAAACGCCTCTTGCAGCATGTCAGTGATAAAATCGCAGCTCGCCTCGAGCTGATCATCATCGAGCTGGCTGACGCTGCCCGCTTGCACCGCCATATAGAGTGACTCCAGATCCAGCTCCCCCCGAAACGGGTTGGATTCAAGATACCCCATCAATTCATCAATCCAGCCATGGAGCATCTCGCGCTGCCACTGGGTAAAACTTTTGCGGGCGGTGAAACCGGCCAGCCGCTGGCAAAGCTGAAAAATCAGCCCACACTGCTCACGCTCCAGAGGCTCAATGTCGCTGACAAAGCGCTGATAGATATCCGCCCCCTCTTGCTCCTGTTTGGCCAGCTTGGCCTGCAGCTTTTCGATGGCCTGCCACTGGCGATGAAAATAGGCAAGGGCCGGACTCTCGTGGCGCGGCTCGGCTTTTTTTCGCTTGGCCGAGGTTTTACTCTTGGTCAGTGACATGAAGACTCCAAATGAAAACGGGATAGTTGGCTACCGTGGCCACGGCAGATTATCAGAGGGGAGGAGATGCGCCTATCCTCGCGGTCTGCTGCCGGAGAAAAGCGCACGAGGTGTACCGAGGTTGTGGCTCCCGAGTCACCCGGGCAGGCACGCAATCGCTAGAGCTGACTGCGCAGTATGTTCACCAGTACAGGTGCGAAGGGCTCCAGCTTGCCTTGTTTGGGCTGGCTCAGATCTTCGATCAGCATTGTCAGCAATTGTGCATCATCTTCCAGCGCCAGTGCCTGCTGATCATCGCCATAGTGGGTCCAAATCAGGCTATCCACCAGCTGTTTGCGCTTGGCAACCAGCACCTTGTTGCTTTGCTCCGTATCACCCAGATTGAGTACCCGGATCGCCTCTTTGGCTCTTTCCGTCAACCCCTCAACCCGACCACTCCATTTAAAGCGCAACTCGGTTTCGCACTCAGGCATCAGCGGGGTCAACGGCAGAGGCTGCGAGCCATGGGCGGCATCGCACTGTTTCGGTGTTTTGCAACTGGCTACCAGATTGCTGAAATCCATGGTGCGCTTAGGGGCGAGATCCCTAGCCTCAACATGCTCGTTCATGGTGTCTTCACTGGTGCCGCTGATGGCTTGGCAACAGTAGGCGCAGAGATGGAATTGCTCAGTAGTGCAAGCCTCCCGGATCTGCTGGCGAATTGCCTGACCCTCTTCATCGTTGGGTAGGTCGTGATATCGAGCATGAGGATTTTGACGTTTGAATGCCGCCAGACTTGCAGGTTCTTGTCCCTTATAAATCTTGCGCACGGCGCAGCTCCTCTTTGCGCAGCAGCAGGCTAGCCTTGGTCAGCTCCAGGTTGTTGGCTGGCAGCTCGGCTCTTAGCGCGGCCAGCAGGGCATTGGCCTTATCAAATTGCCGATCTTGAATTAAATCGAGTAAGTCATTCAGTCGGCTCGCCACCCGCTCATTGCGAATAGCGGTATCCATCACCTCCAGCAGCACCGAGTTGGCATCCTGACCATATTGGGATGGCACTTCAGTCAACTCGCCATTATCGAGCGAATAGACCAGTACATCCTTGCAATCGCTGATCACCAGGGGGGAGTGGGTGGTCAGCACAAACTGACAGTTGGGGAAGGTATCAGTGAGCCGCTGGATGATAGTACGTGCCCACTGGGGATGCAGGTGCATGTCCACCTCGTCGATCAGCACCACCCCATCGCCGTGCAGCGGATTTTCCAGCTCCGGATTCATCATTGCGAGGCGGCGGGCAATATCGCCCACCAGTGCCATCAGGGATTTCTCCCCTTGCGACAGTTGCAACACATTGAGGGTCTGACCCTCCTTGTCGATGGACATATGCAGACGCGGCTTACGGCGGACCTTCAGATTTTTAAATCCGGGCATAAAGTTGGCAATAGCTGTGCGCACCGCCGTCAACTGACGATCTCTGGCTGATGCCTGTGTCTGTTGCAACTTTTGCCAAAGATCAGGACCGAGTAAATCTTGAAGTTCATTAAGAACTTCAGTAGGGATTACCGACTCGTTTTCGCTATCTTCCCGCTCGCGAAACCACTCAAAGAAACGACGAAAATCGACTCCTTGACTCAGCGAATTGTCATAACCATCGAGTTGGCGAAATGAATGTTTCTCTTTGATCTTTAGCGGAATATCCAGCACCACCCGCTCGACTGGGTAGAAGGCGATCAGGGGTAAGCTGACATTTTCCTGCTCTGTCAATCGTGCTCGATACTCATCGGCTAGTTTGCTAGCGTCGGTCAATATGGATTGCTCGTTGCTCTTGCGACCGGCGCGAGTTTTGGTGAGAGACCAGATGTATTCCTTCAGCTGATCGTGTAGTTGAAGAGAGACCACCGCGGTATTGGCGCCATTGAGGATGACCTCTTCCGGGATGGGGCTGCCGCTGCCTTTGTCGCTGCGCAAACGGGCAACAAACCAGCTGAGTGAGGTCGCCAACGATTTGAGTACCGAGGTTTTGCCTGCACCATTGTTGCCAATCAGCACGGTCACATTCGAGTTGACCCGCTCCGTGGGGGCAAACTCGATGGCAAGACGCTCAAAACGCCCCAGATTTTCGAGGGTGAGTTGTTTGATTTCCATGCTCTATTCCTAATTTTGCTGCCAACACGACCTTATCTCGCCTGCACTTGGCTTACAACCCGTCGAATGTTGCCGCTGACTGCACATCATACGAGCGGGTCAGGCCGTTGCGCGAGGCTTGCGGGGCCCACACTTACCTTTTTTGCCGCTGGCGGTGGCCCGCTCGGTCTGAATGCGGGCCAGCAGGGCGGCGGTTTCTCGTGCGTCCGATTACGCTTCGCTAATCGAACCTACGTCGCGGATGTTTTGGTTGCCCGTTTGCGCGGCTTGGCAGTGGCCCGCTCGGCTTGAATGCGAGCCAACAGGGCGGCGGCGCTATTGTCGCCACTGATCAGGTCCGGGTTGGCTGCGCGCCAGTCGGCGGTCAGCTCGCCACGAAATGCCTTGGCCAGAATGGCCTGGGTCAGGTTATCGACCCGCGCTTTGGCCGTCTTGGCCTGCTGCTCGATGGTATCGGCATAGGCAAAGAGTTGTTCTACGCGACGGACAATTTCGGTTCCTGATTACCCATGACCCTCAGCCAGCTTCAAGAGCCGATATGGCATCGGAGGGCTTGCCACGACTGCATGCCCCAATTCAACCAACATGCTCTTGAGGTCAAAACGATGATTAAACCGGAAGCAGTATTCCGCAAGATGCCTTGGTAAATGCTTCGCTCCGAGCTTATGACAACTGCCCCGCAGCGAGTTCTTCACATTCTGCGTATTCCGGCGAAGTTG
>NZ_CDBZ01000089.1 GCF_000819985.1 Aeromonas media | reverse complement strand
CTTGTTCGCACCTTCCTTAGACGAATCGCCGTCTATGAAAGAGTGTCAGGGATTTATTAAGGAACACTTAAGCTGGATGGCGCCATGTGAAAAAATTTAACATTGATGCGTAGCGAATTTTGGAGTGTCAAATGGACTCACAAACTGGGTGGTTCTACTGGGCTTTCTTGTCTGCAATTTTTGCTGCTCTGACTGCAATTTTTGCGAAGGTAGGGGTAGAAGGGGTTGATTCTGACCTTGCAACTTTGATCCGCACAGGAGTGATCATCGTTGTTTTATCAGCATTTATTGCTTACACAGGGAAGTGGGCCAATCCTTTTGGTCTAACACCAAAGACTTGGATTTTTCTTACTCTGTCAGGTTTAGCAACAGGCGCTTCTTGGGTCTGTTACTTTCGAGCACTCAAGATTGGTGAGGCTTTTAAGGTTGCCCCAGTAGACAAGCTCAGCCTTGTCCTGGTTGCTATTTTTGCTTTCACTTTCCTTGGTGAACGGCCATCGGTCAGAGAATGGCTGGGCATTGGCATGATCGCTGGCGGTGTCTTGCTATTGGCTTTCAAGCGATAGAAAGCTGAACGAAGCGCATCTTAAGACTTCCTTAATTTTAGCTGTGTATCATTTCGGATAAGACATTTGTGATTAAGATCACATTTTTATCAGTAAATGACAAAATGCCGATTAAGCTCACGTACAGCTTTGTTACCATTCATTTTCAACATACAGACAAGATGTATCGTTAGAAAGTGACTGTTGGGCAATTAATGGAGTAAGTATGCCTTCCCTTATAAAAATAAAAATTGTGCCGCTCATATTTTTTTTGGCACTGTATTTTGCATTTATGCTGAACTGGCGTGGAGTTCTCCATTTTTACGAAATCCTTTACAAATTAGAATATTTTAAGTTTGGTTTCGCCATTTCATTACCAATATTGCTTGTTGCAGCGCTTAACTTTGTATTTGTTCCATTTTCGATACGGTATTTAGTAAAGCCTTTTTTTGCACTTCTGATCGCACTTAGTGCAATCGTTAGTTACACAATGATGAAGTATAGAGTATTGTTTGATCAAAACATGATTCAGAATATTTTTGAAACCAATCAAAATGAGGCGTTAGCATATTTAAACTTACCAATTATAGGATGGGTTACTATTGCTGGTTTTATCCCTGCCATTTTACTTTTCTTTGTTGATATTGAATATGAGGAAAAATGGTTCAAAGGGATTCTAACTCGTGCCCTATCGATGTTTGCATCACTTATAGTGATTGCGGTTATTGCTGCACTATACTATCAAGATTATGTTTCAGTTGGGCGTAACAATTCAAACCTCCAGCGTGAAATTGTTCCAGCCAATTTCGTTAATAGTACCGTTAAATATGTTTACAATCGTTATCTTGCTGAACCAATCCCATTTACAACTTTAGGTGATGATGCAAAACGGGATACTAATCAAAGTAAGCCCACGTTGATGTTTCTGGTCGTTGGTGAAACCGCTCGCGGTAAAAATTTCTCGATGAATGGCTATGAGAAAGACACCAATCCATTTACCAGTAAATCTGGTGGCGTGATCTCCTTTAATGATGTTCGTTCGTGTGGGACTGCAACCGCTGTATCTGTCCCCTGCATGTTCTCCAATATGGGGAGAAAGGAGTTTGATGATAATCTCGCTCGTAATAGCGAGGGTTTGTTAGATGTGTTGCAGAAAACGGGGGTCTCCATTTTTTGGAAGGAGAACGATGGCGGCTGCAAAGGCGTCTGCGACCGAGTTCCTAACATCGAGATCAAACCGAAGGATTACCCAAAGTTCTGCGATAAAAACACATGCTATGACGAGGTTGTCCTTCAAGACCTCGACAGTGAAATTGCTCAAATGAAAGGGGATAAGCTGGTTGGCTTCCACCTGATAGGTAGCCATGGCCCAACCTACTACAAACGCTACCCTGATGCTCATCGTCAGTTCACTCCTGACTGTCCACGCAGTGATATTGAAAACTGCACAGATGAAGAGCTCACCAACACCTATGACAACACCATCCGCTACACGGATTTCGTGATTGCAGAGATGATTGCCAAGTTGAAAACCTACGAAGATAAGTACAACACCGCGTTGCTCTACGTCTCCGATCACGGTGAATCACTGGGAGCTATGGGGCTTTACCTGCACGGTACACCATACAAATTTGCACCGGATGATCAGACCCGCGTACCTATGCAGGTGTGGATGTCACCTGGTTTCATCAAAGAAAAAGGCATGAATATGGAATGTTTGCAGAAAAATGCCGCAGCCAATCGCTATTCTCATGACAACATATTTTCTTCTGTCCTGGGAATATGGGATGTGAAGACGGCTATCTACGAACAAGAATTAGATATCTTTAAGCAATGTCGGAATAATTGAGTTGCGAATCGTTGATATTTTAATGAAGTGGTTTTTATAGAAATAGACGTTTAACAGGTAATTATTATGTTTTCAGCTGTCAGAATAAAAGTTGTTCCATTTGTACTGCTATTGGCTTTGGTCTTCGCATTTTTGCTGAACTGGCCCGTTCTGCTCCATTTCTATGACATATTGTCTAACATCGAGCACTTTAAAATAGGGTTTGTAGTTTCAATCCCATTCCTACTTGTTGCCGCATTAAACTTCGTCTTCATGCCATTCTCGATCCGCTTTCTGATGAAGCCGTTCTTTGCATTCCTGTTTGTTACAGGTTCTATCGCCAGTTACACCATGATGAAATATCGTGTGTTGTTTGATGGTGATATGATCCAGAATATATTTGAAACAAACCAAAGTGAAGCTTTTGCATACGTTAACGCTCCAATAATAATCTGGGTTCTTTTGACCGGTTTGTTACCCGCAGCATTGATATTTTTTGTGAAAATTGAGTATGCATCTACCTGGTACAAAGGTATCGCCCAGCGATTGTTATCTATGTTTTTCTCTTTGGTAATAGTTGGGATAATTGCTGCCTTGTACTACCAAGATTACGCATCAATTGGTCGTAATAATCAGACTCTAAATCGTGAAATCGTTCCAGCTAACTTCATGTATAGCACCAGTAAGTACCTTTATAGACGCTATATGGCAGAGCCCATCCCTTTTGTTACTTTAGGTGATGATGCCACACGGGTTACGAAAAAGGACAAACCAACCTTGATGTTCCTGGTTGTTGGTGAGACTGCTCGTGGTAAGAACTTTTCAATGAATGGCTATGAGAAAGATACCAACCCATTCACAAGTAAGTCTGGTGGTGTGATCTCCTTTAACGATGTCCGCTCCTGCGGGACTGCAACCGCTGTATCCGTTCCCTGCATGTTCTCCAATATGGGTAGAAAGGAGTTTGATGATAATCGCGCTCGCAATAGCGAGGGCCTGCTAGATGTGTTGCAAAAAACGGGGATCTCCATCTTTTGGAAGGAGAACGATGGCGGCTGCAAAGGCGTCTGCGACCGAGTTCCTAACATCGAGATCAAACCGAAGGATCACCCTAAATTCTGCGATAAAAACACATGCTATGACGAGGTTGTCCTTCAAGACCTAGATAGTGAAATTGCTCAAATGAAAGGGGATAAGCTGGTTGGCTTCCACCTGATAGGTAGCCATGGCCCAACCTACTACAAACGCTACCCTGATGCTCATCGTCAGTTCACCCCTGACTGTCCACGCAGTGATATTGAAAACTGCACAGATGAAGAGCTCACCAACACCTATGACAACACCATCCGCTACACCGATTTCGTGATTGCAGAGATGATTGCCAAGTTGAAAACCTACGAAGATAAGTACAACACCGCATTGCTCTACGTCTCCGATCACGGTGAATCGCTGGGAGCTATGGGGCTTTACCTGCACGGTACACCGTACAAGTTTGCACCGGATGATCAGACCCGCGTACCTATGCAGGTGTGGATGTCACCTGGATTTACCAAAGAGAAAGGCGTTGATATGGCGTGTTTGCAGCAGAAAGCTGCTGATACTCGTTACTCACACGATAATATTTTCTCATCCGTATTGGGTATCTGGGACGTCAAAACATCAGTTTACGAAAAGGGGCTAGATATTTTCAGTCAATGTCGTACTGTTCAATAAATTACATTGTTGGGGGCTCAGGCCCCCAATTATCTGTTAAATAATAGGTTTGTTACTATTGTCCGTGTATTTCATGGTTGAAATTTTTTAACGGGCAAAGCAGAAAGAGGAAGCTAAAATGGCAAAGCCTGGTGCAACTGGAATTACCCGAATCATTCATGCCACCAATTATAGTATGAAGGGACTTTCTTCAGCTTGGAGACATGAAGCGGCTTTTCGTCAGGAACTGCTACTCATTGTGCTGTTGATGCCTCTAGCGTTTTTTGTCGGAGATAGTTTAAATCAAAGTAACTGTTCACCCAGAT
>NZ_CDBZ01000088.1 GCF_000819985.1 Aeromonas media | reverse complement strand
AAGTGAACAGCATTGCACCCTAGGGCGGCATTTTGCTATCTGAGATAACAGGCTAAAGGACTTACCAGCCGGTCACTTCACGCAGGGCTTTGCCGATATCGGCCAGGGAGCGCACAGTTTTCACGCCGGCATCTTCCAGGGCGGCAAATTTCTCGGCCGCAGTGCCTTTACCACCGGCGATGATGGCGCCCGCATGACCCATGCGCTTGCCAGCCGGGGCGGTGACGCCCGCGATGTAGGAGACCACCGGCTTGGTGACGTGGGCCTTGATGTAGGCCGCGGCCTCTTCCTCGGCGCTGCCGCCGATCTCGCCGATCATCACGATGGCTTCGGTCTTGGGATCGTTCTGGAACATCTCCAGGATGTCGATGAAGTTGGAACCCGGGATGGGGTCGCCACCGATGCCGACGCAAGTGGACTGGCCGAAGCCCTCGTCCGTGGTCTGCTTGACCGCTTCGTAGGTCAGGGTGCCGGAGCGGGAGACGATGCCTACCTTGCCCGGCTTGTGGATGTGACCCGGCATGATGCCGATCTTGCACTCACCCGGGGTGATGACGCCCGGGCAGTTGGGGCCGATCATGCGCACGCCGGTTTCCTGCAGCTTCACTTTGACCTGCAACATGTCCAGGGTCGGGATGCCTTCGGTGATGGTGACGATGAGCTTGATGCCAGCGTCGATCGCTTCCAGGATGGCGTCCTTGCAGAACGGGGCCGGAACATAGATGACGGAGGCGGTGGCGCCGGTGGCTTCCACGGCGTCACGAACGGTGTTGAACACCGGCAGGCCCAGGTGGGTGGTGCCACCCTTGCCCGGCGACACGCCGCCGACCATCTGGGTACCGTAGGCAATCGCCTGTTCGGAGTGGAAAGTACCCTGACCGCCGGTGAAGCCCTGGCAGATCACCTTGGTGTCTTTGTTGATCAGAACGCTCATTATTTGGCCTCCGCTGCTTTAACCACTTGCTGAGCTGCGTCAGTCAGACTCGTTGCGGCGATGATATTGAGGCCGCTGTCGGCCAGTTTACGGGCACCCAGTTCGGCATTGTTGCCTTCCAGACGCACTACCACGGGCACCTTGACCCCCACTTCCTTGACAGCGCCGATAATGCCTTCCGCGATCATGTCGCAGCGCACTATGCCACCGAAGATGTTGACCAGCACGGCTTGCACCTTGCTGTCGGACAGAATGATCTTGAAGGCCTCGGTCACACGCTCCTTGGTGGCACCGCCGCCGACGTCCAGGAAGTTGGCCGGTGAACCGCCGTGCAGGTTGACGATGTCCATGGTGCCCATGGCCAGACCTGCGCCGTTGACCATGCAGCCGATGTTGCCATCGAGGGCCACATAGTTCAGCTCCCACTGGGCGGCATGCGCTTCGCGGGGGTCATCCTGGGAGGGATCGTGCATCTCGCGCAGCTTGGGCTGGCGGTAGAGGGCATTGGCGTCGATGTTGATCTTGCCGTCCAGGCAATGCAGGTTGCCCTTGTCGGTGATGACCAGCGGGTTGATCTCCAGCAGGGCGAAGTCGCAATCCAGGAACATCTGGCCCAGACCCATGAAGATCTTGGTGAACTGCTTGATCTGATCGCCGACCAGACCCAGCTTGAAGGCCAGCTCGCGGGCCTGATAAGCCTGCGGGCCCACCAGGGGATCGATGGCGGCCTTGTGAATGAGTTCCGGGGTTTCGTGGGCGATCTTCTCGATGTCCACACCACCTTCGGTGGAGGCCATGAAGACCACGCGGCGGCTGCCACGGTCAACCACGGCGCCCAGATACAGTTCCTTGGCGATGTCGGTGCAGGACTCTACCAGGATCTTGGTGACCGGCTGACCGTTGGCGTCAGTCTGATAAGTCACCAGGTTCTTGCCGAGCCAGTTCTGGGCGAAGGCGCGGATCTCGTCCTTGCTCTTGGCCAGCTTGACGCCGCCCGCCTTGCCACGCCCACCGGCGTGGACCTGGCACTTGACGACCCAGGTGTTGCCGCCAATCTTGTCGGCCGCTTCGGCCGCTTCCTGCGGGGTAGCGCAGGCATAACCTTCGGAGACCGGCAGGCCATACTCGGCAAACAGCTGTTTTGCCTGATATTCATGCAGATTCATAGATGCTCTATCCGTGTTGTAGGTATTTCCGTCCGGGGCTCGTGTTTCTCAATCCCCTGTGAATGGGGGCCTGGGCGGCCCCTCGTTATCTTTCAGTCACTCTTGTTCAGACATCTAGCAGCAGACGGGTCGGGTCTTCCAGCAGCTCCTTGATGGAGACCAGGAAGCCCACCGACTCGCGACCGTCGATGATGCGGTGATCGTAGGAGAGCGCCAGGTACATCATCGGCAGGATCTCGACCTTGCCGTCGACGGCCATGGGTCTGTCCTGGATCTTGTGCATCCCCAGGATGGCGCTCTGGGGCGGGTTGATGATGGGGGTGGACATCAGGGAGCCGAACACACCGCCGTTGGTGATGGTGAAGTTGCCGCCGGTCAGTTCATCCACGGTCAGCTTGCCGTCACGGCCCTTGCCGGCCAGGTCTTTGATGGCCTTCTCGATGTCGGCCAGGCTCATGTTGTCGCAGTCACGCAGCACCGGGGTCACCAGACCACGGGGAGTGGAGACGGCGATGCTGACGTCGAAGTAGCTGTGATAGACGATGTCGTCACCGTCCAGCGCCGCGTTCACTTCCGGGTAGCGCTTGAGGGATTCCACCACCGCCTTCACGTAGAAGGACATGAAGCCGAGCTTGATGCCGTGCTTCTTCTCGAAGATCTCGCCGTACTGCTTGCGCAGCTTCATGATGGGCGCCATGTTGATCTCGTTGAAGGTGGTCAGCATGGCGGTGGTGTTCTTGGCCTCCAGCAGACGTTCGGCGATGCGCTTGCGCAGACGGGTCATGGGCACACGCTTCTCGGTGCGACCAGCCAGCGGAGCGATGGGCGCAACCGGTGCGGCTGCCACGGCGGCGGGGGCTGCCGGCTTGCTCAGGTTCTTGATGAAGGCGTCCACGTCTTCCTTGGTGACACGACCACCTTTGCCGGTGCCAGTCAGCTTGGCCACGTCGATATCGTGTTCGGCCACCAGGCGGCGCACGGAGGGGCTCAAACCGTCGGCGGCGTCATCGGCAGCCACGTCCACCGGCTTCTCCTTGGTCTCTTCACCGGCCACCGGGGCCGCCTTGAGGATGGCGATCAGTTGACGGGAGAGCACGGTGGCGCCTTCCAGTTGCAGGATGTCACCCAGTACGCCGGCTTCCGGCGCGGGGACTTCCAGCACGACTTTATCGGTTTCGATGTCAACCAGCACTTCGTCACGGGCAACCAGATCACCCGGTTTCTTGTGCCAGGTGGCGATGGTGGCGTCCGCCACTGATTCCGGCAGGTCCGGTACCTTGATCTCGATAGTCATGTAATCAGTTCCTTGTTACTTCTTGGCCAGCAGGCTTGTTCCAGAGACGGAGAGGGGCGGCTTCACAGAGCCCCCTCCCCTTCGCAACTCGTTTATTCCAGGGTCAGCGCGTCTTCCACCAGGGCTTTCTGCTGCTTGGCGTGGACAGACATGTAACCGACGGCCGGTGAGGCCGAGGCCGGACGACCGGCGTAACGCAGACGGGCATGGCTTGGCAGCACGCTGTCGTAGTGATGACGGGTGCTGTACCAGGCGCCCTGGTTCTGCGGCTCTTCCTGACACCAGACGAAATCGGTGACATGGGCATAATCGGCCAGGATGGCGCGCACTTCCTCTTCCGGGAAGGGGTAGAGCTGCTCGATCCGCACCAGGGCGACATCTTGCTGCTCGGCCTTGCGGCGGGCATCGAGCAGGTCGTAGTAGACCTTGCCGGAGCAGAAGACCACCCGCTTGACGCCCTTCGGATCCAGCGCATCGATCTCGCCGATGGCATTCTGGAAGGTGCCTTCCGCCAGCTCGTCGAGCTTGCTGACCGCCAGCGGGTGGCGCAGCAGGGATTTCGGCGTCATCACGATGAGCGGACGGCGCATCGGGCGCACCACCTGGCGACGCAGCATGTGGAACACCTGCGCCGGGGTGGAGGGCACACACACCTGCATGTTGTGCTGGGCGCACATCTGCAGATAACGCTCCAGACGGGCGGAGGAGTGCTCCGGGCCTTGGCCCTCGTAGCCGTGAGGCAGCAGCATGGTCAGGCCGCACATCCGGCCCCACTTCTGCTCGCCGGAGGAGAGGAACTGATCCACCACCACCTGGGCGCAGTTGGCGAAGTCGCCGAACTGGGCTTCCCAGATGGTCAGACCGGCCGGCTCGGCGCTGGCGTAGCCATATTCGAACGCCAGTACCGCGTTTTCGGTCAGCACCGAGTCGTAGATCTCGAACGGGCCTTGCTCGTCGTGCAGGTTGCACAGCGGGGTGTAGGTGCTCGCATCGGTCTGGTTGTGCAGCACGGCGTGGCGGTGGAAGAAGGTGCCACGGCCGGAGTCTTCCCCGGTGAAGCGGATGCGTGCGCCCTTATCCACCAGGGTGGCGTAGGCCAGGGTCTCGGCAAAGCCCCAGTCAACCAGCTTCTCGCCGGCGGCCATCAGGCGGCGGTCTTCGTAGATCTTCTCGACCTGGCGCTGCAGCACATGGGTCGCCGGGTACTGGCTGATGCGCTCGCCGAGGGACTTGAGGTGATCCATGGGCACTGTGCTGTCGTAGGCCATGGCCCAGTCGTGACCGAGATAAGGGGTCCAATCCACGGAGTGAAGCTCCATGGGACGCCATTCCTTGCTCACCCGCTCGCCCCGATCCAGGGTATCGCGGTAGTCGTTGACCAGGGTGGTAGCCAGCTCAGGGGTGATGGTGCCTTCGACAATCAGCTGATCGGCATATATTTTGCGCGGAGTCGGGTGCTGCTTGATCTTCTGGTACATCAGCGGCTGGGTCGCACTCGGCTCGTCGGCCTCGTTGTGGCCGTGACGACGGTAGCAGACCAGCTCGATCACCACGTCGCGTTTGAAGGTGTTGCGATAATCCAGCGCAATCTGGGTCACCAGCACCACGGCTTCCGGGTCATCCCCGTTGACGTGCAGTACCGGGGCCTGCACCGCCTTGGCGATGTCGGTGCAATATTCGGTGGAGCGCAGGTCACGTTGATAGGAGGTGGTGAAACCCACCTGGTTGTTGATGACGATGCGCACAGTGCCGCCGACGCCGTAGGCTCGGGTCAGGGACATGTTGAAGGTTTCTGCCACCACACCCTGCCCCGCGATGGCGGAGTCACCGTGGATGGTGATGGGCAGCACGCTGGAGCCATCCTTGTCACCGCGACGGTCCATGCGGGCACGCACCGAGCCGATGACCACGGGGTTGACGATCTCGAGGTGGGACGGGTTGAAGGCCAGCGCCAGGTGGACGTTGCCGCCCGGGGTGGCGAAGTCGGAGGAGAAGCCCATGTGGTACTTCACATCCCCTGTGCCCCAGGACTCGCCGTGCTTGCCGGCGAACTCGTCGAACAGATCCTGGGCACGCTTGCCCAGCACGTTGATCAGCACGTTGAGGCGACCACGGTGGGCCATGCCGATGACGGCCTCCTTGCAACCCTGCTCACCGGCGCGGCGAATAAGCTCTTTCAGCATGGGCACCATGGCATCGCCCCCTTCCAGGGAGAAACGCTTGGCCCCCGGGAACTTGGCGCCCAGGTATTTTTCCAGCCCTTCGGCAGCGGTCAGGCTCTCGAGGAAGCGGGTCTTCTCCTCGGTACTGTAGTTGCCCTTGGCTTCGATGGATTCAAGACGGTCTTGCAGCCAGCGCTTCTCCTCGGTAGAGGTGATGTGCATGTAGTCTGCACCTATGCTGCCGCAGTAGGTTTTCTTCAGCGAGGCGTAGAGATCGGAGAGCACCATGGTCTCGCGACCGATGGCGTAGGAGCCCACATTGAAGGTGGCATCCATGTCTGCGCCCTGCAGGTTGTGAAATGCCGGGTCGAGCTCGGCAACGGTTTCACGGGTCCAGAGGCCGAGGGGATCCAGATTGGCATTCTGGTGACCGCGGAAGCGGAAGGCGTTGATCAGCTGCAGTACGCGCACCTGCTTGGCATCCACCTGGGGATCGGAAACGGGCGCGCTGTAACGGGAGGGATCCTTGGCCAGGCGGCGGAAATAGTCGCGAACCTGAGAGTGGGGTTGTTCAACTGCATGGCCATTGACCTGGGGCAGCTCGCTAAACAGGCTGTGCCACTCTTCGGCCACGGAGTCGGGGTTTTCCAGGAAGGATTCGTACAAATCCTCAATGTAGCTTGCATTCGCACCAGCCAGGTGAGATGACTCCAACCAGGCCTTCATCACGCCGTTATGCATTTCTATCCCTTGTACATCTTGTTCACTGCAGCGCAGCTTGTAGGGTCATAGCCATCCCGGGACGGGATGGCTATCCAGAGGTCGGGCCCGGCGCAAGGCGTCCTGGCCCTGGTATTACACAGCCCGGTTGAGCAACATCGACTTGATCTGACCGATGGCCTTGGTCGGGTTCAAGCCCTTGGGACAGACGTTCACGCAGTTCATGATGCCGTGGCAACGGAACACGCTGAAGGCGTCATCCAGGTTGCCCAGTCGTTCAGTGGCGGCGGTATCGCGACTGTCCGCCAGCCAACGGTAGGCGGCGAGCAGCCCGGCCGGGCCGATGAACTTGTCCGGGTTCCACCAGAAGGAGGGGCAAGAGGTGGAGCAGCAGGCACAGAGAATACACTCGTACAGGCCATCCAGCTTGGCGCGCTCTTCGGGGGATTGCAGGTGCTCACGCACGGGCGGCAGTTTCTCATCGTTGATGAGGAAGGGTTTGACCTTCTCCCACTGGGTGTAGAACTGGGTCATGTCGATCACCAGATCGCGGATCACTGGCAGACCGGGCAGGGGTCGGATGACGACCTTGTTGCCCTTCTTCAGCAGATCGGAGAGCGGGGTGATGCAGGCAAGACCGTTCTTGCCATTCATGTTGAGACCGTCTGATCCACAGACCCCTTCGCGGCAGGAGCGGCGGAAGGAGAGCGTGGGATCCAGCTCCTTGAGCTGGATCAGTGCATCGAGCACCATCATGTCGGAACCTTCAGGAATATCAAGACGATATTCCTTCATATGCGGGACGTTATCAACGTCCGGATTGTATCTGTAGACAGAGAATGTGACGTTCATTGTGCTTGGCTCCGCAATCAGTAAGTCCGGACCTTGGGCGGGAACGCCTCACGGGTCTTGGGTGACATGTTGACAGCACGACGGGTCATGGACTCGGTGTCCGGATGATAGAGGCTGTGACACAGCCAGCTCTTGTCGTCACGCTCCGGGAAGTCGAAGCGGCTGTGGGCACCCCGGCTCTCGGTACGGAAGTTGGCGGCAACCGCGGTGGCAAACGCCGTCTCCATCAGGTTGTCCAGCTCCAGACACTCGATGCGCTGGGTGTTGAACTCCTTGGAGGTGTCGTCCAGACGGGCATTTTTGAGGCGCTCGCGGATGAGTTTCAGCTCGGCCAGCCCTTCTGCCATGGCGTCCCCTTCACGGAACACGGAGAAGTTGTTCTGCATGCAGCGCTGCAGGTCACGGCGGATCTCGGCGGGATCCTCGCCATCGCGGTTGTTCTCCCAGCGATTGAAGCGGGCCAGCGCCGCGGCGATGTCGGATTCAGACGCCTCGCGACCATGATCCATCTCACCCAGGGTCTCCACCAGGTGCATGCCGGCGGCACGACCAAACACCACCAGATCCAGCAAGGAGTTGCCGCCGAGGCGGTTGGCACCGTGCACGGACACGCAGGCGATTTCCCCCACCGCGAACAGGCCGACCACGGGGACGTCGTTGCCGTCTTTATCCTGGGTCAGGCACTGGCCGTTCACGCTGGTCGGCACGCCGCCCATCATGTAGTGGCAGGTCGGGATGATGGGGATGGGTTCCTTGACCGGATCCACGTGGGCGAAGGTGCGAGAGAGCTCGCAGATGCCCGGCAGACGGGATTCCAGCACCTCTTTGCCGAGGTGATCCAGTTTGAGCTTGATGTGCGGGCCCCAGGGACCGTCACAGCCACGGCCTTCGCGGATCTCGATCATGATGGAGCGAGCCACCACGTCGCGACCGGCGAGATCCTTGGCGTTGGGCGCATAACGCTCCATGAAGCGCTCGCCATCTTTGTTGAGCAGATAGCCGCCTTCACCACGGCAACCCTCGGTCACCAGTACCCCTGCCCCGGCGATGCCGGTGGGGTGGAACTGCCAGAATTCCATGTCTTGCACGCCGACTCCGGCACGCAGTGCCATGCCGACGCCGTCACCCGTGTTGATGTGGGCGTTGGTGGTGGACTGGTAGATGCGACCGGCGCCGCCAGTGGCAAGCACTGTGGCCTTGGCCTTGAAGTAGACGACTTCGCCGCTCTCCATGTCGATGGCGGTGCAGCCGACGATGTGGCCGTCCTGGTTCTTCACCAGATCCAGGGCATACCATTCGGAGAAGACGGTGGTCTTGTTCTTGACGTTCTGCTGATACAGGGTATGCAGCAGGGCGTGACCTGTCCGGTCGGCTGCCGCTGCGGTACGGGCCGCCTGCTCGCCGCCAAAATTCTTGGACTGACCGCCGAAGGGGCGCTGATAGACAGAGCCGTTGTCGAAGCGGGAGAAGGGCAAGCCCATGTTCTCCAGCTCGTAGATGGCCTCGGGGCCGGTCTTGCACATGTATTCAATCGCTTCCTGGTCACCGATGTAATCGGAGCCCTTGACGGTGTCATACATGTGCCACTGCCAGTTGTCGTCATGGGCATTGCCCAGGGCGACCGTGATCCCGCCCTGGGCGGAAACCGTGTGGGAACGAGTCGGGAAAACCTTGGAAAGCAGTGCGCAGCTCTTGCCGGACTGGGCAATCTGCAGCGCGGCGCGCATGCCGGCACCACCGGCACCGATCACGACCGCATCAAATTCACGAGTTGGAATAGTCACCTTACACACCCCACAGCACGACGAAACCCGTCATCAGATAGACGAACAGCACCACCACCAGCGCAAACTGCAGCGCACCGCGCAGCCCGACCGGCTTGATATAGTCGGTCAGCACCTGCCACAGACCGATCCAGGCGTGGATCAGGACGCACAGGAGCGTCAGCAGGGTGAAGACCTTGGTGAAGGTTGTGGCGAAGAAGCCGGTCCACACCTCGTAGGTAATGTCGTTGAAGGCGACAAAGCCCACCAGATAAAGGACGTAAGCCGTCATGATGAGGGCGGTGGCGCGGATCAGGATGTAATCATGAACGCCGCTGCGCCCGAAAGTTGCAGAATTGGTTACCATACCAGTACCCCCGCCAATACCGCCAGAATCCCGGTAATCAGGAAGCCCACCCGGGCACTCTGATTCGCGGAGTCCAACTCTTCCCAATGCCCCATGTCCATGACCAGGTGACGCAGGCCGCCCACTATGTGGTATGCCAGCGCAGTCAGGATCCCCCACAACACGAACTTGACCAGGAAGTTGTCCATGATGGCAACGACGGTTTCAAATCCTTCGGGAGAGGAGAGTGAAGTACCAAGCATCCACAGCAAGATGGCCAGCGCCACAAAGGTGATGACCCCTGAGACACGGTGCAAGATGGAAGCGATGGCGGTGACAGGAAAGCTGATCGTTTGCAGGTCGAGGTTTACAGGTCTCTGTTTATTTTTCACGGCTTTGCCCACTCAGCTCCATTGAGCACGTTAGTTATTGTTTTCACACGCTTTGAGGGCTAGGAGTGGCATTTGTTAGGTTTTTGTTACCAAAACAACTCGGAAAAGCCAAAAATAACATTTTAGATATCACATCTGGCTTTGCGAAAGCGTTTCAAACACCGACGGCCATCACCCACGAGGCGCAGTATATCGGCGGCCTTAACCAATGACAATCAATTAGCTACATAGAAAACCCAAAACCGTAAACCAGATCTCACAACCGGTTTAACAAGTCATTAATGATCATTCAGGAAAATTGACAAGAAGGTGGTTCTCTGGTTCAAATAAGGCGCTCCAGCCGCCGTGGTACGGGTAAGAACCTTTGCCAGCGTCATGAAAGTCGTAATAAAGTAGGACTGGAACCAAATTATAAAAGAGCAAAGGAGACGTGCTATGGCTGATAAGATAGCCACCCTACATCTGCCCGGAAAAGAGCCGGTAGAACTACCGATCCTGTCCGGTACTGTTGGACCCGATGTAATCGATGTCAGAAAACTGGGCGCGCAAGGGTACTTCACCTTCGACCCCGGCTTTATGGCCACCGGTGCTTGCAAATCATCCATTACCTATATTGACGGAGATCAGGGTGTCTTGCTGCACCGTGGTTATCCCATCGCCCAGTTGGCCACCCAGGCCAGTTACCTGGAAGTCTGTTACATCCTGCTGTACGGCGAGGCGCCCACCAAGACGCAATACGCGGAATTTGAACGCCTGGTCACCCGCCACACCATGGTGCACGAGCAGATCGCCTTCTTCTTCCGCGGCTTCCGCCGTGACTCCCACCCCATGGCGATCATGTGCGGTGTGGTCAGCGCCCTGTCCGCCTTCTATCACGATGCCCTCGACATCAACAACGAAGAGCATCGCGAGATCTGCGCCTTCCGTCTGCTCTCCAAGATGCCGACCCTGGCCGCCATGTGTTACAAGTACTCCATCGGCCAGCCCTTCATGCAGCCGCGCAACGCCCTCTCCTATGCCGGCAACTTCCTGCACATGATGTTTGGCGTGCCGACCGAAGAGTACAAGGTCAACCCCATCGTCGAGCGCGCCATGGATCGCATCTTCACCCTGCATGCGGATCACGAGCAGAACGCCTCCACCTCCACCGTGCGTCTGGCCGGCTCCTCCGGCGCCAACCCGTTCGCCTGTATCGCTGCGGGGATCGCCTCCCTGTGGGGTCCGGCCCACGGCGGCGCCAACGAAGCCTGCCTCAAGATGCTCGAGGAGATCGGCTCGGTTGACCGTATTCCCGAGTACATCGCCAAGGCCAAAGACAAGAACGATCCCTTCCGTCTGATGGGCTTCGGCCACCGGGTCTACAAGAACCACGACCCCCGTGCCACCGTGATGCGCGAAACCTGTCACGAGGTACTGACCGAGCTGCAGATCAAGGATCCGCTGCTGGACGTGGCCATGGAACTGGAGCGCATCGCGCTCTCCGACCCCTACTTCATCGAGAAGAAGCTCTACCCGAACGTGGACTTCTACTCCGGCATCATCATGAAGGCCATCGGCATCCCCATGTCCATGTTCACCGTGATCTTCGCCATCTCCCGCACCATCGGCTGGATTGCCCACTGGAACGAAATGCACTCGGATCCGGACCAGAAGATCGGCCGTCCGCGTCAGCTCTATACCGGCCTGGCCCAACGGGATTTCACTCCCCTCGATCAGCGCTGATCCGGCGAGTTGTCATGGTTTGTTACAAAGGCGGTCATTGACCGCCTTTTCATTTGAGGGTCTAATCGCGCCCTTTTACGCCAAGGACACCCATCATGAAAGCTCCCATGCTCCTCTGCTCCGCCCTGTTGCTCAGCGCCTGCCAGAGCACCCCGGCCACAGAGACCCTCTATATCCAGGACAAGCTGGCCGACTGCGTCGGTGTCGCCCCCATGAAGTGCATGCAGGTGCGCAGCCAGCCTGGCGAGAGCTGGACCCTCTTCTACCAGCAGATCGAGGGCTTCACCTTCGAGCCTGGTTTCCGCTATCAACTGGAAGTGCGTACCGAACAGCTCACCGACGTGCCGGCGGACGCCTCCTCGGTGCGCTATCAGCTGATCAAGGTGGTGAGCAAAGAGGCCGCTCGCTGAGCCACGAGGGGCTGCGGTTCAATTTGCACGCACCCTGGGTTATGCTGACCACCTTCTTTCAAGGGTTGACCAGGGGCACGCGCCCTCCTGTACGATGATCAAGATAAGAACCATACGGCCCCTCGACTGGCCCGCCATCATGACCATTCAGAGCGAGTGCTACCACCAGCTGGAGCCCGAGCCCCTCGAGGTGATGAGCAACAAGGCACAACTCGCCCCCGCCTGTTGCTGGGTCGCCGAGCGTCAGGGCCGGGTGCTCGGTTACCTGCTCTGCCATCCCTGGCGCGCCCACCAGCCCCCGCCCCTCTCGGTGCCGATGAAGGCGCTGGCCGGTCATGAAGAGTTCTATCTGCACGATCTTGCGGTCAGTGGCGAGGCCCGAGGTCTGGGCGTCGGGCAGCAACTGCTGGCCACGGCGCTCGATTTCGCGAGCCGAGAAGGGTATCGACATGCCGGACTAGTGGCGGTGCAGGACGCCCCCGCCTTCTGGCGCAAGCAGGGCTTCGTGCCAGCCAAGACCCCCAAGTCCCTGGAGGAGTACGGCGAGGACGCCGTCTATATGCGCCTGCCCCTGGCCGAACCGGCCTGAGGCCCAGTTAAAGCCCAATAAAAAGGCGCCTTGCGGCGCCTTTTTTTCACTTCATCGGTTCATCAAGCCTTGAACTTGCTGAACACCAGGGAAGCGTTGGTACCGCCAAAGCCGAAGCTGTTGGACATGACGGTATTGAGATCGGCCGTTTCGTACTCGCGTACGATGGGCAGACCCACGGCCTTCTCGTCCAGGTTCTCGATGTTGATGCTGGGGGCAATGAAGCCGTGTTCCATCATCAGCAGGGAGTAGACGGCCTCGTGCACACCGGCGGCGCCAAGGGCATGGCCTGTCATCGCCTTGGTGGCGGAGAGCTTGGGCGCATTGCTGCCAAACAGGGTCTGGATGGCTTCCAGCTCCTTGGTATCACCGACCGGAGTCGAAGTGCCGTGGGTGTTGATGTAATCCACAGAGCCGACGTCCTGCATCGCCATCTTCATGCAACGCACCGCACCTTCACCGCTCGGGGCAACCATGTCGTAGCCGTCGGAGGTAGCACCGTAACCGGTGATTTCGGCGTAGATGTGGGCACCGCGGGCCAAGGCATGTTCCAGCTCTTCGACCACCAGGATGCCGCCGCCGCCGGAGATGACGAAACCATCGCGGTCCGCATCATAGGTACGGGACGCCTTTTCCGGGGTGTCGTTGTACTTGGTGGAGAGGGCGCCCATGGCATCGAACTGGATGGTGGAAGACCAGTCCAGCTCCTCGCCGCCGCCGGCGAAGACGATGTCCTGCTTGCCAAGCTGAATCAGCTCCAGTGCGTGACCGATGCAGTGGGCAGAGGTGGCGCAGGCGGAGCTGATGGTGTAGTTGACACCCTTGATCTTGAACGGGGTGGCCAGGCAGGCAGAGGTGGTGGAGGACATGGTACGCGGCACCATGTAGGGACCCACACGCTTGACCCCTTTCTCACGGGCGATGTCCGCAGACTCCGAGGTGTTCTTGCCGGAGGCGCCGCCGGAGCCGACCACTATCCCGGTACGCTCGTTGGAGACCTGATCCTCTGGCAGACCCGCGTCAGCGATAGCCTGCTGCATGGAGAGGTACGCATAGGCCGCGGCGTCACCCATGAAACGCATGACTTTACGGTCGATCAGTTCAGACGGATCGAGTTTGATGTTACCCCAGACACGGCTGCGCAGGTTGTACTGTTCAAACTGCTCGGAATAGGTGATGCCGGATTTGCCTGCTTTCAGGGAGGCCAGCACCTCTTCCTTGTTGTTGCCGATACTGGAGATGACGCCGATACCGGTGATCACTGCTCTTCTCATTAATTCATCTCGTCTGGAAAAACTGGCACCGAGTCTACCCGCTTTCGGCTGCCAAACTGGTCTGCTTTCACGTAGAATGCCCGCGAATTTATGACGCGAGCAGAGGAAAACGTGAGTCAAACATCCTTACATCATGCCCGATTGGACTGGAATGAAGCGGGAACTCCAGTCTCCAGTGAGTTCGGGGATGTGTACTTTTCCAATGATAACGGTCTAAGTGAAACCCGCTACGTCTTTTTATTGCAAAATCACCTACCGGCACGATTTTCGCACCACGATAGTGACAGTTTCGTGATTGGTGAAACAGGTTTCGGCACAGGTCTTAACTTTCTGGCGACAATGGCCGCCTTCCTGGAACAGGCCCCCCAATCCGGCAACGGCTCGCACCTGCACTTCATCAGCTTCGAGAAATACCCCCTGGCCCAGGCGGATCTCTGCAAGGCCCTGGCGGCCTGGCCCGAGCTCGCGCACCTTAGCCAGCCTCTCATCGAGCAATGGCCGCTGCCGGTATCCGGCTGCCATCGCCTCATTTTTGCCGGCGGCCGCATCCGCCTTGATCTCTGGCTTGGCGACATCAAGGAGATGCTGCCCCAGGTGCCTCACGGCCCTCAGGGTCTGGTGGATGCCTGGTATCTCGATGGCTTCTCGCCTGCCAAGAATCCCGAGATGTGGACACAAGCGCTGTTCGATGGCCTCGCTCGCCTCGCCCGCCCCAGCGCAACCCTCTCGACCTTTACCTGCGCCGGTTTCGTGCGCCGCGGTCTGATTGACGCCGGCTTTGCCATGAAGAAGGTGAAGGGGCACGGCAGCAAGCGGGAGATGCTGGCAGGGATGCGGGAGGGCAAAGTGCCCGAGCAGAGCATCTCCCCCTGGTATGCCCGCCCCGCCGGCCGGGACGGCGAGGTGCTGATCATCGGCGGCGGCATCGCCTCAGCCATGACGGCGCTCTCTCTGGTGGAGCGAGGTCGCAAGGTGACCCTGCTGTGTGAAGATGGCGAGCCTGCCACCGGCGCCTCCGGCAACCGGCAGGGGGCGCTCTATCCCCTGCTCAACGGAGAGCACGACGCCCTGTCGCGCTTCTATTCCCTGGCCTTCGGCTATGCCCGCCAGCGGCTGCTGGCCCTGGCCGCGTTCCATCCCGTGGCCTTCTCGCTGTGCGGCGTCACCCAGCTTGGCTACGACGACAAGTCCGCCACCAAGCTCGCCAAGATGGGTCAGGGCCCCTTCCCCCCCGAGCTGATGCACCCACTCTCTGCCTCGGAAGTTGAGCAGGTGGTCGGCCTGCCCTGCGACCACGGTGGCGTCAGCTACCCCCTGGGGGGCTGGCTCTGCCCGGCGGATCTCACCCGCGCCGCCCTGAAAGAAGCGCAAGCCAGCGGTCTGCTGCGCCTTGAGTACCACACACCGGTGAGCAGCATCAGCGAGCTGGCAGACGGCTGGCAGGTGGAGAGCCAAGATGGCCGCCAGTGGCAGGCCCCCAACCTGGTGGTGGCCGCCGGTCACCGGCTGCCCGCCCTGCTCCCCTTCGCGGAGCTGCCGCTCTACCCGGTGCGCGGTCAGGTGAGCCATGTGCCGACCACGGCGCGGTTAAGCCAGCTCAGGACTGTGCTCTGCTATGACGGCTACCTCACCCCGGCCCACGACGGAGCGCACTGCATCGGGGCCAGCTATGGCCGCAATCAGAGTACCCTCGCATTCAGTGCCGAGGAGCAGGCTCAGAACCAGGCACGGCTGCAAGCCTGCCTGCCTGATCAAAGCTGGCCTGCCGAGGTGGACGTGAGCGGCAACGAGGCGCGGGTCGGCGTTCGCTGCGCCAGCCGGGATCACCTGCCGGTGGCAGGCCCCGTCGCCAGATTGGCAAGCCTGGCGGATAAGGACCCTAAGGCCCCCGCTGATCAGCAGAGCACGCTGCCCCTGCACGCCGGTCTCTATGTGCTGGGCGCCCTCGGCTCCCGGGGTCTGTGCTCTGCGCCCCTCTGCGGTGAGCTGGTCGCGAGCGAGATCTGCGGTGATCCGCTGCCGCTGGCTGCCGATCTGCTGGAGGCGCTGCATCCGGCCCGCTACTGGGTACGCAGGCTGCGCAAGGGCAAGCCGCTGCGCGATCCGGCGTCCTGATCCAGCCTGGACCTCAAACAAAACGGGCTTCCGCAAGGGAAGCCCGTTTTTTATTGGCGATGACGATCAGCTGCCCTCTGGCCAGCTGACCCCGAGCTTGCGCCCCCGATCGGTCTGCTGCGCCAGGGTGGCGAATCGATCCCGGGTTGCCTCCAGCACCGCCTGCCCCTGCTGCCAGCCCTGATGCTGCAAGACGGCGCAATCCTGGGCGACAGGTAACTGAGCGAACCGGATGCCGAGCTGGCTGACGCTTTCGAGCAATATATCCTTGTGGCGGCTCTCGTAGTCGAACATGGCAGCCACCAACTTGTCCCACTTCTGCCGCTCCGCCGCCGACGCCCTGCCCTTGTCCATCCAGTTCGGCACCCTGACCTGGATGCGGGCCGTCACCTGGGCCTGATCCAGCTCGCAGCGCACCGGGGTCGCCCTGGTCTGCAACTGCCAGGAGAGCTGATAGCTGGCCCTGCCGATATGGCCGTCCGCCTGAGTAGGCGACAAGGCGGTGATCTGGCGCATCACGGCAGCCACATCGGCCCCTGATACCCGATAGAACTGGAAATCGACCTTGATATCTGGTGCCACTCGAATACCTGCATAATGGGAGGGTGCTGCTCCGATTGAGGCGGCATATATGAGGGCCGCCACCGCCCCTGTCTTGCTGAAGAGTCCCATCGTCGTGCTGCCTTGCTCCTTGTGAGTCCGGCGTAATTTCAATTAATAATCAATGAATTAATAGTCAGTGTGGAGATTAACCGCGATCAGGGACGCTGTCACCTGCTCTCGGAGCCGGGAGCGGCAAAGGGACGGGCTTCGACCCTGCTCAAAATGGGGATTTGCAAGGGAGATCACAGCCAGCCACCATTCCCATGGTGAATTACTCCTTATGAGGTAATAATCTCGGCGTTTTTGTTGGCACATGTCAGGCTAGCCAGTCCAACCCTCTGCTCAGCCCGTTAGATGCCATACGTCACTCCATACTCAGGAACCTATTTATGATGGAACTCCTTATTGGCACCCTGGTCACCCTGGCCGTGGGTCGCTACATCTTCAAGGGCTATTCGGCGACCGGGGTGCTGCTCAGCGGCGGCCTCTTGCTGCTGGCGATCACCGCCCTGATGGGCAAGGCGGTGCTGCCAGCCAGCGTCGCCTCCACCGGCCACGTGGCCACAGACGTGTTCGAGTACGTGCGCTTCCTGCTGGTGGACCGTGGCGGCGGCCTCGGCATGCTGATCATGGTGCTGTGCGGCTTTGCCGGCTACATGAGCCACATAGGCGCCAACACCATCTTGGTGAAGCTGGCCAGCAAGCCCCTTGGCATCATCAAGTCCCCCTACATACTGCTGGTAGCCGCCTACCTGGTGGCCTGCGCCATGTCGCTGGCGGTGAGCTCTGCCACCGGCCTAGGCGTGCTGCTGATGGCGACCCTGTTCCCGTTGATGGTCAACATGGGGATCTCCCGTGGCGCCGCGGCCGCGGTGTGCGCCTCCCCGGCCGCCATCATACTGGCCCCCACCTCCGGGGACGTGGTGTTGGCCGCCCAGGCCGCCAACATGGAGCTCATCGAGTTTGCCTTCAAGCTGACCCTGCCCATCTCCCTGACGGCCATCGCCGCCATGGCGGTGACCCACTTCTTCTGGCAGCGCTATCTGGACAGGAAGTCCGGGGAGCACAATGAGGCGGTCGCCCCGAGCGATCTCATCACCGATGCCCCCGGCTTATACGCCATACTGCCGTTCACCCCCATCATCGGTGTGCTGCTGTTTGACGGCAAGCTGGGCCCCAAGCTCGACATCGTCACCATCATCGTCATCTGTCTGGTGCTGGCCGCCCTGCTGGAGCTGATGCGCAAGCGCAACGGCCGCGAGCTGCTGGACGGCCTGCAAGTGTGCTGGCGCAGCATGGCTGACGCCTTCGCCGGCGTGGTCATGCTCTTGGTGGGGGCCGGGGTCTTCGCCCAGGGGCTGATGGGGCTCGGCTTCATCGCAAACCTCCTGGATCTGGCCCAGAGCTTTGGCACCGGTGGCATCGTCATCATGCTGGTGCTGGTGGTCATCACCACCCTTGCCGCCTTTACCACGGGCTCCGGTAATGCCCCCTTCTATGCCTTCGTGGAGCTGATCCCGCACCTGGCCACCAGTCTGGGCGTCAATCCTGCCTACCTGGTGATCCCCATGCTGCAAGCCTCCAACCTGGGTCGCACCATCTCGCCGGTATCCGGGGTGGTGGTCGCCTGTGCGGGCATGGGCAATCTATCCCCGTTCGAGGTGGTCAAGCGCACCTCGATGCCGGTCGCGGTCGGCCTCTTGGTGGTGATCCTCGCCACCCAGATCCTGGTGCCTGCCTGAGTACCGTTTGACTCTTTTCCAGCCCGGCGCCTGCCGGGCTGGCATCCCCCCCACCCCTTGCAGTAGACTCGGTGCTCTTTTTCCCTAAGGAGGACCGAGCCTTGAGTATTACGGTTCAACTTGCCCACTTCAGTGACTGCCACTCCCATTTCGATGGCGCCCCCATGCGCTTCTCCCCTGAGGGTGAGTCCGAATGGCGCACCCAGTGTGGCGGCTACGGCCGCATCCTGACCCGGCTGACCGCCCTGCGCCAGCGGGCTGCCGCCGCGGGCCAGACCTGCCTGCTGCTGCACGGAGGCGACACCTTCCAGGGGTCGCTCTATTTCAACCGTTTCAAGGGGCGGGCCAACGCCGACCTGCTCGGCCTGCTGCGACCGGATGCCATGGTGATCGGCAACCATGAATTCGATCTCGGCAACGGCCCGCTGGTGGAATTTCTGCGCCAGCTCGACTATCCGGTGCTGGCTGCCAACCTCGACAGCAGCCAGGAGCCAGCCGATGCCCCGCTGCGGCTGCACGGCCTGCCACAGCTGTTCGATGCCAGCCGCCCCTGGCACAGGCGCTTCATCGACGGCGTCCCCTTCGCCCTGCTCGGCATCACCTTGCCGCAGATGGCCGCCATCGCGAGCCCGGATCCCCACACCCGCTTCCACGGCATAGAGGAGACCCTCAGCGCCGCCCTCGGCGAGATCAAGGCCGAAGGGATAGAGCACATCATATTGCTCAGCCACCTGGGGCTGGAGCAGGACAAGAAGCTGGCAGCACGCTTCCCCGAACTCAGCCTGATTGTCGGTGGCCACACCCACAGCCAGCTGGGGGATCTGGCCCCGCTCGGGCTGATGAGCGAGGGGAGCTACCCCTTGATGGTCGAGGGGGTCGCCATACTGCATGCGGCCCACAGCGCGCTGTGCCTCGGGGTATGCGAGCTGGAATTTGATGAGCGCGGGCGCGTTTGCCAAAGCCGCGGCCAGCTGGAGTGGCTGCCCTGGCAGCCCTGGCCCTTTGCCTCGCCCCCGCCGGCAGGGCTCCATTTCTGCGAACCGGCCCCCGAGATCGAACAGCATCTGGCCAGGCGCTACCGGCCCGAACTCGAGACCATGACCCGGCGCATAGTGACCCACCTCGCCGGGCCACTGCACCATCAGCGCCTGCCCGATGCCGCCCTGCCCGCCGGCAGTCAGGTCGCTCCCCTGGTGGCGAGCGCCATGCTGGCCGGTGCCCGCGAGCAGGTGGGCCAGGTGGATTTCGCCCTGCACAACGCAGGCGGCGTGCGCTGCTCCCTCGAACCCGGCCCCTTAAGCGAGGCGGACATCGCCGGACGACTGCTGCCCTTTGCCATTCCACTCACCCTCTACCGGGTGCACGGCCATGAGCTGGCGGAGGCGCTGGAGGGAGCCATCGACAACGCCACCAACAACGGCGTGGTCGGCAATGGCAGCGGCAGCTTCCCTTACACCGCCGGGATGCGCTTCCGTTATCAGGCAGACAGGCCCAGGGGGAGCCGGATCACCCGCCTCGAATGGGAGGCGAGCCCGGGTCAGTGGCAGAGCGTCGAGATGGATGCCATCTATCGGGGGGTCTCCAGCGCCTACACCGCCTCCGGCAAGGAGGGCTACACGGCCCTGGCCCGCACCCTGACCCAACACAATCAGGAGCTCGGCATCACCCTGGCCGATGCCTTTATCCGCTGGGCCCGCCATCTGCCCGAGCTGGCCCCCCTGCCGGCACTGGTGGAATACCAGGGCGCCAGTCCCATGGCCTGAGGCCCTCATCGGGCCATCCCCTGCAAGAGTGCCGCTTTTCTGGTGAAACGGCACTCTTGTCCGTTATACCAAGTACATCACCCTGCCCTCTTACATCGACTGGGCAACATCAGGCACCGCCGCCGTCTTGCGCAATTCAGGCACTGAAAACGCTACTTTTATACATTATTTCAAACACATCACCCCAGCCCATTGCATCGGACTGCCGGCCTCGGCAAGATAGGCCCGCTTTTACGTCTTTCCCGCAGGAACAGGTCATCCATGAATCACGCCATCCGTTTTACCCCTCAGCGCTACAACCCCGGGCTCAAGCCGCTGGTTGTCCTGCTCACCGCCCTGATGGCGCTGCTGTTTTGCTTGCGCAACCCGCTGTTCCACGGCATGGCGCCCGGCTTTGATGCCTCCCTGTTCGCTGTGATGGGCAAAATGTGGAGCGAGGGGGGCGTGCTCTACCGGGACATGATCGACATCAAGGGCCCCATGATCTTCGCCCTCGATGCCCTCGGCTACTCCCTGGGCGGCTTCTTCGGGATCTGGCTGCTGGAGTGGGTACTCTGCTGGCTCGGTCTGCTCGCCAGCTGGCAGGCCTTCTCCCAGCTGGGGCTCTCCCTGCGGGCCCGCCTCGGCAGCATGCTGGCGCTGCTGGCGCTCTACAGCACCCGCTACTACTACGGCAACATGACCGAGGACTGGACTTTCCACCTGGCTCTCATCGCCCAGTGGGCCTTCATCACCCTGCTGCTGGACAAGCAGTTTCGCTGGGGCCCGGCCCTGGTGGCGGCCCTCACCTTCGCCATCGTGGCCTGGATGCGCACCAACAACGGCGCCTTCTGGGGGGCTTGGTATCTGGTGCTGTTCTGCCACTGGTGTCTGCGTGAGCAGTGGCGCTGCGCCTTCGGCCTGCTCTGCTCCAGCCTGCTGGGACTGGCCCTGGTCGGCGGTCCGCTGTTTGCCTACTTCCAGCACCACGGTTTGCTGGACGAATTCAAATACTACGCCTTCGGCATCTTCTTCGAGGGGAGCTATGGCAACGGCTTCTCGCCGGAGGTGGGGGCAGTCGGCTTGCTGCGCACCGGCCTCGTCATGCTACTGCCAGCCTTCATGGTGCTGATGCTGGGACGCCGCCAGGAGTGGTATCTGCCTGCCCTCTGCGCCACTCTGTTTGGCGTGCTCTTTACCCTGATCGCCAACTCTGTCTCCGGTCACGTGTTCGATCACTACGACGTGCTCTACCTGCAGCTTGGCCTGCTGCCTCTGGCCTGCCTGCTGGATCGCAGCGAGCAACAGTCCGATGCCCTGGGCCTGCTCTGCATCTCCCTGGTGGTGCTGACCGCAAGCTGGCTGCTGGCCCAGCAGCTCGGTTACGGCTGGAGCACCAAGGAGTGGTCGCTGCCGCGGGTGCGCGAAGTGCTCGGCAACAGCCTGCTCTGGGCCCTGCCGGTGCTCATCCTGGTGCCGCTCTGGCGCGCCTGGGATGTGCGCAGCGCCACCCCTTGGCTTGCGTCACTCGCCATGCTGGCGCTGCTGGTCAACAACGCCTGGGAGGGCAACCTCAAGGGCAAGCCGTTCAATCCGCCGGCCCAGGTGCGGGTCGACAGGATCAAGGCCGAGACAGGGCCGACCGACAAGATCTGGGTCGACGGCATACAGCCGCAATACTATCTGTGGACCGATCGCCAGCCCGCCTCCGCCTATCTGTTCTTCGCCAACGTCAATCCGCCCTATGACGTGCGCGAGCGGGTGCTGGCCGACATCCGGCGGCAGGATCCCAAGTTCATCATCGCCAAGCCGGAGCGGGTGGCAGAGCAGCTGAAAACGCCGAGCTCTCCCTCCAGCCTCGCCTTCTATCAATATCTGACGGACCGTTATGAAGAGGTGGATCCGGGTCTCTATCGCCGTCGCTGAGACCGGTTGCGAAAGTCGGGGCCGTCGCTGGCAACAGCGACGGCCCCTTTCATTGGCGTGCAGACGTGTGTTCAAGGGAGCCCATCATGATTACAATGGCGCTCTTTTTTAGTGTGAAGGGGGAGACATCATGGCGGAGCTGACCTATCTGGGGGGCTATCCCGAGCCGCTCAAGGCCCAGGTACAGCAGTTGATCGCGGCGGGGAAACTCGGCGAGATGCTGGCCAAACGCTACCCCGAGACCCACCTCGTCCAGAGTGACAAGGCGCTGCTGGCCTATACCATGGAGCTGAAAAACCGCTACCTGAAAAGCTCGGCGCCGCTCTCCAAGGTGATCTTCGATGGCAAGATCAACGTGATCAAGGATGCCCTCGGCCTGCACACCTATGTCAGCCGGGTACAGGGCAACAAGCTCAAGACCAAGAACGAGATCCGCGTCGCCGCCCTGTTCAAGGAGGCCCATCCCGCCTTCCTGAAGATGATAGTGGTGCACGAGCTGGCCCACTTGCGGGAGAAGGATCATAACAAGGCCTTCTACCAGCTCTGCCTGCACATGGAACCGGACTATCATCAACTGGAGTTCGATCTCAGGCTCTGGCTCACTTGGCGTGACATCGAACGCACCTCGGGCTGAGGCCATCGGTTGCAAGGAGGCAAGATGATCCCAGGGCACACTCGTTCAGGGCATAGCTGTCGTCATGCCGCGCGAGGCCGGGTGATGGCCCTCTGGCTCGCCATGCTGCTGCCCTGTTCCCTACTGGCAACCGAGCGCTGGCAGAGCGACGACTATCTGATCCAGAGCTTCATGGAAGTCGCCATGAAGCGGGAATATGGCCATGAGGCCCAGGTACGCTTCTCCCGCTGGCAAGGCCCCATCCGCCTCAAGCTCATCAACGAGTTTGGCGACAAGCCGCTGCAGGCCGAGGTGGTCAAGGTGCAGAGCCAGCATCTGGCCAGGGTCACCGGCCACCCCATACTGCTCGTCAGCGACAACCCCAATCTCACCCTCATCATGACCAGGCACCAGCAGATGGCCAGTTGGGCCCGCCGCACCATGCGCCAGGATGACTCTGTCGGCATTGCCCTCAAGGAGGGGATCTGCCTGGCCAATTTCGCGACCAACGGCCGCTATGAGATCACCCGTGCCACCATCATCATCCCGGTGGACTACAGCCGGGCCAAGGGCCGTTTTCTGGATTGCGTAGTGGAGGAGCTCACCCAGGTGATGGGGCTGCCCAATGACTCGGACAAGGTGTTTCCCTCCATCTTCAACGACAACAGCATCGACAGCTTCCCCACCGGGCTCGACTATGTACTGCTCAAGCTCGCCTATCATCCCGCCCTCCATGCCGGCATGACCGCCGACGAGGTGCGCACAGCCCTGCCCATCGCCCTCAAGGCGCTTCGCGCCAATGGCGACATCGCAGAGGCAAATCAGCGAGTACAAAGTGGCAGCCTCAAACACTGGGCCGGGCTCTGAGCCCTCTTAGCTGGCCCAGCACCCTGCCACCTTCTCACAAACACAAAACGCAGCCTTGAGCTGCGTTTCGTTCAAACCGGGGTAAGAGCCAGCCTGTTACCATGACAGGCAAAATGACAACCTGTTCCTGATCAGACTTCGGCGCCTTCCGCCTCCGGCATCCAGCTCTCGGCGTTCTCCCATACTTCCTGCACCATGGCCTCGGCCAGTTCCCTGTCCTCCTTGCTGGCGCGGCTGACCGTCAGGGCCATGGCACTGCCGGGCGCAACCCGCACATGCAAATCAGGGAATTGCTCGCCCAGTTGTTTGAGCAACTCCTGACGCAGCGCCTCCATGGTCGCAGTGGGGATCTGATGTTTTCTGTCGATGATGATTTCCAGGCGCATAGGATACGTCTCCATTATGATTAACTGTATTTTTATACAGTAAAAAACAAAAGTAAAGGCTCAACATCTCGTTCCCCTTTCATCGCTCAACAATCCATCGCTCTCCCATGTCATGACCTCATCCGCATTCCCTCCTGCTTCCCTTTTCTGAGCGCGTTCCATCCTGCCTGGCCACCTCGGGAGAAAAAATGGTTGATATTGGTTCTCCTCCATCGCATCATCATTTGGTGTTATAACATAACAAATTGGATAATCATGCGCCCCGACATTCACCCTCAATACCGCAATGTCCTGTTTCACGATCTGGCCAGCAACACCTACTTCCTGATCGGATCTACCTTGCAGACCGATCGCACCAAGCAATGGGAAGATGGCAACACCTATCCCTATGTGACGCTGGATGTCTCCAGTGCCTCCCACCCCTTCTATACCGGCAAGCAGAAGCAGGCTGGCAAGGAAGGACAAGTCGCCCGCTTCGGTCAGCGATTCGGCCAATTCTTCAACAAAGGAAAAGAAAAGTAATGAAAGTGCTCACCTCCCTGAAATCAGCCAAGTCACGTCATCCGGATTGCCGGGTCGTTCGCCGACGCGGCAAGTTGTTCGTGATCTGCAAGAGCAATCCCAGATTCAAGGCTCGCCAAGGCTGATCTCAGCAACAGCAAGGGCCCGGCCCCAAATAAACAAGCCCTCATCACGAGGGCTTTGTCGTCTCTCTGACCTTGCCGAACCCGGCATCACAGCGGGGTGGCGCATTTGCGGTATTCGGTGGGGCTGACCCCTACCCGCTTCCTGAACACCCGCGAGAAGTAGAGCTGATCGTCATAGCCCACCTGTTGGCCGATAGTAGCCACCGACATGGGGGTGGTCTGCAGCAGCAGCTTGGCCCGCATGATGCGCTGATCCTCGCGCCAGCGCACTATGCTCACCCCCACCTGCTCGCGAAACAGGTGCGCGAGGCGCGAAGGGGACAAGAAGACCTGCTCGGCCAGCGCCTCCACCGAGATCTCGGCGCAGAGCGACTCGCTTAAGATCTGGCACGCCTGGTGAACCCGGTGATCTATGGTGGGGTAGGCATTGAGGGAGGAGGCTTCATAGCAGCGAATGAGCAGCCGCTCCAGCAGGTTCATGGCCAGCTGTTCCGACATGGGTCTGAGCTGCTGGTGGGTCTCTTCGATGTCGAGGAAGAGGGCGTCGAACTCGGCGAGCAAGGCGGCGTCCGCCAGTTGCAGGCGCCCCACCCGCTCAGTGACCTGGGGCCACTTGAGCCAGTCGGCCCAGTAGGCCCGCGGCCGGAAATAGACCCAGCGGTGATACCACTCCCGCGCATCCGGCGCCCGGCCGTAATGGTGCACGGCCGCGGGCGGAAACAGCAGCAGGTCCCCTGGCTCCACGGTGAATGCCTGATCCCCCTGGAAGATCTGCCCCTTGCCCTTGATGGTCAGGTTGACGATGAAGCCCTTCATTCCCTGGGGCCGGTCGATGATGAAGTCGAGCGCACTCCCCTGCTCGATGGGGGTCATGCCCGAGACCAGGAACACATCGAAGGCGTAGCCCGGCAGCAGGGGATTGAGTTGTTTCGGCTTCTCTTTTTGCATCGAGGACATGGCGGAAAACAGCGCTTGGGTAAAAAAATCGGCTTGGGTCATTGTAAAGACTCACCTTGGGAACGCGCTATCTGGCGCTCGGCGCCGTGTGAAATTGGTGAACTGGCTCACAACGGGATGTGCCGTGAGCCATGATGCCACCCTGGGCAGACCCGCTGAACGCGGGCCTGCACCGGTTGGACAGGGATCAGACGCGCGCCTTGCGCACCTGCTTGTAGCGGTCGAACAGCACGGCGGCGAGCAGGATGAGGCCGCGCACCACGTACTGGGCAAACGGGGAGATGTTGAGCAGGTTCATGGCGTTCTCCATCAACCCCAAAATCAGCACCCCAGCGATGATGTAGGAGATCTTGCCGATGCCCCCCTTCATGGAGACCCCACCCAGCACGCAGGCGGAGATCACCACCAGCTCGAAGCCGATGGAGGTCATGGGCTGGCCCGAGGTCATGCGCGAGGCGAGTATGATGCCCGCGATGGAGGCGATGAGCCCGGTCATGGTGAAGATGATGATCTTGGTGCGCACCACGTTGACCCCGGCCAGGCGTGCCGCTTCCTCGTTGCCCCCCATGGCCAGGGTGTTGCGGCCAAAAGTGGTCTTGTTGAGCAGCAGGCCGAACAGCACGAAGCAGACGGCGGTCAGCCAGACCGGGGTCGGGATGCCGAGCAGGGCTGAGTTGCCGAGTTCGAAGAAGCCCTCTTCCACTATGCCGACCGCCTTGCCGTCGGAGATGATGTAACCCACCCCGCGCGCCATCTGCATGGTGGCGAGGGTGGTGATGAGGGCGTTGATCTTGAATTTGGCCACGACTATGCCGTTGATGAGGCCAAACAGCACCCCCACCGACATGCCGGCCAGGATGCCCACCGTGATGCTCTCGGTGGCGTTGATGCCGACCGCGCAGGCGACGCCGGAGCAGGCCACCACTGAGCCGACCGACATGTCGAACTCGCCGGAGGCAAGGCAGAACAGCATGCCGCAGGCCACCATGCCCGACATGGAGACGGCGAGCCCGAGCCCGCGCATGTTGATCAGGCTGGCAAAGTTGGGTACCAGCACGCAGGCCAGCAGGAACAGGATGGCGAAGATCACCAGCATGCCGTATTGATCCCAGACGCGGGCCAGTTGCAGGCGGGAGCCGCTGGTCGCCGCGGTGCTGGCGGCCTGGCCGACTGAGGTAGTAGTTGTCATGGTATTTCTCCTGAAAATTCCGGGTGCTATCTCGTTGCGGTCAGCAGATCAACGGGCCGGCATGGCCAGATTGAGCGCCTTGACCTCGTTGGCCTCATCGTGGGAAAGCTCGCCGGCGATCTCCCCCTCCCGCATGACCATGATCCGGTCCGCGATGCCCAGCACTTCCGGCAGCTCGCTCGATACCACCACCACGGCGATGCCCACCTTGGCCAGATCGTAAATCACGTTGTAAATCTCGTTTTTGGCACCGACGTCGATGCCGCGGGTCGGCTCGTCGAGCAAGATGACTTTCATGTCCTCGGAGAGCCAGCGCCCCAGAATGGCCTTCTGCTGGTTGCCGCCCGAGAGGTTCATGATGGCCTGATGGGGAGACGGGGTCTTGACCCGCATGTCGCGGATCCGCAGCCTCGCGTTCTCGTCCTCCCACTGCTGGTTGATCCAGAAGCCCCCCCACGCCTTGTGACGGCGGGCGCTGATGTTGATGTTCTCCTGCACCGAATGGATGGGGATGATGCCGAGCGCCTTGCGGTCTTCGGTACAGAGCATGATGCCGCTGCGAATGGCGTCGATGGGGCTGCCGATGACCACCGGCTTGCCGAACACGGCTATCTCGCCGCTGCGCATCTTGTCGGCGCCAAAGATGAGCTTCATCAGCTCGCTGCGACCGGCCCCCACCAGCCCGAAGATGCCGAGGATCTCCCCGCGCTTGACCTCGAACGACACCGGCGCCTTGAGCCCCGGCCCCATCAGATTCTCCACCTTGAGGCCCGCCTCGCCGAGCGGCCTTGGGCTGTAGCCATAGATGTCGGTCAGCTCGCGCCCCACCATGGTCTTGACCAGCAGATCCCGGTCCACCTCGGCCATGGAGGCGAAGGTGCGCACGAACTGGCCGTCCTTGAAGACCGTGATGGCGTCGCACAGGGCGAAGATCTCGTCCATCCGGTGAGAGACGTAGAGAATGACTTTGCCCTCGTCACGCAGCTGACGGATGACCCGAAACAGCTGCTCAATCTCGCGGGACGAGAGGCTGCTGGTCGGCTCGTCGAAGGCGATGACGCTGGCGTCCCTGGTCAGCGCCTTGGCGATCTCCACCATCTGCCATTGCCCCAGCGACAGGTACTTGAGCGGCGTCTCGGGGGAGATGTCCATGCCAAGACGCGCCAGCTGCCTGGCCGCATCCTGATAGAGCTTCTCCCGATCGATGACCCCGCGCCGGGTCGGCAGCTGACCGAGGTAGATGTTCTCTGCCACCGTCATCTCGGGCACCAGGTGCAACTCCTGATAGATGATGGCGATCCCGCTCTCCAGCGCATCGACCGTGCTCTGAAAGACCCGCTCCTGACCGGCCAGCTTCACCACCCCTGTGGTGGGCGATTGAAAACCGCTCAGGATCTTGAGCAGAGTGGACTTGCCCGCGCCGTTTTCCCCCATCAGCGCGTGTACCGTGCCCTGCTGGCAGGAGAAGGAGACGTTCTTCAGCGCCTTGACGCCGGGAAACTCCTTGCTGATGCCGCAAAACTCCAGATAAGGAACTGACTGATTCATGTTTCACTCCAGCCGACCGGCATGGCGCACACCGCCATGCCGGTCTCGGTGTCAGGGTTTAGATGGCGTCAATCACAGACCTTTCTTCTGCAGCTCGACCTTGAAATTGTCGCGGGTGATGAGCACCACGTCGGTCACTTCGGTGAACTTGGCCGGTTCGGCGCCGTTGACCACCCAGTCATGGAGCATCTGGATGCTCTTGTAACCGTGCACGTCCGGGCTTGGCAGCAGGGAGCCGAGGAAGCCGGTGGCGCTGGACTTGGAGAGCTCGTTCACCGCATCCACACCATTGATGCCGATGCCGATGACGTTCTCCGCCTTGAAACCCTGTCCTTCGGTGGCGCGCACACCGCCGAGCACTGTGTTGTCATTCATGCCGACGATGAGCCAGTTCTTCACCTCGGGGTGCTGCACCAGCATGGAGTTGGCGGCATCCAGCGCCCCCGGAATGTCGTTGGCCTTGGTCGGTGAGCGGTAGATCTGCCCCTCGGGGAAACCGGCGGTCTTGAGCGCGCTCAAGGAGCCTTCGACCCGGCGACGGGCGGTGTCGAGCTCGTCGGCGGTGATGGCGAGCACCCCGGTCGCCTTCACATCCCACTGGCGTTTTTGCATCTCCTTGTAGAGCTCCTGGCCCTGGCGTTCACCAATCTTGGTGGCGGCCATCATCACCAGGGGCACCTGCTCCATGGGCTGCCCCTTGGCGTTGACGAACTGGTCGTCCACCGTGATGACCTTCAGATCCATGCTGTTGGCCTTGGCCATGATGGCGGCCCCGAGCTTGGGATCAGGGGTGCAGATGACGAAGCCCTTGGCGCCGTTGGCCGCCAGGCTGTCGATGGCATTGAGGGTCTTCTCGCCATCGGGGACGGCTATCTTGATCACCTCGAAACCGAGATCCTTGCCCGCCTTGTCGGCGAAGTTCCATTCGGTCTGGAACCAGGGCTCCTCCGGTTGCTTGACCAGATAACCCAGCTTCAGCGCCTCGGCCGAGAAAGCAGAATTTGCCATACCAAGGGCAAACCCCATTGCGATCATGCTTTTAACGATTTTGTTCATGCGAGTGTCTCCAGGTGTTCTATCAATCCATGTATCCATGAAGCGCGGCCATCGGGTCCATTCCTCAAGCTGCCACATAAAAACATGTCCAAACATGATGTTATTGTTGTTGCTAGATGAGCGAACCAAGTTGTAATCGTTTTCACATGGAAAAATGGAGAGCAGGATCACGCCATGAAATTGCAGCCGTTTCGTCTATATAATTAGCAAAATTGTCACATACCCAATTCTGGATGGCCGTCACCCTCTTGCAGCAACAGCGTTAAAATCCATATTTCCAGCAGCCAATGGCTAACCGCCCCTCCGGTCCATCTCCTATGGTTCCTCACCAGTCACCCCTCATTGATGGTCAGGAGCACTTATGTCTGAGCACCCCAGGTCCGAGCAGATCACCATCGGACTCGATTTCGGCAGCGATTCGGTCAGGGCACTCGCCGTGCGCTGCCACGACGGCGCCGAGCTGGCAACCCAGGTCGTCTATTACCCGCGCTGGCAGGCCGGTCATTACTGCCAGCCGGTCACCAACCAGTTCCGCCACCACCCCCTCGACTATCTGGAGTCCATGGAGCAGGCGGTGGTGGCGGTGGTGAGTCAGCTCACCCCGAGTCAGCGCGCCGCCGTGCGCGGCATCGGCGTGGACAGCACCGGCTCCACGCCAGCCCCCATCGATGCAGAGGGGCGTGTGCTGGCCCTGCGCCCAGAGTTTGCCGACAACCCCAACGCCAT
>NZ_CDBZ01000087.1 GCF_000819985.1 Aeromonas media | reverse complement strand
GGGACGGCAGCCATAAGCCAGGTTGCCTTGGGCCATCTCAGCCCCCGGGAGTCCGATGTCTGGATCGTTCCCGGCGAGATGGCGGGACGGCAACCATGACCCAAGTTGCCTTGGGCCAGATCTGTCCCCGGAAGCCCGATGCCTGGGTCATTCCCGGCGAGATGGTGGGGAGGGGCAAATAAGGCTCTGAGTTGGGGGCACGGATAAACAGGAGGGGCGCCGCGGCGCCCCTTCTCATTCACAGCCAAGGGTTCAGCTCTTGCTCTCGCAGTTGAACATCCAGTGAGTGCCGAACTTGTCCACCAGCGAGCCGAAATAGGCGCCCCAGAACATCTCCTGCAACGGCATCTCCACCTGGCCGCCCTCCCCCAGGGCCGCAAACAGGCGATCGGTCTCGGCCCGGCTGTCCGGCTCCAGGTTGAGGTAGCTGTTGTTGCCCTGCACCAGGGTGAACCCCATGCTGGCGGGGGCGTCCGTGCCCATCAGCACGTGGCCGCCGAGGATGGGCAACGCCACGTGCATCACTAGGTCGCCATCCTCCTCGGACAGGGGCGGCTGACCCGGGCAGCCGGGAGACTCCTTGAACCTGTGGATGGGGCCGTTGAACTCACCGCCGAACACCTCCCGGTAGAACAGGAAGGCCGCCTCCGTCTCCCGGGCAAAATTGAGATAGGTACTGACACGCGCCATGATGATCTCCTTGGTCATTGATAGCGGATTTCGCGAACAGCTATCAGCATAGAAGAGTCAGCGCCAGGGTCACCCCGACAATCAGTACACCAGTGAGTCCACATCGGCGGTTGCACCCGTTTCCCCACGAGTACCAGCCTGATACGCAATCAAAAAAGAGCAACCCAACACAGCCACGGGTTGCACCTCATGAATCACTCAGAAAACATGTATGCAACCTATTAATATTGCACTGAAAACCTATATTCAGCCCTGTTTTAAGGCTCAATCCTCCGAACCATTTGGCATAGGAAAATTCAACAATGTAGCCAAAACATTAAAATTTCTTGCTTGAAGGTTGCACCTGGTTGCGCCATCCTCGGCAAAATTTAACCGTCCGGTAATATTGTTACCTTCTAGACACAGGAAGTCCCATGGCCACTACCACCCTCGGCGTTAAACTCGATGAAGCGACCCGCGACCGTCTCAAGCAGGCCGCCCAGACCCTGGATCGCACCCCCCACTGGCTGATCAAGCAGGCGATCTTCACCTATCTGGAGCAGCTGGAGCGCGGCCTGACCCCGCCCGAGCAGTCCGGTCTGGCCGCTGCCGCCGGGGAAGAGGCCATCGAGACCCTGACCGAGCAGGGGATCCAGGTCTTCCTCGAGTTTGCCGAGAGCATCCTGCCGCAGTCCGTGCTGCGCGCCGCCATCACCTCCGCCTATCGCCGCCCCGAGACCGAGGCCGTGCCCATGCTGCTGGAGCAGGCCCGCCTGCCCAAGGAGAAGGCCGAGGCCACCCAGAAGCTCGCCATGAGCATCGCCGAGAAGCTGCGCAACCAGAAGAGCGCCAGCGGCCGTCAGGGCCTGGTGCAGGGGCTGCTGCAAGAGTTTTCCCTCTCCTCCCAGGAAGGGGTGGCCTTGATGTGTCTGGCGGAGGCGCTGCTGCGTATCCCCGACAAGGCGACCCGCGATGCCCTGATCCGCGACAAGATAAGCGGTGGCAACTGGAGCCAGCATCTGGGCCAGAGCGCCTCCCTGTTCGTCAATGCCGCCTCCTGGGGCCTGCTCATCACCGGCAAGCTGGTGGCCACCCACAACGAGGCAGGCCTCAACAGCTCACTCAAGGGGCTGATCGGCAAGGGCGGCGAGCCGCTGATCCGCAAGGGTGTGGACATGGCGATGCGCCTGATGGGGGAGCAGTTCGTCACCGGCGAGACCATAGCCGAGGCGCTGGCGAACGCGGGCTCCATGGAAAACAGGGGTTTCCGCTACTCCTACGACATGCTGGGGGAAGCGGCACTGACGGAAGAAGACGCCAAGCGTTATCTCGCCTCCTACGAGCAGGCCATCCACGCCATCGGCAAGGCCTCCCATGGCCGCGGCATCTATGAGGGCCCGGGCATCTCCATCAAACTCTCCGCCCTGCACCCGCGCTACAGCCGCGCCCAGTACGATCGCGTGATGGAGGAGCTCTATCCCACCCTGCTCGGGCTGACCCAGCTCGCCAAGCAGTACGACATCGGCATCAACATAGACGCCGAGGAGGCCGATCGGCTGGAGATCTCCCTCGACCTGCTGGAAAAGCTCTGCTTCGACCCGTCTCTCGCGGACTGGAACGGCATCGGCTTCGTCATCCAGGCCTATCAGAAGCGCTGCCCCTATGTGATCGACTACGTCATCGATCTCGCCAAGCGCAGCCGTCACCGCCTGATGATCCGGCTGGTGAAGGGCGCCTACTGGGACAGCGAGATCAAGCGCGCCCAGCAGGACGGCCTGGAGGGTTACCCCGTCTATACCCGCAAGCCCTACACGGATGTCTCCTATCTCGCCTGCGCCCGCAAGCTGCTGGCGGTGCCCGAGTCCATCTATCCCCAGTTTGCCACCCACAACGCCCACTCCCTGTCGGCCATCTACCAGCTGGCGGGTCAAAACTACTACCCGGGCCAGTACGAGTTCCAGTGCCTGCACGGCATGGGTGAGCCGCTCTACGAACAGGTGGTCGGCAAGGTCGCCGACGGCAAGCTGGGTCGCCCCTGCCGCATCTATGCGCCGGTCGGCAGCCACGAGACCCTGCTCGCCTACCTGGTGCGCCGCCTGCTGGAGAACGGGGCCAACACCTCCTTCGTCAACCGCATCGCGGACAACAGCATCTCCCTGCAGGATCTGGTGCAGGATCCGGTACAGCAGATCGAGCAGATGGCCGCCCGTGAAGGCAGCCTGGGTCTGCCCCACCCGCGCATTCCCCTGCCCCGTGAGCTGTACGGCGAGGCTCGTCCGAACTCCGCCGGCCTGGATCTCGCGAACGAGCACCGTCTGGGATCGCTGTCCGCCGCCCTGCTCGCCAGCACCAACACCGCCTATCAGGCCCTGCCCATGTTGGGTAATGAACACCCGGGCTGCGACACCGAGGCGCCGACCCAGTTCCAGCAGGTGGTCAACCCGGCGGATCACCGCGACGTCGTCGGTCAGGTGAGCGAAGCCACGGTCGAACTGGTGGACAAGGCCCTCGCCTGCGCCCTGGCCAGCGGCCAGATCTGGCAATCGACTCCGCCGGCCGAGCGTGCCGCCGTGCTGGATCGCGCCGCCGACCTGATGGAATCCGAGCTGCAACCCCTGATGGGCCTACTGGTACGCGAATCCGGCAAGACTTTCGCCAACGCCATCGCCGAGGTGCGCGAGGCGGTGGACTTCCTGCGCTACTACGCCGCCCAGGCGCGCAACCACTTCGCCAACGAGAGCCACAGACCGCTCGGCCCCGTGGTCTGCATCAGCCCCTGGAACTTCCCGCTGGCCATCTTCAGCGGCCAGGTCTGCGCGGCGCTCGCGGCCGGCAATACGGTGCTCGCCAAGCCTGCGGAGCAGACCCCCCTCATCGCGGCGCAAGCGGTGCGCATCCTGCGCGAGGCCGGCGTCCCCGCCGGTGCGGTGCAACTGCTGCCGGGCCGCGGTGAGACCGTGGGGGCGGCGCTCATCGCGGACGAGCGAGTGCGCGGCGTCATGTTCACCGGCTCCACCGAGGTGGCGGGTATCATCTCCCGCAACCTGGCCGGTCGCCTCGACGCCCAGGGCCGCACCATTCCGCTCATCGCCGAGACCGGCGGCCAGAACGCCATGATCGTCGACTCCTCCGCTCTCACCGAACAGGTGGTGATGGACGTCATCTCCTCGGCGTTCGACAGCGCCGGTCAGCGCTGCTCCGCCCTGCGGGTGCTGTGCGTGCAGGACGACGTCGCCGAGCGGGTGATCCGTATGCTCAAGGGCGCCATGGCCGAGTACAAGGTCGGCAGCCCCGAGCACCTCTCCACCGACATCGGCCCTGTCATCGACGCCGAGGCCAAGGCCAACATAGAACGCCACATCAAGGCCATGGGGGACAAGGGTCGCCGGGTGCACCAGATTGCCCGCACCCAAGAGGGTGCCTGCAACCGCGGCACCTTCGTGCTGCCGACGCTCATCGAGCTCGACAGCCTGGATGAGCTGGGCCCAGAGGTGTTCGGCCCTGTGCTGCACCTGGTGCGCTACCCCCGTGCCAAGCTCGGCGAACTGCTCGCGCAGATCAACGACAGCGGCTACGGCCTGACTCTGGGGGTCCACACCCGCATCGACGAGACCATCGCCCAGGTGGTCAACACCGCCAAGGTCGGCAACCTCTACGTCAACCGCAACATAGTGGGCGCCGTGGTCGGGGTGCAGCCGTTCGGCGGCGAAGGGCTCTCCGGCACAGGACCCAAGGCGGGTGGCCCGCTCTACATGTACCGTCTGCTCGGGGCACGCCCGCAGGAGGCGGTGACCAGCCAGCTTCGCCAGGAGCCGGGCGCAACCCCGCAAGCCGAGGCCGCCAAACCGGCGCTGCTGGCCTTGCGTGGCTGGGCGGGCAAGCAGGCCCCGGCACTGGTGGCCCTGTGCGATCGCTACGGCGAGCTGGCGCTGAGCGGCCTGACCCAACTGCTGGTCGGCCCCACCGGCGAGCGCAACAGCTACAGCCTGCTGCCCCGGGAGCGTGTGCTCTGCCTGGCCGCCGACGATAAAGAAGCCAAGACGGATCTGCTGGCCCAGCTGGCGGCCTGTCTGGCGGTCGGGACAGAGGTGCTGTGGCAGGACAATGCCCAGAACCGTACCCTGCTGACCAGCCTGCCCAGCGAGGTACAGGCGCGCATCCAGCTGGTTGCGGACTGGGCCAGCAGCGACATCGGCTTCGATGCCCTGCTGCACCACGGCGACTCGGATCAGCTGCGGGAAGTGGCCAAGCTGGCCGCTGCCCGTGCGGGTGCCATCGTCGGCGTGCACGGCCTGCACCGTGGCGAGACCGACATCCCCCTGGAGCGACTGCTGATCGAGCACGCCCTCTCGGTCAACACCGCCGCCGCCGGTGGCAACGCCAGCCTGATGACCATAGGCTAAGCACCGCGACAGAGACTAAAGCCCCGCCGATGCGGGGCTTTTTATGTCAGTCGCTCGCTCACAAGTGCATAAAAAAGGCCGCCCTTGTCGGGGCGGCCTTCTTGTTCTCCCTTCTCCCCTCGCGGGAGAAGGATTGGGGATGAGGGGGTTAAACGTACTCCATAAACACCCGGGAAGTGAGCTTGGTGATGAGCTCGTAGGGAGAAGATTGTGCCTATCTCCTCGGCCGCCATCCCAAGTCAAAGGGTTAAACGTACTCCATAAACACTCTGGAGGTCAGCTTGGTGATCAGCTCGTAAGGAATGGTGCCAATCTCGTCGGCGACCCGCTCCACCGGCAAGCCCTCGCCCCAGAGCACGGCTTCGTCACCGGCCTTGTCGGTGGCGTCAGGGCCGAGATCCACAGTGGTCATGTCCATGGAGACGCGGCCCACCAGGGGGACGATGCGGCCATTGACCAGCACGGACGTGCCGTTGGGTGCCATGCGCGGGTAGCCATCGCCATAGCCGATGGCAATCACCCCGAGCCGGGTATCACGGGTTGACACCCAGTTGGCGCCATAACCCACAGGCTCCCCCGCCTTGTGATCCCGCACTGCGATGAGCTGGGTCTTCAAGGTCATCACGGGTTTCAGGTCGTAATCCGCCGCCACCGTGTTCGGGAAGGGGGAGACGCCGTAGAGGATGACGCCGGGGCGCACCCAGTCGCAGTGGGAGTCCGGCCAGGCCAGAATGCCTGCCGAGTTCGCCATGGCACGCTCGCCCTTGAGGGAGGCGGTCAACTTGCTGAACAAGTCGATCTGCTCGCGGGTGGTGGATTGCTCGAGCTCATCGGAGCGGCTGAAGTGGGTCATGACGTTGAACGGCTGCACCACGTTCTTGCACTTGCCGAGCCGCTCGATAAAGGCGGGCATCTCCTCGGCCCGCACCCCGAGCCGGTGCATGCCGGTGTCAAGCTTGAACCAGGCCACCACGGGGGCCGGCAACTCGGCCTGCTCCAGGGCCTCGAGCTGCTCCCAGGTATGCACCGCGGTCTGCAGGTTGTTGGCCGCCAGCACCGGCAAATCGGCACTCGAGAAGAAGCCCTCCAGCAGCACTATGGGTTTGACCACGGCGCAGGAGCGCAGCATCAGCGCCTCCTCGATGCGGGCCACCGCATAGGCGTCCGCATCCACCAGGGTGCGGGCCACCGGCAGCAGGCCATGGCCATAGGCGTTGGCCTTGACCACGGCGATGATCTTGCAGGAAGGCGCGTGGCGCTTGACCACGGCGAGGTTGTGGCGCAGGGCCGAGGTATCGATTTGGGCAATAGCCGCTTTCATCTGTTTTCCCTTACGAGGGCATGATGGCGCACCTGCGCCAGGCACCGAGTGGTGTCATCCCTTGATAGTCATCGTCTAAGGCCGGACCGGCAGAATTGTCGAACCGGGAAAACTGTGTCTTGTCATCTGGGAGCGGTTCGCTCCCGCTCAGTAATCGTCGTCAAACGCCGGGCCGGCGTAGTTGTCGAACCGGGAGAACTGGCCCTGGAAGCTGAGGCGCACCCGTCCGTATTGGTACCGTTACGCTGCTTGCCTATGGTCATCCCAGCAATTCCCTTGTCAGGACAATCAGGTACTCAATAATCATCGTCAAACGCCGGGCCGGCGTAGTTGTCGAACCGGGAGAACTGACCCTGGAAGGTGAGGCGCACCCGACCTATGGGGCCGTTACGCTGCTTGCCGATGATGATCTCCGCAATCCCCTTGTCGGGACTGTCGTCGTGATACACCTCGTCGCGGTAGATGAACATGATCAAATCCGCATCCTGCTCGATGGAGCCGGATTCCCGCAGATCCGAGTTGACCGGCCGCTTGTCGGCCCGCTGCTCCAGGCTTCGGTTCAGCTGGGAGAGCGCCACCACAGGGCATTGCAGCTCTTTCGCCAGGGCCTTGAGGGAGCGGGAGATTTCACCGATCTCCAGGGTTCTGTTGTCAGACAGCGCAGGTACCCGCATCAGCTGCAGGTAGTCGATCATGATCATCGAGAGACCGCCGTGCTCGCGGGCGATGCGCCGGGCACGGGAGCGCACGTCGGTCGGGGTCAGGCCGGAGGCGTCATCTATGTACATCTTGCCCTTCTCGAGCAGTAGCCCCATGGTGGAGGAGAGTCGCGCCCAGTCTTCATCGTCGAGCTGGCCGGTCCGCACCTTGGTCTGATCGATGCGCCCCACCGAGGCGAGCATACGCATGATGATCTGCTCGGAGGGCATCTCCAGGGAGAAGATGAGCACCGGCTTGTCGGCGGTGAGCGCCGCGTGCTCGCACAGGTTCATGGCAAAGGTGGTCTTGCCCATGGAGGGACGGGCCGCGACTATGATGAGGTCCGAGCGCTGCAGGCCGGCGGTCATCTTGTCCAGATCCCCATAACCGCTGGAGACCCCGGTCACGCCGTTGTGAGGAGTCTTGAACAGCTCCTCAATCTTGTCGACCGTCTGCTCCAGAATGAGTTTCAGGGGCTGCGGGCCCTCGTTGGCGCTGGAGCGCTGCTCGGCAATCTGGAACACCTTGCTCTCGGCCAGGTCCAGCAGATCGCCGGAGGTGCGCCCCTGGGGCTCGTAACCCGCTTCGACTATCTCGTTGGCGACCGAGATCATCTCCCGTACCACAGCCCGCTCACGCACGATCTCGGCGTAGGCATTGATGTTGGCGGCGCTCGGGGTGTTCTTGGCGATCTCCACCAGATAGGCGAAGCCACCGGACTCTTCCAGCTGCTCGGAGCGCTCCAGCTCCTCCTGCAGGGTGATGAGATCGATGGGGTTGCCCGCATTGGAGAGGCGGGTCATGGCCTGGAAGATCAGGCGGTGGGGACGGCTGTAGAAATCCTTGTCGATCACCCGCTCGGCCACCCGATCCCAGGCCTCGTTATCCAGCATCAGACCGCCCAGTACGGACTGCTCGGCCTCAAAAGAGTGGGGGGGAACTTTCAGCTGTTGTGTCTTGGCGTCTTTTTTCGCCGTCACTTGCTCTGCCATACACATAAAAACCGCAGCGGGAAGGGGACGGGAATTTTACAAAAGAAACCCCGCCATCGCGAGCGCTAATGCGCGCTATTCACCTCACCCGGTGGCCTGCCTGCTTGCGGATGGCCGGCTCATCGGCTCCTGGGGCCCTCCCTGCCCCTCACAGCACGAGGAAGGGCCAGACCAGGGTCTGATCCTTCGCCTTGGATTTGAGCTTGTTGCGCAGCCTGCGCACCGAACGACTCGGTCGTCTGTTTCTCATGGGGATCCTCCTTGGCGCCCCCAGGGGGGGCAATCTGTTCATGAATAATTCATGCCAGACATGGTAATCATACCCGCAAGCTGCAACACAAAAAGGGACCGGCAGCCTGCCATGCGCCTCGCTGAGCTTGCACAAGCAGAGCATGCCCCCACCTACATGAGAGTGAAAGAGTCAAAATGAAAAAGATGCTGACCCTGTTTGCCGTGATCCTGGCCATTGGCCTTGGGGCACCCATCGCCGAGGCCAAGAAATTTGGTGGCGGCAAATCCTTTGGCAAGAGCTACAAGACGGCACCGGCTCAACCGGCTCCGACTGCAGCCCCCGTGAATGGCAAGAATCCGACTCTGGCCGCGGCGCCCAAGAAGAGCGGCATGATGGGTGGCCTGCTGGGCGGCCTGCTGGCCGGTGGCCTGTTCGCCTACCTGCTGGGCAGCGGCGCCTTCGAAGGTCTGCAAGGGATGGACTTCCTGCTGATCGCCCTGCTGGCACTGGGTGGTGTATTCCTGTTCCGAGCCCTGCGCAAGAACAAGGCGGCGGCACCTCAGCCACAGACGGCCTACGCGGGCTATCAGCCTCCGTCGGCAGCGCCTCAGCAGTTCGAACAGAGCAACGGTGCCCCGCAGGCAACCGGCTTTGCCGACAGTGACGTCCCCTTCCGCCTGCCGCCAGGTTTTGACATGAACGGTTTCCTGTCCGGTGCCCGCGATCACTATCGCACCCTGCAAGAGGCCTGGAACAAGAACGATCTGGAGAAGGTACGGGAGTACGTGAGCCCGGAACTGTTCCAGCACCTCCAGGCCGAGCGCGCCGAACTGACCGGCGAGCAGCACACCGAGGTGATGTATGTGGATACCCAGCTGGTGCGTGCCGACTACGGCAGCGACTGGGCCCAGGTCAGCGTGCGCTTCAGCGGGCGCTACATGGACCGTCAGGAGCAGGTCGAGGAGGACATCAAGGAGGTGTGGCACCTCGAGCGCAACCTGGCCAAGGACAATGCCCCCTGGCACATCGTCGGTATCGAGCAGCTGTAAGCACGCTCGTCCGGCAAGCATGATAAAGGCGACCTCAGGGTCGCTTTTTTATTGCCGTCGTACTCATCACTGCGACTCATGGAATATTCCCCCACCTTGCGAGGGGCCGGGAATAATCGTCATCAGCCCCTGTTGATGACCTCGAAAATAAAAAAGAGAGGCAGTCATGGCTGCCTCTCTTTTGTTATTGGCCCAGAGCCGCTGGATTATTTGCAGCCATCCATAGAGGCGGAATTAACATAGCTGACTTCACCAGACGGCTGATAATCGGCCACCAGTATGGTCTTCTTCGCCGCGATGTAATCCTTCAGCACACCGGCATCCACCAGACCGGCATTGATGGTGTCGATCTTCGGATAACCGTCACCACCGGCCGCACTGAAGCTCGGGATGGAGAAGCTGTAGCTGGCCGCCGGATCGAAGGCCTTGCCGCCCACGCTGGTGATGGTCACGCTTTTCGCCTGGCAGTCCACCGCCATGTTGATGCCACCAAACTGGGCATAGCCGCCGGTGTTGATGGTCTTGGTCGCCACCTGGCCCAGATAGGCCGCCAGCTCGCTGCCACTCATGGTCGCCTTGTTGACCGTGTTGCCAAATGGATGCACGGTCAGCACGTCGCGGTAGCTGATGTCGCCAGCCGCGATGGAGGCACGCACCCCGCCTGAGTTGACGATGCCAAAATCGGTACCCAGCTTCTCGGCGGTGGCGGTGGTGATGAGGCGACCCAGATTGGTCTGCTTGTTGCGCACGTTGGCACGCTCGCCGTCCAGCACGCCGTCGGTGGAGCCTATCACCACGCCCAGCTCCTGCTGACCCTTCTCCTGGTAGGTAAGCAGGGTATTGTAGAGCTCGGGATCCTTGGTGATCTCTTCCTGAATGAAGGCGCCGTCAGCGTCTTTCAGATTGACAGGGATGAGGTCGTACTGGGTCAGGGTCAGCTTGCCATTCTGGTAGTCAAACTGGGCGCGGCCCACATACTTGCCCCACTCGTGGGCCTGCATGATCCAGGTGCCGTTCTGCTGATCCGGCAGGCAATCGTCACCCGGCTTGAAGTCGGCGTACTTGTCCGGCGTGCCCGGCTCCATGCAAACCGGGTTCTGGGAGTGACCGCCGATGATGGCGTCCAGAGTGCCGGCCGGCAGTGCACGCGCCATCTCCACATCCCCGGGAGCATTGCTGCCGTGCTGGCCATTTTCGTAGTGACCCATGTGGGTGATGGCCAGGACCAGGTTCGCCTCTTTGTTGTCGCGGATCTGCTTGCCGAGCTTGGCCGCTTCAGTGGTCGGATCGCGGAACTCCAGGGTCTGGACGTTGTTGGGGTCCACCAGCTGGGCGGTGTCTTCGGTGGTCAGGCCCAGCACGGCAACCTTGAGACCGCTCTCCAGCTTGAACACCTTGTAGGGATCGAAATAGCGCTTGCCGCTGGCCTTGTCGTAGATGTTGGCGGAGATCATGGGGAACTGGGCCCACTCACGCTGTTTCTCCAGGATGGTCAGAGGGTTGTCGAACTCGTGGTTACCCACCGCCATGGCATCGTAGCGGATGCTGTTCATGGCCATGAAGTCCGGCTCGGCATCCTGCAGATCCGACTCGGGCACCCCGGTGTTCACGTCGCCACCGGAGAGTACCAGCACCTCGCTGCCGGCCGCCTTGGCCTCGCCACGCAGGCGTTCGACCAGGGTCTTCTGGGCAGCCATGCCATATTCACCCTTGTCGTTGTGCCAGAAACGACCGTGGGTATCATTGGTGTGCAGAATGGTCAGCTTGCAGACATTTTCGGTGCAGGGGGCGACGCTGTCATTGCTTGAGATATTGCAGCCACTCAGCGCGGCGAGCACGGCCAGCGCGACACTTCCTTTGTAAGCGCCCTTGAATCG
>NZ_CDBZ01000086.1 GCF_000819985.1 Aeromonas media | reverse complement strand
CCGTGGAACCACCTGATCCCATGCCGAACTCAGAAGTGAAACGCGGTAGCGCCGATGGTAGTGTGGCATTCGCCATGCGAGAGTAGGACACTGCCAGGCACCCAATACAAGAAACCCCGCTCACTGAGCGGGGTTTTTTTATTGTCTGACGTTTCCCCAAAACCAGCCACTGCCTGCCGAGATCGCGTCTGCTTATTCCTTGCGTTCACCCGTTTTGTCGCCTGTTGTTGCTCATGGGTTCCGACACCGGAGGCTTTGTCTGCTGCCGCGCCTGGCTCTGCACTCTCACCGGTTTTCCATTTGATTCCTCACGCGGCGCTATCCTGCTGAAACCCGGCGCTGGGCCTGCAATTGGGGTTGTATCTGCATCATAACTCGGTAGAGTAAGGGGCATTCCGGGTTTACCCATACCATGCCTTTACTTCTTTATCTGGTATGAGAGTACCCAGGCCTGTTTTCATTCACCTTCAGTCAGTGGTACCGATATGGAACAAGTAAGCAAGTCTACTTTCAGCGATGTGTTGGAATATGTGCGTATGTCCCGTCGTCAGAACAAGCTCAAGCGTGAAATCGCGGACAACGAGAAGAAGATCCGTGACAACCAGAAGCGGGTGTTGCTGCTCGACAACCTGAGCGACTATATCAAGCCCGGCATGAGCATCGACGAAGTGCAGGCCATCATCGCCAACATGCGCACCGATTACGAAGAGCGTGTTGATGATCACATTATCAAGAATGCCGAGCTTTCCAAGGAGCGCAAGGAGCTGAGCACCAAGCTGAAGGGCATGAGTACCAGCAAATAAGCTCACACCGCCATTCCCAAACACCGGCTTACAGCCGGTGTTTCATTTCCACTCGGCAGCTCGGATCTCTCGCCGCACTGCAACAATCGGCTCCCATTTTTACAATCGCCCTGTTAACATCGCTGCAAAGCGGTCAATAGTTTTCAAGCCCTTGACTTGAAACGACTAAGCTTGATTGAAAGACAATAAATTGCGCAACCATGGTGGGGCTGATATGGGCGCATCAAAACAGACGGATTCGAACAAAGTGGCATCTCAGGATTCATCCGTACCGCATGCGGACGGGCAATATCAGCGCAAGCGTCGCCCCTGGTGGCGCTGGTTGTTCTGTTTCATCTTTTTGCTTTGCCTGGCTGCCGTGATCGCCCTGGTTGGTTATGAAATGAAGACCTCCCGATTGCAGTCGCAGGAGATCTCCCGTTATGCCGCCAAGCTGACTTATGAGCTGGAACCCGGCCCCAGCAAGCAAATCACCTTCCCGGATGATGGCCCCTTCGACAAGCGACTCGGTTATGTGCTGATGCCCATGATCCAGGAGCGTCTCATCCAGCGTGGTTATCAGGTGAGCGAGCAGGTGCGTTTCTCCGATGCCCTATACAACTACGCCAGTCATGGTTTCTTCGTCCCCTATACCGAGAAGGTGCAGGCGGGGCTGACTCTGCACGACTGCCGTGCTGAGCCTTTCTATCAATACAAGTACCCGACCCATTACTACCCTGATTTCAACTCTATTCCCCCCTTGGTCATCCAGTCCCTGCTGTTTATCGAGAACAGGGAGCTGTTGAGCAACGAGCAGCCGCTCGCCAACCCCGCGGTAGACTGGCCCCGTTTCGCCAAGGCGGCGCTGTCCCAGGTGGGCAAGGCGCTGGACATGCAGGACCAATCCGCCGGTGGCAGTACGCTGGCGACCCAGGTGGAGAAGTATCGGCACTCCCCTGATGGTCTGACCCTGTCCCCCACCGAGAAGATCCGCCAGATGGCCTCGGCCAGCGTACGAGCCTATCGATTGGGACCAAAAACCCTGGAAGCACGCAAACTGGTGGCCTGGGCTTACCTCAACTCGGTGCCGCTCTCCGCCGCCCCGGGTTATGGCGAGGTGCACGGCCTGGGAGATGGTCTCTGGGTCTGGTTCGGTGCCGATGTGGACGAGGTGAATCGCCTGCTGGATCCCGCGCGTAATCAGGATGCCACCCTGGCCGAGCAGGGGCTGGCGCTGCGCCAGGTGGTTTCCCTGATGATTGCCCACCGTCGCCCCTCCTACTATCTGGCCCAGGGGCGGGAGGCGCTGTCGACCTTGACAGACAGCTACCTGCGCCTGTTCGTGCAGGAGGGCATGATCACGCCTCCCCTGATGGAGTCGGCACTCAAGGCCAAGCTTGCGTTCCGTGACTTCCTGCAGGCGCCAGCGATCACCCGGGTCAATAACAACAAGGGGTTGCAGGTCGCGCGCACCCGCCTCAGTCGCCAGCTCGGGGTTCAGCTCTATGATCTGGACCGCATGGATCTGACGGCGGATACTACCCTCAACATGCCGCTGCAAAATGACGTCTCCCGTTATCTGCAGCAGTTGGCAGACCCCACATTCGCCGCCCAGGTCGGGCTGTTTGGTGAGCGCCTGCTCTCGCCGGAGAAGACGGGGGACGTGAAATACAGCTTCACCCTGTTCGAGAAGACACCGGAAGGGGTCAAGGTGCGGGTGCAGACCGACAACACGGATCAGCCGTTCGACATCAATGAGGGCAGCAAGCTGGAGCTGGGCTCAACCGCCAAGCTGCGGGTGCTGACCACCTATCTGGAGATAGTGACCGAGCTGCATGACAGCTACGGGAACATGCCGGCCGAGAGCCTGCGCAAGATAGAGGTCTCCGATCAGGACAACATCAGCCGTTGGGCCATCTCCTACCTGATGAGTACCAAGGACAAGAGCCTGCCCGTGATGCTGGAGGCGGCACTGGATCGGAAATACTCCGCCAGTCCCTACGAGGGCTTCTTCACCGGCGGTGGCATGCACACCTTCAACAACTTCCGCAAGGAAGACAATGGCCGCATTCCGCCGATCCGCGACGCCTTGCGTGAATCCATCAACCTGCCCTTCGTACGGCTGATGCGGGACATAGTGCGCTACAGCCTCTACAAGGAAGGCAACCGTGCCCAGTTGCTCAAGGATGACAAGGATCCCCGTCGTACCGAGTATCTGGCCAAGTTTGCCGACAAGGAGGGGCAGACCTATCTGCTGCGCTTCTGGCGTAAATATCGCGGCAAGACCACGGATGAGCAGCTGGATACCTTCCTCGATGGTCTCAAGCCCAGCGCGGTGCGCCTCGCGGCCGTGCATCGCTACCTGATGCCGGAAGCGTCACAGGCCGACTTTGCAGCCTTCCTGGCGAAGCGCCTGCCACGGGACAAGCTGAGCGACAAGCGAGTCGAGCAGCTCTATACCAGTTATGGTCCTGGTAAGTATTCACTGCCGGATCAAGGCTATATCGCCCGCGTTCACCCGCTGGAGCTGTGGTTGCTCTCCTATCTCAGGGAGTTTGACAAGGCCACCTTCGCCGATGCGGTTGCGGCCAGCCGGGATGAGCGTCAGGAGGTCTACAGCTGGCTGTTCAAGACCCGCCATCGCAGCGCCCGGGATAGCCGGATCCGCACCATGCTGGAGGTCGAGGCCTTCCTCGACATCCATCAGCGCTGGGCGCGTTTGGGCTATCCGTTTGATCACCTGGTTCCCTCCCTGGCGACGGCTCTCGGCAGCTCGGGCGACAGACCCGCCGCTTTGGCGGAATTGATGGGGATCATCCAGAACGGCGGCATGCGGGCACCGACTCTGCGGATCGAGCATCTCTCCTTCGCCAAGGACACGCCCTTCGCCACCGTGTTCGAACCGGCCAACACCCAGGGTGTGCGGGTGATGCCTGCCGAGGTGGCCAACGCCCTGCGCAGTGCCTTGTCCAAGGTGGTTGAGGGGGGAACAGCGCGGCGCATCGCCGGTGCCTTTGCCTTGCAGGATGGCACCGTGCTGTCGTTGGGGGGCAAGACGGGGACGGGGGACAACAGGATCGAGACGGTCGGCCGCTACGGCAATGTCACCAGCTCACTGGCGCGTAACCGGACCGCGACCTTTGTCTTCTACATAGGGGATGATCACTTCGGTACTCTGACGGCCTATGTGCCCGGCAGCCAGTCCGACAAGTTCCGCTTCACCTCGGCACTGCCGGTACAGGTTCTCAAGGGGATGGCGCCCTTGCTGGTGCCTTATCTGCAACCGGGCACTCACACCCAGTGTTTGCCGGGCAGCTGACGGCGCATAAAAAACGGGGCCAAACTGGCCCCGTTTTCGTTTCTGCCAGCCACAGGCTGTCATGGCTTACAGCAGGTCTTCGATCTCGCCGCGCAGATACTGGTACATCTCGCGATAGGCCACCGGCGGCTTGTTCAGCTCCCGCTCCTTGTTGGCGGTGCGGATCAGCTGGCGCAGCTTCTGGCGATCCAGCTCGTGGAACTGGGACATCAGTTCGTTGAGGGCGCTGTCTCCCTCGGTGATCAGGCGCTCACGCCACTGCTCCAGCCGGTGCAGGCGGGCATTCACGGTGGAGTGACGCATCTTGATGATGGAGAGGGCTTCCTCGATCTGCTCTATATCCCGGCTGCGCATCAGGCGGCCGATGAACTGCAGGTGGCGGCGGAAGGACTCGTCCTTCTTGGGCTTGAGCTTGCGGCCCAGCTCGACGGCTTCGGCCAACTCTTCATCCAGCGGGATTCGTTCCAGCTCGCTGTGGCTCAGGGAGACGATCTCGGCCCCCAGTTTCTGCAGTGCCTCGGCGTCGCGCTTGAGCTGGCTCTTGCTGGGACCCCAATCGTCCAATTCGTTGTCGTCTTGATACTGACTCATCGGTCTCTGATTCCTGTCATTCGCGTTGGGGGATATGTTACCAGCTTCTCCCGCTGGGCGCAGGGGTCTGATATGCTTAGCCCCTTTCCTTCCTTCATACAGATGTGAGTTATGGACCAGCAAGATCAAATTCGCCAGGATCAAGCCCATCTCGAGGCGGTGGTCGCCGAGGCCCTGGAGATAGCCAAGGGGCTGGGCGCCGGGCTTGCGGAAGTTTCCATCAGCAAGCAGACCGGGTTGTCGGTGAATACCCGGGGCTGTGAGCTGGAAAGCATCGAGTTCAACAAGGATGGAGCGCTCGGCATCGCCGTCTATCGCAATGGCTGCAAGGGATCCTCCTCGACCACGGATCTCGGCAAGCCTGCCATTCGTGCCGCCGTCGAAGCGGCCATGGAGATTGCCCGCCACACCTCCCCCGATGAGTATGCCGGTCTGGCGGATGCCGAACTGCTGGCCTGGGATGCCCCGGATCTGCAACTCTGTCACTCCATCGAACTGGATCCCCAGCGTGGCATCGAGCTGGCCATCGAGTGCGAGCGGCTTGCCCTGGGGCGTGATGCCCGCATCAAGCACTCCGATGGCGCCAGCTTTTCAAGCCATCTGGGGGTCAAGGTCTATGGCAACAGCCATGGCTTCGTCAAAGGCTATGCGGCGTCGCGCAACTCTCTGAGCTGCGTGCTGATTGGCGAGCAGGATGGCGACATGCAGCGGGACTATGGCTACTCCTCCAGTCGCGCCCTCTCCGGCCTCTGGAGCCCGCAGCGCATCGCCGACGAGGCGGTGGAGCGCACCGTCTCCCGTCTGGGGGCCCGCAAGATCAGCACCCGCCACGCCCCCGTGCTGTTTCACCCCGACACTGCCGCCGGCCTGTGGGGTCATCTGGTGATGGCCATCAGCGGTGGCAACCTCTATCGCAAGTCGAGCTTCCTGTTGGACAAGCTGGGCAAACAGATCCTGCCCGAGTGGCTCAGCATTCAGGAGTTCCCCCACCTGCTGGGGGGGCTCGCCAGTACCCCGTTCGACGGTGAAGGGGTACGCACCCGCGACATGGACATAGTGCGCAATGGCGAGCTGATGAGCTGGCTGCTTACCTCCTACTCGGCGCGCAAGCTGGGGCTGACCACCACAGGCCACGCCGGTGGCATCCATAACTGGCAGGTCTCCAATACCGGCCAGGACTTCCAGGGCATGCTCAAGGAGATGGGCACAGGCCTGCTGGTGACCGAGCTGATGGGGCAGGGGGTCAATATCGTCAATGGTGACTACTCCCGCGGCGCCGCCGGTTTCTGGGTTGAGAATGGCGAGATCCTCTATCCGGTTGAGGAGATCACCATAGCCGGCAACCTGGCCGACATGTTCAGCACCCTGGTGGCGGTGGGGAACGACGAGGACGAGCGCTCCAGCCTCAAGACGGGCTCTGTGCTGGTCGAGCAGATGAAGCTGGCGGGGCACTGAATCGCCAGACCCCGGAAATGAAAAAGGCCCCCTCGCCTGGCGAGGGGGCCTTTTTATTGCTCATCGGCAGGGAGTGACGATCACGCCTTGATACGCTCTATGCATCCGCCCAGGCCTTGCAGCTTGTGCTCTATGTCTTCATAGCCACGATCGATGTGATAGATGCGCTCGACCATGGTGGTGCCTTCGGCCACGAAGCCGGCGAGGACCAGGCTGGCGGAGGCGCGCAGATCGGTTGCCATCACCTGGGCACCCTTGAGTTGTTCGGTGTCGCGGCAGATGGCCACGTTGCCCTGCAGCTCGATGTCCGCGCCCATACGTACCAGCTCGGGCACGTGCATGAAGCGGTTCTCGAAGATGGTCTCGGTGACCATGCCGGTACCCTTGGCCACGGCGTTCAGTACGGTGAACTGCGCCTGCATGTCGGTCGGGAAGGCCGGGTAGGGAGCCGTCTTGATGGTGACCGGCTTGAGGGTGCGGCCCGTCATGTCGAGGGAGATCCAGTCTTCCCCCTTCTCGATGAGCGCACCGGCCTCTTCCAGCTTGACCAGTACCGCTTCCAGCAGGGAAGGATCCGTCTTGCGGCAGGTGATCTTGCCCCCGGTGACGGCGGCACCCACCAGGAAGGTACCGGTTTCGATACGGTCTGGCTGCACGCTGTAGCTGCCGCCGTGCAGACGCTCGACCCCGTCTATGGTCAGGGTATCGGTGCCCGCACCCTGGATCTTGGCGCCCAGGGCGTTGAGGAAGTTGGCGAGATCGACCACTTCCGGCTCGCGGGCGGCGTTTTCGATCACGGTGCGACCGTCGGCCAGGGTGGCGGCCATCATCAGGTTCTCGGTACCGGTGACGGAGATCATGTCCATCAGGATGTGGGCGCCCTTGAGGCGACCGTCGACACGGGCCTTGATGTAGCCATCTTCGATGGCGATCTTGGCGCCCATCAGCTCGAGGCCGTGAACGTGCAGGTTGACCGGGCGGGCACCGATGGCGCAGCCACCGGGCAGGGAGACGTCAGCCGCGCCGAAACGGGCGGCCAGCGGGCCCAGCGCCAGTATGGAGGCGCGCATGGTCTTCACCAGCTCGTAGGGGGCGACGTGGTTGTTCACGGCGCCGGTCAGCACTGTCACGTTGCCGTTGACCTTGGTGCTGGCACCCAGCATCTCCAGCAGCTTGAGGGTGGTGCCCACGTCCTTGAGGCGCGGCACGTTCGAGAGCTGGATCTCCTCGTCGCACAGCAGGGTGGCGAACAGGATCGGCAGGGCGGCGTTTTTGGCGCCGGAGATGGTCACTTCACCGGAGAGGGTGCAGGGGCCGGTGATCTTGAATTTGTCCATTTACTTAGATACCAAATCAGGAGGGCAGTAGAAATTTACGTTCGCGCTTCCATTCGGCATCGGTAAAGGCCTTGATGGAGAGGGCGTGGATGGCGTTGCTGGCGATCTTGTCCATCAGCGGGGCATAGATGGCCTGCTGCTTCTTGACCCGGCTCATGCCGTCAAACATGTCGCCGACCGCAATCACCTGATAGTGACTGCCGTCGCCTTTGACATGGACTTCGGACAATGGCAAGGCCTCAAGGAGTATCGCTTCAATTTCAGAGACTTGCATTATGCGTCCTCGGTGTTGGGCGGGGTGGGTTGAAACAGACTGGCCACACCGTACAGCTTGGCCAGGGTATAAAAATCAGTGGAGGCGCCCACCAGTTGCGGCGTGGCCCCCCGTGTCAGGGTGGCTTTGGCCCACTTGACCAGCAGGGCCAGGCCGGCGGAATCCAGGGTGGTGACCCCGCTCATATCGAGCGCATCGTCTTGCCACCACTCGGATCGCCGTTGCCACAGGGCGTTGACCTGCGGTGCCTGCAGCTCCCCCTGGAGTGTCATGACTTGAGCACCAGCGGCTTGGCATTGTGCTCGCGCAACTGGGCGATCACCGCATCTATGCCGTTCTGGCGAATGAGGCCACCGAGCTCGCTCTGCTTGGCGGAGAGCAGGCTGATCCCTTCGGCAACCATGTCGAAGGCCTTCCATTCACCTGTCTTGTTGTTCTTGCGCAGCTTGAACTCGAGGAAAATGTCCGGCTTGCCGGCCTCTTTCACGCTGACGTTGACGGCGGTGATGTTGCTGTCACCGGGCGCCTTGCCAGGCTGGACCTTGACGGTCTGCTTGTCGAAATGGGCCAGGGCATCGGCGTAGGAGCTCACCATGTACTCGGTGAACACCTGGACGAAGGCATCGCGCTGGGCCGGGGTGGTTTCCTTGATCTGGTTGCCAAGCACCTTGTAGGCGGCGAAGCGGTTGTCCACATAGGGCAGCAGCTCTTCGCGGATGATCACCCGCAGGTGATCCGGGTTGCTCTTGACCTGGGACTTGTCCGCCTTCAGGCGGGCGAAGGTCTGCTGGGCTGCCTGATCCACCAAGGCATAGGGGTCGGCGGCATTGACCGCCGCCAGGGCGGAGACGGAAAACAGCATGCTGGTCATCAGACCCAGCAGCAGGGCGATCTTCTTGAACATGGTTACTCCTTGGTTGCTGGCGTATCGGTGGTCGGGGAAGACTGGCTGTAGAGGAACTTGCCAATCAGGTCTTCCAGCACGATGGCGGACTTGGTGTCTTCGATCATGTCGCCATCCTTGAGCATGCTGGTGCCCATCTCTTCATCGGTGAAACCCGGTGCCAGGCCGACATACTGCTCGCCCAGCAGACCCGAGGTCAGGATGGAGAGGGTGCTGGTTTCGGAGAACTCGCCGGCACTCTTTTGCATCTGCAGGGAGACGATGGGCACCTGGCTCTTGGCATCCAGCGTGATGTCGCTGACTCGACCGACGACGACGCCGCCGACCTTGACCGGCGAGCGCACTTTCAGGCCGCCGATATTATCGAAATGGGCGCGCAGGGTATAGGTTTCTCCTTCCGGTTTGAAACTCAATCCCGCCACTTGCAGTGCCAACGCCAGAATGGCTGCGATGCCAGCCAGCATGAAGGCACCGACCAGGAATTCTACTTTGCTGAACTTCATCTTTCCCTTATCCAAACATGACTGCGGTGAGTATAAAATCCAGACCGAGCACGGCCAGGGATGAGTGGACCACGGTACGGGTCGTCGCCTGACTGATCCCGGCCGAGGTCGGCTTGGCATCATAGCCATTGAAGAGCGCGATCCAGGTCACCACCAGGGCGAATATCACACTCTTGATGGCTCCTTGCATGATGTCGTCCTGCCAGTCGACGGAGGCCTGCATGGCAGACCAGAAACTGCCCTCATCCACCCCCAGCCAGTCGACCCCGACCAGTTTGCCGCCGAAGATGCCGATCAGGCTGAACATGAAGGCCAGCAGCGGCATGCTGATGACCCCAGCCCAGAAACGGGGGGCTACTACCCGGCGCAGCGGGTCCACCGCCATCATCTCGAGGCTGGAGAGCTGCTCGGTGGCCTTCATCAGGCCGATCTCGGCGGTGAGGGCCGAACCTGCACGACCGGCAAACAGCAGGGCGGTGACCACAGGGCCCAGCTCCCGCAGCAGGGAGAGAGAGACCAGGGGCCCCAGACTCTGCTCGGCGCCGAAGTCCTTCAGTACGTTGTAACCCTGCAAGGAGAGCACCATGCCGATGAAGAGACCCGACACCAGTATGATGGCGACCGATTGTACCCCCACCACATAGAGCTGCTGTACCAGCAGGGGGAAGTGCTTGCGGGGCTCGGGTTTGCCCGCCAACGCGTGAAACAGCATGATGGTGGCGCGGCCGACGGCGCTGATGAAGCGCACCCCGCTCCGCCCCAGCTTGCTTATCTGACTTATGAACATCACAGATCCTGTAGCAGGTCGCCTGCCGGAAAATGAAACGGAACAGGACCGTCGGGCAATCCCTTGAGGAACTGCTCGACCTCGGGATTGTGCTCCTCGCGAAGTTGCTCCGGCGTGCCCTGTGCCACCACCCTGCGGTTGGCGATGATGTAGGCGTAGTCGGCGATGCTGAGCACCTCCTTCACATCGTGGGTGACGATGACGGAGGTGATGCCGAGGGCATCGTTGAGCTCCTTGATGAGCTTGACCAGCACCGCCATGGTGATGGGATCCTGGCCGACGAAGGGCTCGTCATACATGATGAGATCCGGATCCAGTGCTATGGATCTGGCCAGGGCTGCACGACGGGCCATGCCGCCGGAGAGCTCGGAGGGCATCAGGCGGGCGGCGCCACGCAGACCCACCGCCTGCAACTTCATCATGACGATGGTGTGGATCAGCTCTTCCGGCAGACCCGAGTGTTCCCGCAGCGGGAAGGCCACGTTGTCGAACACCGTCATGCCGGTGAACAGGGCGCCGCTTTGGAACAGCATGCTCATCCGCTTGCGCACTTCATACAGACGGCTGCGGGAGAGGGTGGGGATGTCTTCCCCGTCAAACAGAATATGACCGGACTCAGGCTTCAGCTGGCCACCGATCAGGCGCAGCAAGGTGGTCTTGCCGATGCCGCTGGGGCCCATGACGGCGGTGACCTTGCCACGGGGAATGGTCAGGTTGATCCTGTCGTACAGCAACCTATCTCCGTGACTGAAGGTCAGGTCGGAGATGGTGATCAGGTCATCGTTCAAACAATTGTCCATCCGGTATAAATGAAGAGCGAATTTTATGGGCTAGTCTAGGTCTAAGCAACAGCAAGGAACAACTATTGAGCGGCTTTGCCCCCCAAATACGCGACAGTTTTATGTAACAACTTGCATCAGCGGCAGAGCGTCCCGCATCCGATTCGCTTATCTCGGCAGACTTTTTTATAATCCCGCAGCAAATTTCGGCCCGGAGCTGTGCCTTTATGTCTGTAAAGCCTGAAAAAGTGTCTGAATTGTTCGATTTCCGTCGCAGTGCCCGTGCGGTGCTGGACATAGAAAAACAAGCCATCGATGGGCTCTACCAGTACCTCGACGAGACCTTCGAGCGCGCCTGCGAGATGGTGCTGCGCTGCGCCGGCAAGATAGTGGTCACCGGCATGGGCAAGTCGGGTCATGTCGGCAACAAGATTGCCGCGACCCTGGCCAGCACCGGCACGCCAGCCTTCTTCCTCCACCCTGGCGAAGCCAGCCACGGGGATCTGGGGATGATCTCCGCCGGGGACCTCATCATCGCCATCTCCAACTCAGGCGAGAGTGACGAGATCCTGGCCCTGCTGCCGGTGCTCAAGCGTCGCGGCATTCCGCTCATCTGCATGACCGGCAACCCGGCCTCCACCATGGCCAAGGAGGCCAACGTGCACCTGTGCATCAAGGTGGAGAAAGAGGCCTGCCCGCTGGGTCTGGCCCCGACCTCCAGCACCACGGCGACCCTGGTGATGGGGGACGCCCTGGCCGTAGCCCTGCTGGAAGCGCGTGGCTTTACCGCCGATGACTTCGCGCTCTCCCACCCGGGCGGGTCGCTGGGCAAGCGGCTCTTGCTGCGGGTCGGCGATCTGATGCACAGCGGCGAGCTGTTGCCCCGGGTGGGGATAGATGCCACCATCAGCCAGGCGCTGCTGGAAGTGAGCCGCAAGGGCCTCGGCATGACGGCTGTGGTGGATGAACAGGGGCTGCTGGCCGGTCTGTTCACCGACGGTGACTTGCGCCGGATCCTGGATCTGCAGGTGGACATTCACCACACCCCGATCAGCCGCGTAATGACGGCCAACTGTGTTACCGTAGGGCCTGAGATGATGGCAGCCGAGGCCGTCAAACTGATGGAAACCAGAAAGATTAACGGATTGCTGGTGGTGGATGAAGAGCGGCGACCACTTGGCGCCTTCAACATGCACGACCTGCTGAGAGCCGGGGTGATTTGATGCAAGACGTACCGACCCTCTATGGTCCGGTGACGCGCAGCCAGTACGAGAAGGCGGCGCAGATCCGCCTGCTGGTGTGCGATGTGGATGGGGTGCTCTCCAATGGCTTCATCTATATGGGCAATAACGGCGAAGAGCTGAAGACTTTCTGCACCCGTGACGGTGCTGGCATGCGTGCCCTGCTCAACGCCGGCATCGAGATTGCCATCATCACAGGGCGCAACTCCCGTATCGTCAGCGATCGGATGAGGGGCCTGGGGGTGCAGCACCTGGTGCAGGGGGCGGATCAGAAACTGCCTCACTTCGAGGCGCTGCTGGCCAAGCTGGGCCTGACGCCGGAGCAGGCCGCCTACATGGGGGACGACACCATAGATCTGCCGGTGATGCAGGCCTGCGGCCTCGGCATCGCAGTGGCAGATGCCCATCCGCTGGTGCTGGCTCGTGCCGATCTGGTGACCCGTCTGGGGGGCGGAGTGGGCGCGGTGCGCGAGGTGTGCGATCTCATCCTGCAGGCGCAGGGCTTGGGCGACTACCAACCCGAGGCCTCGGTATGAACAAGCAGACGTTTCTGTTCGCCCTGCTGTTTCTGGCGGCACTCGCCGCCTGGCAGCTTGGCGAGATCGAGCTGGCGCCCGAACCGGCTGCCAAGGTAGAGAACTATCAACCGGACTTCACCGCCAAGAATCTGGTCACGACCCGCTTCAACGAGCAGGGCAAACGAACCGAGCGGTTGGAGTCCGAATATGCGGAGTATTACCAGATCCTCGAGCAGGCCACCTTCGACAAGCCGGTGGTCTACATGTTCGATGAGCAGGGGGAGGCTGAATGGAAAGTCACGGCCGAAACCGGGGTGCTCAACACAGATGACAACGTGATACTGCGTGACAAGGTACATCTGGACGGCCTGCTGCCGGCGTCTTTCATCTCCACGCTGGATACCCCTTATCTGGAGCTGGATCTGGTGACTCAGGACGTGAGAAGCAACCAGCACATCAGCATAGTGGGTCAGGAATTCCAGACCGAGGGCGTTGGCCTGAAGGGCCATCTGGAACGTAAATATTTCGAATTACTGGATAAAGGCCATGCCACTTATTTCAATGAAAAACGTTAATCTGGTCCTCGCGGCCCTGCTTCTGTGCAGTACAGTGAGCGCCAAAGAGTCCGACTTTGCCGAGAAGGTCTATGTGGATGCGGTCAAGCAAGTGGCCGAGATGCAGGACAACCGCATCACCTTCAGCGAAGACGTGATCATCACCCAGGGCACCATCAAGATTAAGGCCGACAAGGTGGTGGTGATCCGCTCCGGCGATAAAGGGGCCGAGGTGATGACCGCCTATGGCAATCCCGCCACCTTCTTCCAGATCCTGGACAACGGCAAGCCGGTCAATGCCCACGGCAACAGCATTCGCTACGAGCTGAAGAACCGCCTGGTCACCATCACGGGCAACGGTCAGCTCAAGCAGGAAGACAGCCAGGTCACCGGCGACCTCATCCGCTACGACATCGTCAAACAGAAGATGATCGCCGAGAGCAAGGGACCCACCCAGCGAGTCAAGACGGTGTTCCTGCCGGATCAGGTAGAAAACTTCGACAAACCCGCCGATCAGAAGAAGTAGGAAACAGAAGCCATGGCAGTGTTAAAAGCAACGGGTTTGCAGAAGAGCTACAAGCGCCGCATGGTGGTCAGCGACGTGAGCCTGGAAGTGGGTACGGGCCAGATAGTGGGGCTGCTTGGCCCGAATGGTGCCGGCAAGACCACCTCCTTCTACATGATCGTGGGCCTGGTGCAGCGGGATGCGGGTCTCATCACCATAGATGAGCAGGACATCAGCCTGCAGCCCATGCATATTCGCGCCCGCAATGGTATCGGTTACCTGCCCCAGGAAGCCTCCATCTTCCGACGCCTGTCGGTGTTCGACAACCTGATGGGGGTCATGCAGACCCGTAAGGGGTTGAGCCGCGAGGAGCGGGAGGATAAGGTCGAGCAGTTGCTGGAAGAGTTCAACATCACCCATATTCGCGACAGCCTGGGTCAGAGCCTGTCGGGAGGGGAGCGGCGCCGTGTCGAGATCGCCCGTGCGCTAGCGGCAGAGCCGCGATTCATCCTGTTGGATGAGCCCTTTGCAGGTGTTGATCCTATTTCGGTCATAGACATCAAGAAGATCATCCAACATCTGAAGGAAAGAGGGCTGGGCGTGCTTATCACGGACCACAACGTCAGAGAGACGTTGGATGTGTGCGAGAAGGCCTACATCGTCAGCCACGGCAAGATGATTGCCGAAGGCGCACCGGCCGACATCCTCGCCGATGAGCAGGTCAAGCGCGTCTATTTGGGCGATCAATTCAGTCTATAGTAAGGGGGCACCCCTCATTTTTGTTAGGTGACCGCCTCGCTGAACATAAGGATATCCCGACGTAGATGAAGCCGACATTACAGTTGCGTCTCGGCCAGTCCCTGACCATGACGCCACAATTACAACAAGCGATTCGTCTGCTCCAGCTCTCCACCCTGGAACTCCAGCAGGAAATTCAGCAAGCGCTCGATAATAACCCCTTGCTGGAGCAGGAGGAGAATGAGGCGCACGAAACCAGTCCGATAGAGCCCCAGGACGCCAGTCAACTCGACTCCAGTGACGCAATGGCACAGGACAAGATGCCGGATGAACTGCCGGTGGACACTACCTGGGATGAGGTCTATTCCGCTGGCACGGCTCAGAGCGCTGGCCCCATCCATGACGGGGAAGACAGCGTCTATCAGGGGGAAACCACCGAAAATCTGCAGGATTATCTGTTGTGGCAGATGCGACTGACGCCGTTCAGTGATCTGGATGCCGCGATTGCCCTCGCCATCATCGATGCCATCGATGAGTCTGGCTACCTGACCGTTTCTCTCGAAGATATTCAGGCTGCAGTCAGCAGTGAAGAGGTAGAAGTTGAACTGGATGAAGTGGAAGCCGTGCTCAAGCGGGTGCAGCATTTCGATCCGGTTGGCATCGCCGCTCGCTCGGTACAGGAGTGTCTGTTGATCCAGCTTGGCCAGTATTCGCCGGATCTGCCCTGGCTCAATGAGGCAAGGGAGGTGATCCGCGAGCACATGGACTTGCTCGGCAACCGTGACTACCGCACCCTGGCGCGCAAGACCCGGCTCAAGGAGAGCGACCTCAAGGAGGTACTGGATCTCATCCAGCAGCTGGAGCCCAGACCCGGTAATGGCATCATCCAGAGCGAATCGCAATACGTGATCCCGGATGTTTCCGTGGTCAAGAAGGGGGCGAAGTGGGTGGTTGAACTCAACCCGGATTCGGCGCCGCGCATTCGTGTCAACGAGGCCTATGCGGCAATGGCACGCAATGCCCGCAGCAGCACGGATACTCAGTTCATTCGTTCCCATTTGCAGGAAGCCAAGTGGTTCATCAAGAGTCTGGAGAGTCGAAACGACACCCTGCTCAAGGTGGCAAGCTGCATAGTCGAGCAGCAACAGGGTTTCTTCGAGTACGGTGAAGAGGCCATGAAGCCCATGGTACTCAACGACATCGCCGAGGCGGTGGAGATGCACGAGTCGACGATTTCACGGGTGACGACCCAGAAGTACATGCATACGCCCCGTGGCATCTTTGAACTGAAGTTTTTTTTCTCCAGTCATGTCAACACGGAGGGAGGAGGAGAGTGCTCATCGACCGCAATTCGCGCCCTGATCAAGAAGCTGGTGACGGCCGAAAACCCGGCCAAACCGCTTAGTGATAGCAAGATCGCGGATTTGCTGGCCGAACAGGGTATTATGGTGGCGAGACGCACGATCGCAAAGTACCGTGAATCCTTGTTGATCCCGCCATCCAATCAGCGCAAACGCCTGGTTTAGGCAAACAAAAGGAAGACGTTATGCAAATTAACCTGACCGGACACCATGTCGAGATTACCGAAGCTCTGCGTGATTATGTGAATAACAAATTTGCCAAACTCGAGCGTCACTTTGACCATATCAACAACGTACATGTGGTGTTGAGCGTCGAAAAACTGAACCAGATCGCCGAAGCCAAGCTGCACGTCAGCGGGGGAGAGGTGTTCGCCAATTCGCAGCATGCCGACATGTATGCGGCGATTGATACCCTGCTGGATAAACTGGATCGGCAGATCATCAAGCACAAAGATAAGTTAAATCAAAAATAACTATGCAACTTGAACACATACTGAGTCGGGACTGCACCAAGAGTGCGGTCCCTTGTACCAGCAAGAAACGCGCCCTCGAGATCATCAGTGAGCTGGCTGCAGAGCGCCTCGGCGCCTCCCGCCAGGTGCTGTTTGAAAGCCTGCTGGCGCGGGAAAAGATGGGCAGTACCGGGATCGGTGCCGGTATTGCCATTCCCCACGGCCGGATCGACGACGCCTTTGCGCCGACCGCTGTGCTGATGACCTTCTCTGAACCCATCCCTTTCGATGCTATCGACAATCAACCGGTTGACCTGCTCTTTGCATTGCTGGTGCCGGAAAGCGAGTGCAAGCAGCATCTCAAGACCCTTTCCCTGATGGCATCCAAGCTGGGTGACAAGGCCGTCTGTCGCCAGTTGCGCCAGGCGACTAGCGATGAAGAACTCTATCAGATCATGACCTCGGCCTGATGCCGGGTCTGACGCAGCCACGTTGGCGTGAGGGGACAAGATGCAGTTAATAGTGGTAAGCGGTCGTTCGGGCTCCGGTAAGACGGTAGCCCTGAGGGTGCTGGAGGATCTGGGTTACTACTGCGTGGATAACCTGCCGGTCAATCTGCTGCCCCAGCTGATCGTCTCGGTGGAGAGCCAGTATGACAAGCTGGCGGTCAGCATAGACGTGCGCAACCTGCCGACCCAGCCAGACAAGTTGGACAACCTGTTGACCCAGGTGCGCAACGAAGGGCGGGTGGAGTTCTCCAGCTTCTTCTTCGATGCAGACAACGGGACCCTGCTCAAGCGCTATGGCGAGAGCCGCCGGCTGCACCCCCTGTCTCGCAAGCAGCTGTCGCTGGATGAGGCGATTCGGGAGGAAACCCACCTGCTGGCGCCCCTCTCCTCGACCGCCGATCTGCGCATCGATACCACCAACCTCAGCATTCACGACCTCAGCGAGCTCATCAAGACCCGGGTGCTCGGCAAGAAAGAGAATGAGCTGGTGCTGGTGTTCGAGTCGTTCGGCTTCAAATACGGCATCCCCAAGGATGCGGACTTCGTGTTCGATGCCCGTTTCCTGCCCAATCCCCACTGGATCCCGGAGCTCAAGCCGTTCACCGGCCAGGACGAGCCTGTAGCCAACTACCTCTCGGCCCAGGCGGACGTGATGCTGTTCATCCAGCAGATAGAGAACATGCTGGTGACCTGGTTGCCCCACCTGGAGCGCAACAATCGCAGCTATGTGACCGTTGGGATCGGTTGTACCGGCGGGCAGCATCGCTCGGTGTTCATCGCCGAGCGGCTGGCCAGCGCATTCCGGCTGCTTGGCAAGAACGTGCAGATTCGTCACCGCACGCTGGACAAGCGCTCCCCCCAAGCCTGACAGACCCACAGGATGTTCAGATGACAGTTTCCGCCTCGGTAGAAGTCAAAAACAAGCTGGGAATCCATGCCAGACCGGCCATGATGCTGTTCGAACTGGTGCAGGGATTCGATGCTCATGTGCTGCTGCGCAACGAAGACGGCATCGAGGCCGATGCGGACAGCGTGATCGGTCTGCTGATGCTGGACTCCGCCCAGGGCAAGCAGGTGGAGGTGCAGGTGGAGGGCCCTGAAGAGGTGGAGGCCCTGGCCGCCGTGGTGGCACTGTTCACCTCGGGCTTCAACGAGGAGTGAGCGGCACCTCCTTTGCCGTCATGACCCGGCGCGCGCCAGCGCCTTGAAGTCGTTAAAGTCCCGACAAGCCAGCAGAGCCCTGCTGGCTTTTTCGTTCATCAGCGCCAGAAACAGATCGTAGAGCCCCATCGCCTCCTCGTAGTCCGCCTTGCTGATGGCAAGCACGAAGATGAGGGTGGTGGTCTCACCATTGCCCCACTCGAGGCCTGCACTGTATAGATCAGTGTGCGGTGGGCCAGCAGGCCGAGGGAGTGGGGCAGGGCTATGCCTTCTCCCAGCAGGGTGGATACGATGCGCTCCCGCTCGTGTAACGATCCCCTGAACCCAGTCTCAACAAGCTGCTCGGACTCCAGCTGGTCACCGATGCGGCACAAACAGCCGCGCCTGACTGAGCGGCTCTGTGACCACCATGAAGTGGTCGGTATCGAAGTACTTGTCCAGCAGGTAGAGGCGGGTGCGATCGGTCAGTACCAGCTTGCTGAACTGCTCCAGCTGGTACTGGGTCGTGAAGGGGTACAGTTTGTACCACGGGGACGTTTTTCTCGCTCACTTTGACTGTGCTGATGACGAAGTCCAGTTCGATCTGCGCCAGCCCCTCGTAATCCCGTTCTTGTGGTTCGCCAGCGGGTTGTGGCTGCCTATCTGGTAGTTGACCCGCAGCAGAATGGCACTGATGTGAGCCTGCAGGTCGGCACGCAACTGCGGGTCGCCGCGAAGATCGAAGATCATAGGAGTAGTGCTGGTGAATGCAGGTCAGCGGATGTGAACCAGTTGCTCGCTCTTGGCGGCCATGGCCGGGCCGAGCTGGGGGGATCTGCAGTGAGGCGGGTCTGGATCTGGATGACGAGGCTGGCGATCTCCTCCTGCCCCGGCGGGGCCTGGGTTGGTAACTCGGCATGGATGTCGCGGACCACCACGGCCAGGGTCAGGCTGATGTCATCGCTGGCAAACTGGCACAGCTCGTGGCCAGCCGCCTGACGCAACAGGGTGATGGCGTAGGAGATGGTGAGTTGTTGCAGGCTCTCGTCGGCGAGGCGCAACAGATGACGGCAGAGCTGATCGTGATAACCGGTGCCGCGCTGGTGGAAACTCTGAGTCATCTCACGCCAGGGAAGACGGGCCTGAGAGGTAGGCACGAAAAAGGGGCCTTGATGGCCCCTTTATTGACTCCCTTGCCGTCAGCTGGCGGGTGATGCACTGCTGGTGGGCAGGTTCTGGTAGCGCACGTCTTCCTCTATGATGACGTCGACGTCCAGGGGCTTGCCATTGCGGATCACCGAGATGGTCAGCTTGGTGCCGGGGCGGCTCTCGACGATCTTGTCCATCACGGGGCGCACGCCGCTGATGGCCTCGCCGTTGATCTTGAGCAGCACATCCCCACGCCTGAGGCCGGCCTTGGTGGCGGGACCATCGGGATCCAGGCTCTCTACCACCAGACCCTGCAGATCCCCGAGATTCATCATGCGCGCGACTATGGGGTTGATCTCGACGCTGGAGATGCCGAGGTAGCCGCGAATGACCCGGCCATTGGCAATCAGCTCGTCCATGATCCGCTTGGCCAGCTTGTAGGGGATGGCGAAGCTGATGCCGTAGCTCTCCTGATTGCCGTTGAGGTGGTAGGCGGCGGTGTTGATGCCCACCAGATCGCCACGGCCATTGACCAGGGCGCCACCCGAGTTGCCCTCGTTGATGGCGGCATCTGTCTGCAGCAGATCCTGCCGGCCGTTGCTGTCCGGCCCCATGCTGGAGAGCCCTATGCGGCCGGTGGCACTGATGATGCCCTGGGTGATGGTCTGGCCGACGTTGTAGGGGTTGCCGATGGCGAGCACCACGTCGCCTACGTCAGGCAGGCGCTCGGGATCCTGCGGTATCACCGGCAGGTTGTCCGACTCTATGTAGAGCACGGCGAGATCGGTCAGCTTGTCGGTGCCGACCAGCTCGGCGCTGAATACCCGGCCATCCTGCAGCGCGACTATGATCTGGTCCGCATCGGCGATGACGTGGTAGTTGGTCAGCACATGGCCGCGCTGGTTCATGATGACCCCTGAGCCCAGCCCCTGTGGCCTCAGCTCTGCCTTCTCGCCGCGATTGCCGGCGAAACTGCGGGTGTAGATGTTGACGACGGCAGGGCCGGCGCGGTGGGCGGCATAGGAGAAACTCAGCTCGCGGGAATTGGTGATGAGACCCGGCAGGGGGGCGCCGCCCCGAAAACTGGGGAACAGCAGCAACAGGAGCGCAGCCACGGTGAGGCCAAAGCCGACAGACTTGCCCAAGTAACTGATCAAAGGTGGGATTTTCATGTCATTCTCGTCCGTACATGCTGCGCGCAGAGAATAACATTATCGGTGGATAAAAATCACCCGCGGCGGTTGCCGCGGGTGTGAGGGACTTAACGGATCACCAAATAGAGCGAGGAGTCGCCACGCTGTATGTTCAGCGCCAGGACTTCCGGCTTGTTCTTCAAGGCCTTGGTCAGCTCATCCATGGAGTTGATACGCAGACGGTTGACGCCGATGATGATGTCGCCCTTCTGCAGGCCGGCGGCGGCGGCAGGGGAGCGCGGATCTATGTCGGCCACCGCTACGCCGGTCACCGGATCCGTGGTGGTGCTGAGCTTGGCCCCTTCCAGTGCCGGGTGCAGGGCGCTGGCGAGGATCTCGCTGTCATCGGCCTTCTTCAGGGTGACCTTGACGGTCTGCTCCTTGCCATCACGGATGAGGCCGAGTGCAACCTGCTTGTCGGCGCCCATGGTGGCGATCTTGGCCCGCAGTTCACCGAACGAGCGGATGGGCTTGCCATCTATGCTGATGATGATGTCGCCGGCCTTGATGCCCGCCTTGGCGGCGGCGGAGTCAGGCATGACCTGGTTGACGAAGGCACCATCCTTCTTGTTGTAGCCGAAGGACTTGGCGATGTCGGTGGTCAGCTCTGTGCCGGTGATCCCCAACTGGCCACGGCGCACTTCACCGTATTTCACGATCTGCTCGGACAGGTCGCGCACCATGTTGGAGGGGATGGCGAAGCCGATACCTATGTTGCCGCCGTTCGGGCCCAGGATGGCGGTGTTGATGCCGATAAGCTCCCCACGCAGGTTGAGCAGGGCGCCACCCGAGTTGCCCGAGTTGATAGCCGCATCGGTCTGGATGAAGTTCTCCAGGTTCTCGATGTTGAGGCCGCTGCGACCCAGGGCGCTGACGATACCCGAGGTGACGGTCTGACCCAGGCCGAAGGGGTTGCCGATGGCCAGGGCATAGTCACCGACCCGCAGCTCGTCCGAGTCGGCGAACGTGATCTGCACCAGGTCCTCCGCCTTGATTTGCAGCAGGGCAATATCGGACTGCTTGTCTTCACCTATCTTCTTGGCCGCGTATTCGCGACCGTCTTTCAGGTTGACCTTGATCTCGTCCGCCTCGTGAACCACGTGAGCGTTGGTGATCACGTAGCCCTTCTTGGCATCTATGATGACGCCGGAACCTAGCGCCTGGAAGGGCTGTTCGCTCACCTGTTCGTCAGGCATGTTGGGGCCGAAGAAGAAGCGGAATTGTTCCGGCAGGCGCTGGCGGGTGATCTTCTTGCCAGAGACGGAGATATTGACCACGGCAGGGGTCACCTGCTCGAGGACGGGGGCCAGGCTCGGCATCTCCTGACTGTTGCCCATCAGGGGCAGGGCGGCTTGTGCCGGTGCTGCGGACAGGGCGATACCGACACTGAGGGCTAACACACTGAATACAGAAAAAGATTTACGCATATGAGAAACAGCTCCCAGAAAAAGTTGCAGTGCAATCGTCAAGGTCTGACCACGATAAGGCGTAATTAGTTCCACCAGAGGCTAACCGGGCTGCTTGAGCAGGCCGGAGGCTCCCGCGTAGTCACGGGGTGGCTGGCCGGGCTCCTCGTTGGCGGACTCAGCGGTTGCTTCTTCCACCTGAGGTTCGCGGAACAGGGGCTCTTGCGCCTTGGCGAGGAACTTGCTCTGTTCGGCCATGTGGCGATAGAGGGTCTGGTATTGCTCAGCCAACTGCTCCATCAGGGCGGCGCTGTCGGCGAAGTGGGTGGTGATCTGGCCCTGGTAGCTTTCCAGCTCCTTGTGAGCCTTTTTCAGCTCCTGTTCCAGGCGCCCGGCATCCCGGCTGCGGACAGTGAAGCGGCCGATCAACACGCCGATGATCAGGGCGGCTACCGCCAGCAGGATCCCGTTTAACAGAGTCATAGAAGCTCCTTGTTACAGCTAAATCGATGAGTTTGAGGCGGCCGGATTGACCGCGATGCCTCGTTGGCACTATACCGTGCACCCCGAGAGCGTGATACCATTTTGTCCCTCATTCAGGGACTTGGAGGCGGTTTACAGGATGACCCCGCAGCAAAAATACCAGCAGGATTTGCAGCGTCCTGGCTTTTTGGCCGATCCGGCCCAGGCGATGGCCGTGACCCGCCTGGAGCGACTCTATCAGGATTTGTGCGCCAGCCCGACTCCGACCAGATCCCGTGGCCTGCTGGGCTGGCTGCAAAAGCCGAAAGCCCGCGAGCCCATCCTGGGTCTCTATATGTGGGGCGGAGTGGGCAGAGGCAAGACCTGGCTGATGGATACTTTTTTCGACAGCCTGCCGGGGGAGCGCAAACTACGCGTCCACTTCCACCGTTTCATGCATCGGGTGCACGACGAACTCAAGGGACTGACCGGTCAGGCCGATCCGCTCAAACTCATCGCCAGCAAGCTCGCCAGCGAGACAGACATCATCTGCTTTGACGAGTTTTTCGTCTCCGACATCACGGATGCCATGCTGCTGGGCACCCTGTTCCAGGAGCTGTTCGGTCATGGCGTGGTGCTGGTGACCACCTCCAACATTCCACCCAAGGAGCTCTATCGCAATGGGCTGCAGCGGGCCCGTTTCTTGCCGGCCATCGAATTGATCGAGCGCCACTGCGAGGTGCTCAATGTCGATGGTGGCGTCGATTACCGGTTGCGCACCCTGGAGCAGGCGGAAATCTATCACTTCCCGCTGGATCAGCAGGCCAAGACCAATCTGGACCGCTACTTTGGACAATTGACCGGGCTGGCGCAGATCACACCCGCGACCCTGGAGGTCAACCATCGTCAGCTGAGCGCGTTGGGCGTGGGGGAAGGGGTGCTTTATATGGAGTTCGAGCAGCTCTGCTGCACCCCGCGATCCCAAGGGGACTACATAGAACTGGCCCGGGAGTTTCACACCGTGCTGCTGGCCAACGTGCAGCCCATGGGCACAGGTACTGACGATGCGGCGCGACGTTTCATCGCCATGGTGGACGAGTTCTATGAGCGGCACGTCAAACTCATTCTGTCGGCGGCGGTGCCCATGGCCGCGCTCTACGGCGATGGCCTGCTGAATTTCGAATTCAAGCGCTGTCTTTCACGGCTCCAGGAAATGCAATCGCACGAATACCTTGCCAGAGTGCACCTTCCTTAGTCACAATACCGCGCCTGCCAGTCGGATGGGCATCTGCGGCAGGTAGGGCCGGGCGACATTTGCTAGCTTCATGGCAGTGAAATTAGCAGGTGATATTTAAGGCAACTTCACTTATAATCGCCCGGCCCACGTTACAGCTGTCGATAAGGCAGCAACACTTTAAGCTTTACTTGTATTCGAAGGGGTACAGGTAGGCCATCGTTTGTTGTTTGTGGGAGAGCCCCCATAAGCAATTGGGTCTGTAACAGGTAATTGGGTTTAACTTAATGAAAACTTTCGTTGCCAAGCCAGAAACCGTAAAACGTGACTGGTACATTGTGGACGCAGAGGGTAAAACTCTGGGTCGTATCGCAACCGAGATCGCTGCTCGTCTGCGTGGTAAGCACAAAGCTGAATACACTCCGCACGTTGACACCGGTGATTACATCATCGTTGTAAACGCTGAGAAGGTACACGTAACCGGTAAGAAATTTACCGACAAAATGTACCACGCTCACTCCGGTTTCCCGGGTGGTATCAAGTCCATCAGCTTTGACAAGCTGATTCAGCGCAAGCCGGAAATGGTAATCGAAGCTGCCGTCAAGGGCATGCTGCCGAAGGGGCCGCTGGGCCGTGCCATGTTCCGTAAGCTGAAAGTTTACGCAGGCGCAGAGCACGCTCATGCTGCTCAGCAACCTCAAGTACTGGATATCTAACGGGAACTGGCAACATGGCAGAAAATCAATACTACGGTACCGGCCGTCGCAAAAGCTCCACTGCTCGCGTCTTTATCAAAGCGGGTAGCGGTAAAATCATCATCAACCAGCGCTCCCTGGAGCAATACTTCGGCCGCCCGACTGCCCGCATGGTAGTTCGTCAGCCGCTGGAACTGGTTGAGATGACCGAGAAACTGGATCTGTACATCACCGTTAACGGTGGTGGCATCTCCGGTCAAGCTGGTGCGATCCGCCACGGTATCACTCGTGCTCTGATGCAGTACGACGAGACCCTGCGTTCTGAACTGCGTAAAGCTGGCTTTGTTACTCGCGATGCCCGTAAGGTTGAGCGTAAGAAAGTTGGTCTGCACAAAGCGCGTAAGCGTCCGCAGTACTCCAAGCGTTAATTCGCTTTTGGTACGCACTCTCACGAGTGTCAAAAAAGCCTGGCCATGTGCCAGGCTTTTTTTATTGGTAATATTACATACGCCAATGCTAACCATACGTCACAAAAGACAAAAATTTGTGTATTTATTGTTTTTGCCCATCGCTTCTCTTTCTTGTCAAATTGTTATCTTTTCTTTAAAATTTCCATGGTCTTTCTGTGTCAATTGCCACTCCGCCTCCGCCGCAGTTGTCAGAGGGAGAGGAGATAGGAAACGGGGACACTATAAGAATGAGCGGAGTCCACATGGGAGAGTTTTTGGATGAGCAATGCGCCAGTTGATACCGGTCGCCGCAGATTTCTTACCTGGTCAACGGTTGCCGTTGGCGGAGTAGGAGCTGCTTTTACCGCAGTGCCGTTTATAAAGTCATGGAATCCGAGTGCCAAAGCCAAAGCGGCAGGGGCACCGGTAGAGGTGGATATCAGCAAGTTGGAGCCGGGTCAGCTGATCCGCGTCGAGTGGCGCGGCAAGCCGGTCTGGGTGGTGAAGCGCACCAAGCAGACGCTGGATGCCCTGGCCACTCACGATGACAAACTGCGTGATCCCGCTTCCGATGAGCCACAACAGCCGGACTATGCCCATAACGGTTACAGATCCATCAAGCCGGAGATCTTCGTGGCGGTCGGTATCTGTACCCATCTGGGGTGCTCCCCTTCCTACCTGCCGGATAGCTTCGGTGAGCAGGTGCAAGGGGTGACCTCCGGCTTCTTCTGCCCATGCCATGGTTCCAAGTTCGACATGGCCGGTCGAGTGTTCCAGGGCGTGCCCGCACCGCTGAACCTGGTCATTCCGCCATACCAATTTCTTAGCGACACCACCATTCTGGTCGGTGCCGATGGCAAGGAGGCCTGACCATGTTTGTCAAACTCATGGGCTGGATTGACGATCGTTTCCCGCTCACGGCCATGTACAACGATCACATGGCCAAGTATCCGGCTCCCAAGAACCTGAACTTCTGGTACTTCTTCGGTTCCCTTGCCATGTTGGTGCTGGTCAACCAGATCATCACCGGCATCTGGCTCACCATGAACTACAACCCGTCGGCGGAGGGTGCCTTTGCCTCCGTGGAATACATAATGCGGGACGTGGACTACGGCTGGCTGCTGCGCTACATGCACTCCACCGGCGCCTCCGCCTTCTTCGTTGTGGTCTATCTGCACATGTTTCGCGGCATGATCTATGGCTCCTATCAGAAGCCGCGCGAGCTGCTGTGGATCTTCGGCATGCTGATCTTCCTGGTGCTGATGGCCGAAGCCTTCATGGGTTACCTGCTGCCCTGGGGACAGATGTCGTTCTGGGGTGCCCAGGTCATCATCTCGCTGTTTGGTGCCATTCCGGTCATCGGCGACGATCTGACCCTGTGGATCCGGGGTGACTACGTCATCTCTGGGGCTACCCTGAACCGTTTCTTCGCGCTGCACGTCATCGCCTTGCCGCTGGTGCTGGTGATGCTGGTGGCCATGCACATCCTGGCGCTGCACGAAGTCGGCTCCAACAACCCGGATGGGATCGACATCAAGAAGCACAAGGATGAGAAAGGCTGGCCGCTGGATGCGGTGGCGTTCCACCCTTACTTCACCGTCAAGGACATGATTGGGGTGGCGGGCTTCTTGTTCCTGTTCTGCGCCATCATCTTCTTCAAGCCGGATATGTGGGGCTACTTCCTCGAGAAGCCGAACTTCGAAGTGGCGAACGGGCTGAAGACCCCGGCGCACATAGCCCCGGTCTGGTACTTCACTCCCTTCTACGCCATCTTGCGCGCTGTGCCGGACAAGCTGCTGGGGGTCATCATGATGGGGCTCTCCATCGTCGTGCTGTTCCTGCTGCCTTGGCTTGATCGCTGCAAGGTACGTTCGGTGCGCTACCGCAGCACCCTGCACAAGCTGAACATCGCCCAGTTTGTGGTCTGCTTCGTCATTCTGGGTGTGCTGGGCGTACTGCCATCGACGCCTATGCTGACGCTGATCGCGCAGCTTTGCACTCTGGGTTATTTCGGGTTCTTCGTCCTGCTGTTCTTCTACAGCAAGAATGAAAGCACCAAGCCGCTGCCGGAGAGGGTGACATTCAAATGAAAAGAATAATTTTTGCAGTGCTGGCCCTGCTGCCCGGTCTGGTATTGGCCGCTGGCGGTGGCTTCCCCCTCGACAAGGCAGAGTACGATCTGAGTGACAAGGCATCCCTGCAACGAGGTGCTGCGACCTTCATGAACTACTGTGCCGGCTGTCACTCCACCCAATATCAGCGCTATAACCGGGTGGCTGCCGACATCGGCATCCCGGAAGAGCTGATGAGGGAGAACCTGGTCTTCACCGGTGCCAAGATTGGCGACCTGATGAAGAGCGCCATGTCTGAGAAGGATGCGGCGCGCTGGTTTGGGGCGCCGCCCCCGGACCTGACCCTGGTGGCCAGGGTGCGGGGTGCCGACTGGATTTACACCTATCTGCGGTCTTTCTATGTGGACGAAACCCGGCCGTTCGGGGTGAACAATGCGGTCTTCCCGTCTGTGGGCATGCCCCACGTATTGGAGCCGTTGCAGGGGACGCCCCGTGCCGAGTTCGAGACGCACACCCTGGATGGAGTGGAGATGCAGCAAGTCGTCAGCATCAAATCTGACGGCAATGGTGAAATGAACAACGAAGAATATGATCAGACGGTACTGGATCTGGTAAACTTCTTGGTCTACTCGGCTGAGCCGGTGCAACAGGAGCGCGAACGCATGGGCTTCTGGGTGCTCGGTTTCATCGCAATCTTCTTCATCTTCACTGTGCTGTTGAAGAAGGAATTCTGGCGCGACGTTCACTAAGCGACCAGATCGGAGTAATATGACGCACGGCAATGAAGATCAAAATGCTTCATTGCCGTTTCTGCTTTTTAATGACGGGAGGGTTCAATGGCTGTAGCTGCCAATAAGCGTTCGGTAATGACGCTGTTTTCCGGTGCCAACGATATGTTCAGCCATCAGGTGCGCATTGTCCTGGCGGAGAAGGGTGTTAGCGTGGATATCTGCCAGGTTGACCCGAGCAACCTGCCGGACGAGTTGGCCGAGCTGAACCCGTACAACACTGTACCGACCCTGGTGGATCGCGAGCTGGCGTTGTACACCTCGCGCATCATCATGGAGTATCTGGACGAGCGCTTCCCGCACCCGCCCCTGATGCCTGTCTATCCGGTGGCTCGCGGCAACAGCCGTCTGATGATGCATCGCATCGAGCTGGACTGGTACTCTCTGGCTGACAAGATCATGGCGGGCACCGATACCGAAGCCGCCCGTGCCGAGCTGCGTGACAACCTGCTGGCCATAGCCCCTATCTTTGGCGAAATGCCTTACTTCATGAGCGAAGAGTTCGGTCTGGTTGACTGCTACATGGCTCCGCTGCTGTGGCGTCTGCCGAGCCTGGGCATCGACTTCACCGGTCGTGGTGCCAAAGAGCTGAAGGCCTACATGGTCCGTCTGTTCGAACGTGAATCCTTCCAGGCCTCTCTGACCGAGGCTGAACGCGAGATCCGTGCCAGCGTATGAGTAGTTCGGAACCGACCATGACACCCAGTCGCCCCTATCTGTTGCGGGCGTTTTTTGACTGGTTGCTGGATAACGACTTGACCCCGCATCTGGTGGTCAATGCCAATATCCCCCATGTGATGGTGCCGATGCAGTTTGTGCAGGATGGGCAAATTGTCCTGAACATAGCGCCTCGGGCCGTGGGCCAGTTCCACATGGATAATGATGCCGTCAGCTTCAGCGCCCGCTTCGGCGGCGTGTCACAGCAGGTCTACATTCCCATGGCGGCCATATTGGCCATTCATGCCAGGGAAAACGGCGTGGGAACCCTGTTCCCGCCGGAGCCGGGCTACGATCTCTGGCTGGAGCAGGCCGAGGCGCCGGTAGAACCCGAGCCGGAGCCGCCGCGCCCGACGGGCCGTCCGACCCTGAAAGTCATCAAATAAAAAACGCAGCCAACTGGCTGCGTTTTTTTATCTCATCATTGCCCGCTTAGTTCTGGGCAAACTCGAAGGCCTTGATCACCTGCTTGACCCCACTGACGTGGCGAGCGATCTCCACTGCCTGATCCCCTTCCTGACGGGTCACCAGGCCGATGAGAAACACCTCGCTGTTCTCGGTGACCACCTTGACCTTGGTACTGTCGAAGTTCTTGGTGCCCAGCATGTCGGCCCGTACCTTGGAGGTGATCCAGGTATCGTTGCTGCGCACCCCTATGCTCACCGGCTTGCCGAGACGCAGCTCATTGTAGACATGACGCACCCCTTCGATCCGGCCCACAATCTTGCCCGCTTCCTGCTTGTAGGCGTCAGACGGTGTCTGACCGACCAGCAAGACACGGCCGTTATTGCTGTAGACACTGATCTTGCTAGCGGCGCTCAGCGGCTTGTTGTCGGCCAGCAGATTGGCCGCTTTCAGCTCTATGGTCTGATCGTCCCACTGGGCACCCAGGGTGCGACGATCCCCGGTCGCCTTGGCGGTACCGGCAGCGCCACCGACTACCACGGCGGCACAGCCCTGCAGCAGCAGGGCGCCGGTCAGCAGGGCGAGTGCGAGAATAGGCTTCTTCATTGTTTCAATCTTCCTGTTGCGGGAAAAGTGTCTGGTCGATGAGATCACAGAGGCAGTGCAGGGTCAACAGATTCACTTCCAGAATGCGAGGGCGGCGGGCGGATGGCACGCGGATCTCCACATCGTTGGGCCCGAGCAGGCCAGCTATCTCGCCACCGTCGCCCCCCCCGAGCACTATGATGGTCATGTCGCGGGAGAGTGCCGCCTCGGCGGCCTTGATCAGGCTGCGGCTGTTGCCCGTGGTGGTGAGCACCACCAAGATGTCGCCGGGCTGACCCAGGGCCCTGATCTGCTTGGCATAGACCTCTTCGAAGCCGTGATCGGTGGCGATGGCGCTGATGGTGGCCATGTCGGGGGTCAGGGCCAGGCCGGGCAGGGAGGGACGTGGCGTCTCGTAGCAGTTGACCAGCTCGGAGATGAACAGCTGTGCCAGGGCCGAGGAAGGGCCATTGCCGCATGCCATGACCTTGTGGCCATTGAGCAGGCAGATGGTCAGCATCTGGGCCGCGGTGTGGATGGCGTCCGGCAGCGCCTCGGCGGCGGCTATCTTGGTCTGGATGCTTTCGGTGTAATTCTCTTTGATGGGATCAGTCATGGGGTCCTCTTAAAAAGCGTTCTGGATCCAGTTTGGCTGGTCGCCCTCGAACGCGATCACATCGAATCGGCAGGCCTGGCTGGCCTCGTTGATGGCATGTTGCTTGAAATAGTGGCGCGCGGCCAGCACGATCTTGTGCTGCTTGCGTTGGGTGACTGAGCAGGCGGCTCCGCCATGGCTGGCCCGAGCGCGATATCTGACCTCGACAAACACCAGGGTATCCCCCTGGCGCATGATCAGATCTATTTCACCACCACGGCAGCGGTAGTTGCGGGTCACGGGTTGCAGGCCGCGGGCCTGCAACCAGCGTTCCGCTACTTGCTCAAAGTGCTGTCCCTTGCTCGTCGTTGCCGATGGCAACAGGTTCAACCATTGCTGGTGCAGTTGTGTCAGTAGCCTCTTCATGGGTGGTGTCCTCCAGCTGGGGCACGGCGCTGTCGCTGACCAGCTTGCCATTCTGGTAGGTGGCCCAGTCCAGCATGCGCACTATGTTGCCCTGGGGATCCACGCTCAGCTGGCCGCTCATGCCCGGTTGCTGCATGGCATTGAGCTTGCGCATCTGCCGCAGGTTGCCGGCCAGGCTGACCGCATCGTAGCCGAGGGCAAACAGGCGCAGCAGGTCACCCTGGGTCTGTGGCCAGAGCAGGGCTATCTGCTCCCGTTGCTGCTCATAGCCTCCCAGCAGCAGCGGCATGTCGGAGATATGCATGCCGTTGAGTTCGGAAGCCACCTCGGTCGCCCCGCTGTCATAGCCTCGCGAGCTGCTGTAGATGGGCAGGCTGCCCATGGGATTGACCGAGATGTCCACATAAGGCTTGATCATCCGGGTCTCCAGGCTGTTAGCCACCACATAGACGGCATCTATGCTGCGCGGCGCCGCATCAGAGAGCTGCACTATCTCCCCGGCCCGGGCGGTGGATCGACCGCTCAGGGCATTCTTGACCATGCCCTGCACCTCGTTGCGCGCCCCGAAGGTGGCGACTACGGGCTTCTCCTGGCTGACGCCGGCCCAGGCCTGCTCGAACGCCTTGATGCTGCTGTAGCCAATCCGGCCTTGCGCCGCGATCAGCAGCGGCTTGCGGTAACCCTGACCATAGAGGTACTGGGCGGCCTGGCTCGCATCGGCGGCGGCGGAGAGGGAGAAGTAGAAGGTGTTGTCGTTGATGATCGGCTTGTCCAGCTCGTTGAGCGCCAGCACCGGCACGGTCGGGCTGGCCTTGAGCAGCTCCTCGACCTGATCTTTGAGCAGTGGGCCTATGATCATGTTGGCCCCCTCCTGGATCGCCTGCTTGTAGAGATCCCCCATCGCCTTGCCCTGAGTGTCATAGAAGTTCAGGGTGAATTGCCCCTGATTTTCCTTGTAGGACATCAGCATGCCGTTGCGGATGGCAGCGCCCTGCGCCTCCAGGTTGCCGGAGAGGGGCAGGAAGACGGCGACCTGCTGCAGTACACCTGTGTCCGTGGTGGCGAGATCCCCGAGGCCAGCCGGCATGTCAGTCTGGGCCGGATGGTTCGGGAAGCTCTGCTTCCAGCCAGCCAGCTGGCGGGCGAGTTGACTCGGCTGGGCGCCGAACTCGTTCACCAGTGCCGCCAGTCGCAGCCAGCCGGTGGTCACGTCGGGGGCCGGTGCCTCTTCCAGCGCCTGCAGGGTGGAGGGGGTCATGCTTTTGAGCAGGGACCAGATCTGCTGGTGGTTGGTGGCCAGCTCATTCTTGGCCAGGTAGGGTTCCAGCAGGATCAGCGACTTGGCCGCACCAAACTTGTTGTTGATGTCCAGTTGCAGCACCACCCGCTGGCGATACCAATCCTTCTGGGTATCGGCATCGAGGGCCACTTCCGGCTTGCCTTCCAGCAGGATCAGGGCCTGATTGGCATTGCCCTGAGCCAGCAGGAGGTGCGCCTGCAGCAGTTGCAGCTGTGCCTGCTGTACCGGGTTGCCGGCCTGCTTCTGCAACTGTTGATACAGGGCGGCGGCCGGTTTGGCCTGGCCGAGCGCCAGATAGCTGCGCGCCGCCATCACCTGCCAGGTGAAGGCCTCAGCCGGTTTGGCGGGATCCACCTGCTCCAGATACCACTGGGCATTCTTGGTCAGATCCGAGAACGCCGACGGCATGCCGGGCTCCGCGGAAGATGGGTTGGGCTCCGACGCACAGGCGGCGAGCAGTACTGCCGCGAGTATGATGCCGAAGAGTCGTGATACACTTAGCTGCTTTGTAACCCGGTTCAAGTTCATTCCCCGACCAGTGTTGAAGTTCTCCATAGTGTAAACGGGCCAATATGGCGACACAATTGTCGGGACACTCGGAGATCCCATGAGTGACACCCCAACCCTGTATATAGTCCCCACTCCCATCGGTAATCTGGCGGATATCACCCAGCGTGCATTGGACATTTTACGCAGCGTCGATCTGGTGGCCGCCGAAGATACCCGGCACTCCGGCATCCTGCTCAGCCATTACCAGATCTCGGTGCCGACCTTCGCCCTGCACGATCACAACGAACAGCAGAAGGCGGATGTGCTGATCGGCCGGATCAAAGAGGGCAAGAGCGTCGCCCTGGTCTCGGATGCGGGCACCCCGCTCATCAGTGATCCCGGCTATCACCTAGTCACCCGCTGTCGCGAGGCTGGGGTCAAGGTGGTGCCGCTGCCGGGCCCTTGCGCCGCCATCACCGCACTCTCTGCCGCAGGTCTGCCCACTGATCGCTTCTCTTTCGAAGGGTTTCTGCCGGCGAAAGCCAAGGGCCGCGACGATCGGCTGCAGGCCGTCATCGAAGACACCCGCTCCCTGGTGTTCTATGAGTCACCACGCCGGGTGCAGGATACGGTGGAAGCCATCGCTCGCATTCTCGGTGAACGCCAGGTGGTGGTGTGCCGCGAGCTGACCAAGACTTTCGAATCCATCCACGGTCTGCCTGCCTCCGAGATGCTGACCTGGCTTGGGGAAGACGATAATCGCTGCCGTGGCGAAATCGTGCTGGTGGTCGCCGGTGCCAGCAAGACAGATGAAGATCTGCCCGCCGAGGCTATCCGCACTTTGGGGCTGCTGGTAGCGGAGCTGCCGCTGAAAAAAGCGGCTGCTCTCACCGCCGAGATCCACGGTGTGAAGAAGAATGCCCTCTACAAGTACGGCCTCGAGCACTATTAATTGCCGTAAAGGGGAATTGCCGGTTTACCCCACTGAGTCACGAGGCTATAATCCGCGCCTCGGAGTCGGCTGGGCAATCGCTGCTTCGTCGTTGTGTCCCTCGGGACAGACGGGCGGAGGGGAGGAAAGTCCGGGCTTCATAGGGCAGGGTGCCAGGTAACGCCTGGGAGGCGCGAGCCTACGACCAGTGCAACAGAGAGCAAACCGCCGATGGCCCGCAAGGGATCAGGTAAGGGTGAAAGGGTGCGGTAAGAGCGCACCGCGCGACTGGCAACAGTTCGTGGCACGGTAAACTCCACCCGAAGCAAGACCAAATAGGCCCCTATTGGCGCGGCCCGCGTTGGGGGCGGGTAGGTTGCTTGAGCCAGTGAGCGATTGCTGGCCTAGAGGAATGATTGCTACCCGGGGCAACCCGGTACAGAACCCGGCTTATAGGCCGACTCCGACCTATTCCTGAAGAGCCTTGCGATTTATCGCGAGGCTCTTTTTTATAGCGGTAGAAAATAGCAAAAGATTGGATGCAGATACTGGCCGACATAGAGAAGTATCATAAAAATTACATGTAAATCAATTCATTGCATTTTTTTGCATACGGTTGTCATGCATTACTGTGTAAAAAGAGGGGAGACTCCAGCATGTGTTACTTCTTTCACATTGTTCATTTTAAAAATATTCGCAATTAATCCTATGGCCGTTAACACAAATAACTTGTGGAAAATCAACTCATTTAATCTGTAGCCTCCCTGCGCTGCGTCAATATGTTCCCCATGCCCGAGATCCTTGCTTGAAAAGCCCCCTGCTCGTCCTTAAACTTCATGGTGGAGAAAAGTGGATCAAAGTGGTTTTTATCGGGCGATTTGCCCCCTTAACTCATTTTCAGGGACTGCAATTTGTTGCGTGGCGCTCACGCCATCAGCCTGGACAGCAAAGGGCGACTGGCGATTCCGACCAAATATCGAGATTGGCTGCGCTCCGAGCGCGACGGCCAGCTGGTCTGCACCATCGACATTGCCCACCCCTGTCTGCTGCTTTACCCCCTGAGTGAATGGGAAGAGATAGAGCGCAAGCTCAAGACACTTTCCAGTACCAACCCGGCTGAACGCCGCCTGCAGCGCATGTTGCTCGGACACGCGACCGAGTGCGAACTGGATGGCAACGGCCGTCTGCTGCTGAGCCAGCCGCTGCGCAACCATGCGGGGCTGGACAAGAAGATCATGCTGGTGGGCCAGCTCAACAAGTTTGAGTTGTGGGATGAAGCCCGCTGGCAACAACAGATCAATGACGACATTCTGGGCCTGCCCGAGGACGATTGGGCAAGTTCACCACGACTACAGGACTTTTCTTTATAAATGACCCAAGCCGCTGAACACATCACAGTGCTGTTGCACGAAGCCGTCGAAGGGCTGGCCATCAAGCCGGACGGTATCTACGTCGACGGTACCTTTGGCCGGGGTGGTCACTCTCGTCTCATTCTCCAGCAACTGGGTCCCAACGGCCGGTTGCTCGCCATCGACCGGGATCCCCAGGCCATTGCCGAGGCGGCCAAGATCCAGGATCCCCGCTTCGAGATCGTGCACGGTCCCTTCTCCGGCATCACCAGCTACCTGAGCGATCGCGGTTTGCTCGGCAAGGTCGACGGCTTCCTGCTGGATCTGGGAGTCTCTTCTCCCCAACTCGACGACGCCGAGCGCGGTTTCAGCTTCATGAAAGACGGCCCCCTCGACATGCGCATGGACCCGACCTCCGGCCAGAGCGCCGCCGAATGGCTGGCTCGCGCCGATGTGGATGACATCGCCTGGGTGCTGAAGACCTTTGGCGAGGAGCGCTTTGCCAAGAAGATTGCCCGTGCCATCGTCCATGATCGGGTGACCGAGCCCTACGTGCGCACCCGTCAGCTGGCCGAGATGATTGCCCGGGTCAATCCGAGCAAGGAGAAGGGCAAACACGCCGCCACTCGCAGCTTCCAGGCCATCCGCATCTACATCAACAGCGAGCTGGACGAGATCGAGACTGCGCTGAACGGTGCGTTGCAGGCGCTGGCGACCGATGGTCGTCTCTCCGTCATCAGCTTCCATTCCCTGGAAGATCGGCTGGTGAAGCACTTCATTCGCAAGCACGAGAAGGGGCCGGAAGTGCCCCATGGCATCCCGTTGACCGAGGCTCAGCTGGCCGGTGGCCGCAAGTTGAAGTCGGTCGGCAAGGCGCTCAAACCTTCCGAACATGAAGTCACCGAAAACAGCCGGTCTCGCAGCTCGGTGCTGCGAGTCGCCCAGCGCCTGGCGGATTGAGTCATGAGTGAGGTACGGATTCATCTGTCCAGGGAGATCATCAGCGATCTCTGGCGCCACAAGTTGCAGGTCGTGTTGACCCTGGCCGTACTGATCACCGCCTTTGCGGTGATCCTGGTGACCAACATGACTCGCGGGTTGACGGCCAAGCAGAATGACCTGATGGCGGAAGAGGACAGGCTCAACATCGAGTGGCGGCACCTGCTGCTGGAGCAGGGTACCTTGGCCGAACACTCCCGGGTGGCGAGTCTGGCCATGGATAAATTGCAGATGGCTCGCCCGTTGGTGACCACCGAAAAGGTAATTACACAACCATGACACGCAAGGCCGCCACCAAGGCTCCGGCAAAGGACAAAGCCAAGGTTAAAGCACCGTCACTCTACCCGTGGCGCTTTCGCACGCTGGTGTTTTTCATCGGCATCGCGTTTGCGGGGCTGATCTTGCGGCTGGCCTGGATCCAGGTGATAGATCCGGACAGACTGCGCCAGGAAGGGGACATGCGCTCCCTGCGTACCACCTCCACCCAGGCGGTGCGCGGCATGATCACCGACCGCAACGGCGAGCAGCTGGCGGTCTCGGTGCCGGTCGAGGCGGTCTGGGCCGATCCCAAGACGGTCCACGAGTCCGGCGCCATCCACAACGAGCGCGCCTGGCTGGCGCTCTCCGCTGTGCTCAAGCTCGACATCAACACCCTCAAGCACCGCATCTCCAACCCCAGCAAACGCTTCGTCTATCTGCAGCGTCAGGTGACCCCTGCCGTGGCGGAATACATCAAGGGCCTCAAGCTGGGTGGTATCTACCTGCGCCCAGAGGCGCGCCGTTTCTACCCGACCGGCGAGATCAGCGCCCATCTGGTGGGGGTGACCAACATCGACGGCAGCGGTATCGAGGGGATAGAGCGCAGCTACAACGAATGGCTGACCGCGACCCCGGGCGAGATGCGGGTGCGCAAGGACAGGCAAGGCCGGGTCATCGAGCGGCTCGGCCTGGTCAAGGAGGGCAAGCACGCCAACGATCTGCAGCTCAGTATCGATCAGCGGGTGCAGGCGCTGGCCTACCGCGCCCTCAAGCGCGCCACCGATGAGAACAAGGCGACCTCCGGCTCCATGGTAATGCTGGACGTCAAGACGGGCGAAGTGCTCGCCATGGTCAACACCCCCTCCTACAACCCGAACAACCGGGGCCAGTACCAGAGCTTCCGGGTGCGCAACCGGGTGGTGACCGACACCTACGAGCCGGGTTCGACCGTCAAGCCCCTGATCCTGCTCAGCGCCCTGCAGGCGGGCGTCACCAGCTGGAAGGACACCATACCCGGTGGTCCCCTGTTTATCGGAGCCAAGCAGATTCGCGATGTGAGCATTCACAAGGCGACCAACCTGTACGACATACTGCGCTACTCCTCCAACATCGGCATGTCGCGGATCGCGCTGCGGATGCCGGCCCAGGAGATGATCAACACCCTCAGCATGGTCGGTTTCGGGATGGATACCGGTAGCGGCCTGATGGGAGAGAGCGGTGGCATGCTGCCCCAGCGCCGCCGTTGGTCCGACATCGAGCGGGCGACCCTGTCGTTCGGCTATGGCCTGCGGGTCACCCCGCTGCAGCTGGCTTCTGCCTATGCCACCCTGGCCAACAAGGGCAAGCGGGTGCCGCTCTCCATCATCAAGGTGACCACGCCGCCCAAGGGTGAGCAGGTCATCGACCACAACAACGCCACCGCCATGCTGCAGGCGCTGGAGTACGTGGTCAGCAATGCCATTCCCAAGGCGCAGATCCCGGGTTATCGGGTCGGTGGCAAGAGTGGGACCGCCAAGGTCGCCGTCGCCGGTGGCTACGGCAAGGATTACATGGCCTGGTTTGCCGGCTTCGCACCGGCCAGCAACCCCCGCTTCGTCATGGTGGTGGTGATCAACGAGCCCAAGGGCGATGCCTATTACGGTGGTGCCGTGGCGACCCCGCCATTCGCCGAGGCCATGGGTGGCGTGCTGCAGCTCTTCAACATTCGCCCCGACGCAATCCCCCCTGAGGTGCCGGCGAAGCTTGCCCGTACGGAGACCGCCAATGGCGCACCTCGTACCTGACAGGCATCCGCGTTTCTCTGTCGACCCCGCGACTGTCGGGGTGTTTTCCATGGCGCCCCGTCCCCTGAGCGTCTGCATTCCTGTCCATTCGGAGGCTTCCCATGTTGCCGACCCGCGCACTTGATCAACTCATGAGCCATTTCGGCATCACTGCCCCGGCGCTTCCCCTCACCGACATCCAGCTCGACAGCCGGCGAGTCGGGCCCGGTTCTCTCTTCGTGGCAATCCGGGGCCACCAGATGGATGGCAGGCGTTTCATCGAACAGGCGGTGGCTCAGGGAGCGACCGCCGTCCTGTTTGAGGAGGATGGGGAATTCGTTGCCCCCGTCACTTCCATCCCCTGTTTCGGGCTCAAGGACCTGCCCGCTCGCCTCTCCGAACTGGCTGGCCATTTCTATGACCATCCGGCGCAGAAGCTGCAGTTGGTGGGCATCACTGGCACCAACGGCAAGAGCACCACGGCCCTGCTGGTCGCCAACTGGCGCACCCTGCTGGGAGGCAAGGCCGGTGTGATGGGTACCATAGGCAACGGCCTGTTTGGCAATCTGATCGAAGCAGAAAACACCACAGGCAGCGCCGTCCAGGTGCAAGCCAATCTGGCGGCGCTGCAACAGCAGGGAGCCGATCTGGTGGCGATGGAGGTCTCCAGCCACGGTCTGGTGCAGCATCGCGTCGCAGCTCTGCCGTTTTCCGCGGCTGTGTTCACCAACCTGAGCCGTGATCACCTGGATTATCACGGCACCATAGGCCTCCATGNNATGGAGGTCTCCAGCCACGGTCTGGTGCAGCATCGCGTCGCAGCTCTGCCGTTTTCCGCGGCTGTGTTCACCAACCTGAGCCGTGATCACCTGGATTATCACGGCACCATGGAGGCCTATGGTGCCGCCAAGGAAGAGTTGCTGAAACTGGTGGACGAGCCCTGCGCCGTCATCAATGCCGACGACCGTCTGGGGCGCCAGTGGCTGGCAGCCTACCCCGGCGCGGTAGCCTTCGGCGTGCATGGCCCGATTGAAAACCATGCCGGGCGACAGTTGACGGCGCAGGACCCCCATTTCCACCAACAAGGATTTGACACGCGCATTAACTCCAGCTGGGGGAATGGTGTATTATCCGCCCCCTTGCTCGGCCGCTTCAACGTCAGCAATGTGCTGGCCGCCATGGGCGCCATGCTGGTACTGGGATATGACTTCGATGCACTGTTGGCCAGCGCCCCGAAACTGCAACCAGTGACCGGTCGCATGGAGTGCTTCGGCGGTGGCAAGGCGCCGCTGGCGGTGGTCGATTATGCCCATACCCCGGATGCGCTGGAGAAGGCATTGCAGGCCCTTCGGGTGCACTGCGAAGGCCGGCTCTGGTGCTTGGTTGGCTGTGGTGGCGACCGGGATCGCGGCAAGCGGCCCATGATGGCCGCCATGGCGGAGCAACATGCGGACTGCGTGATCCTGACCGACGACAATCCCCGTACCGAGGCGCCGGAGCAGATAATGGCGGACATGGTGGCGGGCCTTCGCGATCCCGGTCTGGTGCAGATCGAGCACGACAGGGTCAAGGCAATCCAGCTGGCGCTGAGCCAGGCGAGCAAGCAGGACATCATCCTGGTGGCCGGTAAGGGCCACGAGGATTATCAGATCATTGGAACCGACAAGCGGCACTACAGCGATCGGGAAACCGTCGCGGCCGCGTTGCACACATTAATGGAGTCATTCACATGATGACCCTCAGGCTTGCCGACCTAGCGCAGGTGCTCGATGCCCGTCTGATCGGCGGCGATCACAAGATCACGGCAGTCAGTACCGACACCCGCACTCTGGGCAAGGGGGCGCTGTTCGTCGCGCTGCGTGGCGAGCGTTTCGACGCCCACGATTTTTGCGACCAGGCCGTTCAGGCAGGGGCCTCTGCCCTGCTGGTGGAGCGCGAGCTGCCGCTGGCCATTCCGCAACTGGTGGTGGCCGATACCCTCAAGGGGCTGGGTCGCCTCGGCAAGCTGGTACGCGAGCGGATCAACCCGAAAGTGCTGGCCATCACCGGCAGTTGTGGCAAGACCACGGTGAAGGAGATGGCGACTGCCATCCTGCGCCAGGAAGGGGAGGTGCTGGCCACCGCCGGCAACTTCAACAACGAGGTGGGGGTGCCGCTCACCCTGCTGCGCCTCGAGGCGCAGCACCAGTTTGCGGTGATGGAGCTGGGTGCCAATCACCCCGGCGAGATCGCCTGGACCACGTCGCTGGCCCAACCCGATGCCGCCATCATCAACAACGTGGCCGCCGCCCATCTGGAGGGGTTCGGCTCCCTGGAAGGGGTGTTCCACGCCAAGAGCGAAATTTTTGAGGGTCTGAGCGAGGGTGGCACCGCCATCGTCAATGCCGACAACGAGTTCTGGCCGAAGTGGCAGGCGAAGGGCATTCATTACGCCTTCTCCCTCGAGGATCAGAGCCAGCCGTTCCACGCCCGTGACATCGTACTCAACGGGCATGGCTGCGCCGAATTCGTGATGGTGACCCCTCAGGGGGAATTGACCCTGACCCTGGCCATCCCGGGCCGCCACAACGTGGCCAACGCCCTGGCTGCCGCTGCCGGTACCCTGGCGCTGGGCGCCTCGCTCGCCTCGGTCAAGGCCGGGCTGGAGCAGATGGCACCGGTCAAGGGCCGCTTCTGCGTGCAACGCTGGGGTGGCCTCACCCTGGTGGATGACACCTACAACGCCAGCGTGGAGTCCGTGCTGGCGGGCATCGATGCCCTGACCGCCATGGGTGGCTACAAGGTGCTGGTGTTTGGTGACATGAAGGAGTTGGGGGAGGAGTCCGAGGCCCAGCACGCCCGGGTCGGACACCACGCCCGCGAACAGAGCCTCGACGCCGTGCTGACGGTAGGGGAACAGAGTCGTCACACCGCAGATGCCGCGGCGGGTCGACATTTCGATAACAAGGCGTCGTTGTTTGAAGTGCTTGCGCAAATGATAAATACACATCAAGAAATCTCGATCCTGGTCAAGGGTGCTCGCGGGTCCCGCATGGAAGATATCGTCAAGATGGTCGTTGACCGTCAGGAGTCAGCCACATGCTAGTCTGGCTGGCGGAACTGCTCACCCCGCACTTCACCTTCTTCAACGTCTTCTCCTACCTGACGTTCCGCGCCATCCTGTCGATCATCACCGGTCTGGTGGTGGCGCTCTGGATGGGGCCGCGCCTCATCCGTCGCCTGCAGATCCTGAAATTCGGTCAGGTGATCCGCAACGACGGCCCTGAGTCACACCTCAGCAAGAAGGGCACCCCGACCATGGGGGGGCTGATGATCATTGCGGCCATCTTCATCTCCGTGCTGCTCTGGAGCCGCCTCGACAATCCCTATGTCTGGCTGGTGCTGTTCGTGCTCGGTGCCTACGGCGCCATCGGCTTTGCCGACGACTACCTCAAGGTGGTGCGCAAGAACACCGACGGCCTGATCGCCCGCTGGAAGTACTTCTGGCAATCCGCCGTTGCCCTGGCCGTGGCGGTGTTCCTCTATGCCACCGCGACCCATGACGGCCAGACCCAGCTGGTGGTGCCCTTCCTCAAGGATGTGATGCCGCAGCTTGGCCTGATGTTCATCGTGCTGACCTATTTCGTCATCGTCGGTACCTCCAACGCGGTCAACCTGACCGACGGCCTGGATGGGCTGGCCATCATGCCGACCGTGATGGTGGCGGGGGGCTTCGCCTTTGTCGCCTGGGCCACCGGCAACGTGAACTTCGCGAACTACCTGCACATTCCCTACGTGCCCTACACCTCCGAGCTGGTGATCGTCTGTACCGCCATCGTCGGGGCGGGTCTGGGGTTCCTCTGGTTCAACACCTATCCGGCCCAGGTCTTCATGGGGGACGTCGGCTCCCTGGCGCTGGGCGGCGCGCTCGGCACCATCGCCGTGCTGGTGCGTCAGGAGTTCCTGCTGGTGATCATGGGGGGCGTCTTCGTGATGGAAACCGTCTCGGTGATCCTGCAGGTGGGGTCCTACAAGCTGCGCGGCGTGCGCATCTTCCGCATGGCGCCCATCCATCACCACTATGAGAAGAAGGGCTGGCCGGAGCCGCGCGTCATCGTGCGCTTCTGGATCATCACCCTCATGCTGGTGCTGCTCGGCCTCGCCACCCTGAAGGTGAGGTAAGCCATGGTCATCATCATCGGACTCGGCAAAACCGGACTTTCCTGCGTCGACTACTTCCTCGGTCGTGGTGTCACGCCCCTGGTGATGGATACCCGCGCCAATCCGCCTGGCAAGGAGCAACTTCCCCCCGAGGTGGAGCTCGTTCACGGGCTGGACGGCGATCTGCTCAAGCAGGCGCACATGATAGTGGCTAGTCCGGGTATCGCCCTGGCGACCCCCGAACTGAAAGCCGCAGCGGAGTTCGGGGTGCGCATCGTCGGCGACATCGAACTGTTCGTGCGCGAGACCCAGACCCCCGTCATCGCCATCACCGGCTCCAACGGCAAGAGCACCGTCACCACCCTGGTCGGCGAGATGATCGCCGAGGCCGGCCTCAAGGTGGGCGTGGGTGGCAACATCGGCACCCCGGCGCTCGAGCTGCTCAAGCAGCCCATGGATCTCTGCGTGCTGGAGCTCTCCAGCTTCCAGCTCGAGACCACCTACAGCCTGCGTGCCGCGGCGTCCGTGGTGCTGAACCTCTCCGAGGATCACATGGATCGCTATGAGGGCATGGCGGATTACCGCGCCGCCAAGCAGGAGATCCATCAGCACTCCCAGCACATCCTGGTCAACCGGGACGATCCTCAGACCCTGCCCGACGTGGGTCAGGTGTGGCAGAGCTTCGGGCTCGATTGCAACGGCTATGGTCGCTGCGAGCTGGATGGCCGCCACTGGCTGACCCTGCACGGGGAGCCGCTGCTCGCCGTGGACGAGATGAAGATAGTCGGCGCCCACAATCAGGCCAACGCCCTGGCGGCCATGGCTCTGTGCGATGCGGTCGGCATTCCCCGTGAGCCGCAACTCGCCGTGCTGCGCCGCTTCGAAGGCCTGCCCCACCGTGCCCGCTTCGTGCGGGAGGTAAACGGGGTGCGCTGGATCAACGACTCCAAGGCCACCAATGTGGGGGCCACCCTGGCCGCCGTGGCCGGCGTGCGTGAATCGGTGAAGGGCCGGCTGCTGCTACTGGCTGGCGGCCAGGGCAAGGGCCAGGATTTCGGTCCGGTGCAGGCGCTGCTCGGCAACCAGATCGATCACATGTATTGCTTCGGCCAGGATGCGGACATCCTGCTCGCGCTGGGTGAGCAGACTGAGAAGGTCGCCTCCATCGACGCCGCCGTGGCCAAGGCCGCAGTCGACGCCAGGCCCGGTGACTGGGTGCTGCTGGCGCCGGCCTGTGCCAGCCTGGATCAGTTCACGTCTTTCGAAGCGCGCGGTGATCGTTTCACCGAACTGGTGATGACGCTATGAACGCCCTTCGCGTCGTCGCAGGCTTTTTGCAGCGCTGGCTGTTGCCTGCGCGCCCTGCCGGCCTCTACGACAGGCAGCTGGTGGTGCTGGCGCTGGCGTTGATGTCGGTCGGGTTGGTGATCGTGGCCTCCGCCTCCATCCCCGAAGGGATAGCCCTCGGCGATGACCCCTTCATGTTCGTGAAGCGTCACGGGATGTTTCTGGTGATGGCGCTTGGCATCTCCTGGTTCGTGCTGCAGGTGCCCATGGCGCGCTGGCAGCAGTACAACGGCCCCATGCTGCTGCTGGCCATCGTGCTGCTGGTGATGGTGTTGCTGGTGGGCCGCAGCGTCAACGGTTCGGTGCGTTGGCTGCCGCTTGGCCCCTTCAACCTGCAGCCGGCCGAGTTCGGCAAGCTGGCGCTGTTCGTCTATCTGGCGGGTTATCTGGTGCGCCGTCAGAGTGAGGTGCGCGAGCGCTTCATCGGTTTCATGAAACCCATGGCGGTGCTGTTCGTGGTGGCCATCCTGCTGCTGGCCCAGCCCGACCTCGGCTCCGTGGTGGTGATGTTCGTCACCTCCCTCGGCATGCTGTTCCTGGCGGGGGCCCGCATGGTGCAGTTCATCGGTCTTATCCTGGTGGGGGTGAGCGCCGTGGTGACCCTGATCATCGCCGAGCCCTACCGGATGCGGCGGGTCACCTCTTTCCTGGATCCCTGGGCCGATCCGTTCGGCAGCGGCTACCAGCTGACCCAGTCCCTGATGGCGTTCGGTCGTGGCAGCTGGTTTGGCGAGGGGCTCGGCAATTCCATCCAGAAGATGGAGTACCTGCCGGAGGCCCACACCGACTTCGTGTTTGCCATCCTGGGCGAGGAGCTGGGGTATGTGGGCGTACTGGGTGCGCTCTTCCTCATCTTTGCGCTGGCGGTGAAGGCGCTCAAGCTCGGTCATCAGGCGCTGGTATCAGAGCGCCTGTATGAAGGCTATCTGGCCATCGGCATCGGCATCTGGTTCAGCTTCCAGACCTTCGTCAACGTCGGCGCCGCCAGCGGCATGATGCCGACCAAGGGCCTGACCCTGCCGCTGGTCAGCTACGGCGGCTCCAGTCTCATCATCATGATGGTGGCGGTGAGCATGTTGATTCGTATCGATTTCGAGTTGCGCCAGGCCAGTGCCCAGGCGCGCGTGCGGGAGGTTGCGTGAGCAAAACGTTACTGGTGATGGCGGGCGGTACCGGGGGCCATGTGTTCCCCGGGCTGGCCGTGGCCGATCGCCTCAAGGCACAGGGCTGGACCATTCACTGGCTCGGTACCGCCGACCGGATGGAGGCCGAGCTGGTGCCCGCCCATGGCTACCCCATCTCCTTCATCGACATCCAGGGGGTGCGTGGCAACGGCATCAAGCGGCTGCTGGCGGCGCCCTACCGGATCGTCAAATCAGTGCTGCAGGCCCGCCAGGTGATCAAGACCATCCAGCCCGACGTCGTGCTCGGCATGGGGGGCTTCGCCTCCGGTCCGGGTGGTGTTGCCGCCTGGCTCTCCGGCATTCCGCTGCTGCTGCACGAGCAGAACGCGGCGGCCGGCATGACCAACAAGCTGCTGGCGCGCCTTGCCAAGCGGGTGCTGATGGCCTTCCCCGGCGCCTTCGCCCCCAATGCCCGTACCGCCGTGGTGGGCAATCCGGTGCGCCCCGAAGTGGTGGCCCTGCCGGATCCCCAGTTGCGCAGCAGCAGCGAGCCGCTGCGCCTGCTGATCGTCGGCGGTAGCCTGGGGGCCCGGGTGCTCAACGAACAGGTGCCGCCAGCGGTCGCGGCCGCCGGTGTGCCCATCGCAGTGCGCCACCAGTGCGGCAAGGGCAACCGGGAGGCTGTCGCGCAGGCCTATGCCGTGCAGGGCGTCGAGGCCGAGGTGAGCGAGTTTATCAAGGACATGGCCGATGCCTACGCCTGGGCCGACCTGGTGGTGTGCCGGGCGGGGGCGCTGACCGTCTCCGAAGTGGCTGCCGCTGGTGTGGCCGCCATCTTCGTGCCGCTGCCCCATGCTGTGGATGATCACCAGACCCGCAACGCCCTGACCCTGGTCGATGGCGGGGCTGCGGAGTTCCTGCCCCAATCAGAGCTGACCCCGGCCTCCCTGGCGGCGCGTCTCTCCTGGCTCGCCGGGCGCAGGGAAACCTTGTTGAACATGGCCCAGGCCGCGCGCCGCGTCGCCATCATCGATGCCGCCGAGCGGGTGGCCGATGAGTGCAAGCGGCTCGCCACCGGGCAGAATGAGAAAGCATGTTGAGCAAGATTGCACAGGCCAGGCCGTGCAGTCTTGTCCCCGTATATATTGATGCCGCCGAGCAGGTTGCCGATGTGGGCAAGCGGCTGGCGGCAGACATGAAGAGAGAGCTATGACCAAGGTTGAACTGGCAAAACTGCGTACCGTAATCCCCGAAATGCGCCGCGTGCGTCGCATCCACTTCATCGGCATAGGTGGTGCCGGCATGGGGGGGATCGCCGAGGTGCTTGCCAACGAGGGCTATCAGATTTCCGGCTCCGATCTGTCCCGCAATGCGGTGACCGAACGGCTCGCATCCCTGGGGGCTCATATCTTCGTGGGACACAGTGCCGAGCACGTGAACGAGGCGAGCGTGGTGGTGGTGTCCACCGCCATCAAGCAGGACAACCCCGAGTTGCTGGCCGCCCGCGAGCTGCGCATTCCCGTGGTGCGCCGTGCCGAGATGCTGGCCGAGCTGATGCGCTTCCGCCACGGAGTTGCCGTCGCCGGCACTCACGGCAAGACCACCACTACCAGTCTGGTGGCGAGCATCTATGCCGAAGCCGATCGCGACCCGACCTTCGTCATCGGCGGTCTGCTCAACAGCGCCGGCACCAACGCCCGCCTGGGCAGCAGCCGCTATCTGATCGCCGAAGCGGACGAGAGCGATGCCTCTTTCCTGCATCTGCAACCCATGGTTTCCATCGTGACCAACATCGAAGCGGATCACATGGACACCTATGGCGGCGACTTCTCCAGGCTCAAAGCCACCTTCATCGACTTCCTGCACAACTTGCCGTTCTACGGCCTGGCCGTGGTGTGCGTGGATGATCCCGTGATCCGTGGCATGCTGCCGGAGATCGCCCGTCCGACCCTGACCTACGGCCTCAGTGAGGATGCCGATGTGCAGGTGCTGGACTTCGTGCAGACCAGCAACCGCAGTCGCTTCCGGGTGCGCCGCAAGGATGCCGGCGAGCTGACCGTCACCCTGAATCTGCCGGGCATCCACAATGCGCTCAACGCCGCCGCTGCCATCGCGGTTGCGACCGAAGACGGCATTGGTGACGAGGCCATCATCCAGGCGCTCGCCAAGTTTGAAGGTGTGGGCCGCCGCTTCCAGCAATATGGCGAGTTCGAGACCGGCCGTGGCAAGGCCATGCTGGTGGATGACTACGGTCACCACCCGAGCGAGGTCAAGGTGACCATCAATGCCGCTCGCGCCGGCTGGCCCGAGAAGCGACTGGTCATGGTGTTCCAGCCACACCGTTACAGCCGGACCCGGGATCTCTACGAAGATTTCGCCGACGTGCTCTCCAAGGTGGATGTGCTGGTGATGCTGGAGGTGTATGCCGCCGGTGAAGAGCCTATTCCGGGTGCCGATGGCCGTGCCCTGTGTCGCTCCATCCGCTCTCGCGGCACCCTGGAACCCATCTTTGTCGCAACGCCTGACGATGTGCCGGCGGTGCTGGCCGACCTGATTGGCGAGGGGGATCTGGTGCTGACTCAGGGCGCCGGTAACGTCGGGGCACTGGCCCGCCGTCTCGGTGAGATGAAATTGAGCGTAGATAGCATGAAATCCGGTGCCTGAGGGCCCAATGAGTATTTTGACCGCCAAGCCGGGGCCTATATAATGGCGAACCGGTCTGCAAGTGGCCGGCATGGCGCGTTATACGGGGATCGATCGGGTGGAGGCAAGGGCACAAGGGCGCACCAAGGGGGGCTTCATCGCCGGGGTGGCATTTTTCATCCTGGTCATGTGGGGGCTCTACCAGACTGCGCTGGATGTTAAAGACTGGCTGACGGATGCCAGTCGGTTGCCCATGAGCGAGCTGTTGCTGCAGGGGCAACACGAATATTTGAAAGCCGATGAGTTGCGCGCGGCCGTGCTGGATGGCGCCGAGTTGCGCAACTTCTTCGAGTTGGACGTGAACGAATTGCAGGGGCGTTTGAACGCCCTGCCTTGGGTGGCCCAGGTCTCGGTACGCAAGAAGTGGCCGAACAAGATCAAGGTCTACCTCACCGAACAGGATGTGGCGGCACGCTGGAACGGCAACCGCTTCGTCAACACCAAGGGTGAGGTGTTCAGTGCGCCGGACAGGGTGAAGAAACCCCTGATGCAGTTGTCCGGGCCCGATGATCAGGCCGCCAAGGTGCTGGAAGCCAGCCATCAGTACGAGACGCTGCTGGCGGCCAGGGGATACAAGTTGTTGGGGGTGAATCTGACCCCCCGCCATGCCTGGGAACTGACCCTGGATGGCAACATTCAGCTGTTCGTGGGGCGCTCGGATATCGCGCTTCGCCTGCAGCGGTTTATCGATGCCTTTCCGGTCATCGAACCCCGTGAGCGGGTTGCTTACGTGGATCTTCGATACGACACCGGAATGGCGGTTGGCTGGAAGAAGAACGAAGAGAAAGTGAATGACCAACACCGCAGATAGAAATTTGATTGTCGGACTGGATATCGGCACGACCAAGGTGGCGGTACTGGTTGGCGAAGTATTGCCCGATGGCGAGCTCAATGTCATCGGCATGGGCAGCCACGCTTCTCGCGGGATGGAGAAGGGCGGGGTCAATGATCTCGACTCCGTGGTCAAGTCCCTGCGCCGCGCGGTGGAAGAAGCCGAGATGATGGCCGACTGCCAGATCAGCTCCGTCTATCTGGGGCTGTCCGGCAAGCACATCGATTGCCGCAACGAGACCGGCATGGTGCCCATCTCCGACGAAGAGGTGACCCAGGAGGACGTGGACAACGTCATCCACACCGCCAAGTCGGTACGACTGTCCGATGAGCTGCGGGTGCTGCACGTGCTGCCTCAGGAGTTTGCCATCGACTATCAGGAAGGGATCAAGAATCCGGTTGGTCTCTCCGGCGTGCGGATGGCGGCCAAGGTGCACCTGATCACCTGCCACAACGACATGGCTCGCAACATCGAGAAATGTGTGGAGAAGGTGGGTTTGCGGGTGGATCAGCTGATCTTTTCGGCCCTGGCTTCCAGCTATGCCGTGCTGACCGAAGACGAGAAGGAGCTGGGTGTCTGCGTGGTGGACATCGGTGGCGGGACCATGGACATGTCGCTGTTTACCGGCGGCGCCCTGCGCCACACCAAGGTGATCCCGTATGCTGGCAGCACTGTGACCAGCGACATCGCCTACGCCTTTGGCACACCGCCACTGGACGCGGAAGCGATCAAGGTGCGCTACGGTTGCGCCCTCGGCCGCCTGGTCAGCAAGGAAGACAATATTGAAGTCCCCAGTGTCGGCGGTCGCCCGGCGCGCAGCCTGCAACGGCAGACACTGGCTGAAGTGATTGAACCCCGCTACACGGAATTGCTCTCCATGGTGAATGACGAGCTGGTACGGGTGCAGAGCGAATTGAAGGCACAGGGGGTCAAGCATCAGCTGGCGGCCGGTGTGGTATTGACCGGTGGCGCTGCCCAGATCGAAGGCATTGTGGAGTGCGCAGAGCAGATCTTCCAGAGCCAGGTCCGGGTGGGCGAACCCATGAACATTCGGGGATTGAGCGATTACGTGCAGGCACCTGTGTACTCGACTGCGGTCGGGCTACTGCAGTACGGCCGTACCAATCAATCCACCGGCAGTAGCAAGGAATATGCCGCCAAGGCAAGCGTAGGTGGGCTGGTCAAACGGGTCAGCAACTGGTTGCGTGGCGAGTTCTAAAGATTTTGCTGAGTCAGGCAAATAAAGCGGAGAGACAACATGTTTGAATTTATGGATAGCCACACTGACGAAGCCGTCATCAAGGTGATAGGTGTGGGTGGCGGCGGCGGCAACGCAGTCGAGCACATGGTTCGTCAAAACATCGAGGGTGTTGAGTTCATTACCGTCAACACCGACGCCCAGGCACTGCGCAACTCCAGTGCCAACACTACCTTGCAGATCGGCGGTGGCATCACCAAGGGTCTGGGGGCCGGAGCCAATCCGGAAGTGGGCCGTGATGCCGCCATGGAAGACAGGGAAGCGCTGCGTGAGCTGCTGACCGGTTCAGACATGGTGTTCATCGCAGCCGGCATGGGCGGTGGTACAGGTACGGGTGCCGCACCTATCGTGGCCGAAGTGGCCCGGGAGATGGGCATCCTGACCGTCGCCGTCGTGACCAAGCCGTTCTCCTTCGAAGGGAAGAAGCGGATGGGCTTCGCCGCCCACGGCATCGAGGAGCTGTCCAAGAATGTCGATTCCCTGATCACCATCCCCAACGACAAGTTGCTGAAGGTACTGGGTCGCGGCATCTCCCTGCTGGACGCCTTCAAGGCGGCCAACGACGTGCTGCTGGGTGCGGTACAGGGCATCGCCGAGCTGATCACCCGTCCGGGCTTGATCAACGTCGACTTCGCGGACGTGCGTACCGTGATGCGTGAAATGGGTACCGCCATGATGGGGACTGGTTCCGCCTCCGGTGATGACCGTGCCGAAGAAGCGGCCGAGAAGGCCATCTCCAGCCCGCTGCTGGAAGACGTGGATCTGGCCGGTGCCCGTGGCATCCTGGTCAACATCACCGCCGGCATGGACATGACCATCGAAGAGTTCGAAACCGTGGGTAACGCGGTCAAGGCCTTCGCCTCCGAGAACGCCACTGTGGTGGTGGGTACCGTAATCGACCCGGAGATGCACGACGAACTGCGTGTGACCGTGGTGGCCACCGGTATCGGTGCCGAGCGCAAGCCCGACATCACCCTCGTCAAGAACAACATGGTTCAGGAACGTCCGGCCCGTCAGCCCCTGATCAGCGAAGCCCTGCAGTCTCGCGTGATGGAAGAGGCCCCGGCCAAGGTGGTGAACGCCGAGCCGCAAGCTCGTCGCGAACCGGATTATCTCGATATTCCTGCGTTCCTGCGCAAGCAAGCTGACTAAGCCTCGTATGGCCTTGGTTTGTTTGTTGCTTAAGGATTGTGCTAAGATGGCCCGGCAACGACCATCTGGTCAGGAATTTGAGCTGTTAAGCGGATACGCCCATGATTAGACAAAGAACCTTGAAAACGAGTGTCCAGGCCACCGGTGTGGGCCTGCATTCGGGTCGGAAAGTCACAATGACATTCCGTCCGGCGCCTGTTAACACAGGGATCGTTTACTTGCGTACCGATCTGAATCCTGTGGTCGCGCTGCCAGCCAACGCCGATCAGGTGCGTGATACCGTGCTTTGTACCGCTCTGGTAAACGAAGCCGGTGTCCGCGTGTCAACCATCGAACACCTCTCTGCCGCCCTGGCCGGGATGGGGATCGACAACCTCTATGTCGAGGTTGATGCCCCCGAGATCCCGGTGATGGATGGCAGTGCGCACCCGTTCATCTACCTGCTGCAAGAAGTGGGTATCCGTGAGCAGAATGCGCCCAAGCAGTTCGTGCGGATCAAGCAGAGTGTCCGGGTTGAAGACGGCGACAAGTGGGCGGAATTCCACCCCTATCGCAACGGCTTCAAGATGGATCTCGAGATCGATTTCCAGCATCCGGTATTTGAAGGCCGCAACCAGCGTTGCGTGCTGGACTTCTCCGGTGCTTCTTTCGTGAAAGAGATCAGCCGTGCCCGTACCTTCGGCTTCATGCGCGACATCGAGTACCTGCGTTCCCAGAACCTGGCCCTGGGCGGAAGCCTGGAAAACGCTGTGGTGCTGGATGACTACCGGGTGCTGAACGAAGATGGTCTGCGTTACGAGGACGAGTTCGTCAAGCACAAGATGCTGGATGCGATCGGTGATCTGTATATGTGCAATCGCAGCATCATCGGTGAATTCCGTGCCTACAAGACGGGCCATGCCCTGAACAACAAACTGCTGCGTGCCTTGCTGGCCAAGCAGGAGGCCTGGGAACTGGTGACCTTCGAGGCGGAGGGCGACAAAGCGCCCATCGCTTACTACGATAACGGTCTGGTTCTGGCCTGATAGCTGTGCAACAGGACGTCGGTCATCTCTCCGCACCGACGTCCTGTCATTTGTTTATTCCATCCTTTAATACCGATTATCTCCCGGTTTTATTGCCCGTGTTGGCTCCTGGCCTCACCTGACCGAGAAGACAGATTTCTATGAGCATTACCCTGATCCTCAACGGTAAGCAGCGCCGCAAGTTGCACTTACCCAAACAACGTCTGGCCTGGGTCGGCGGTATCCTCTTCACTGTATTGGCACTGAGTGGTGGTTGGCTCTGGCAGAGCTGGCACCAGAAAATGGAGGCGCTGGAAGTCGCGCTGGCCATGGCCGAACAGCAAAAATCCACGCAAGGGGCCGATGAAGCCCGTGAACAGCTTGCCATGCTGGCCGCCCAGGTGGGCACCATGCAGGGGCAGCTCGGTCGCCTCAATGCGCTCGGCGAGCGTCTGACCGAGAAGGCAGACCTCGATCCCGACGAATTCAATTTCAAGGAGCTGCCCCCCATGGGTGGCCCTTCCTATGACGAAGAGCTGGAAGTGAGCTTGGGCGAGCTGCAAGCCTCCATGAAACACCTCAGCCAGCAGCTCAGCAGCCGTGAAGAACAGCTGTCGGTACTTGAATCTTTCATCATGAATCACCATATCACCGATGCCGGTTTCATCTCGGGTTCACCGGTGAAGCAGGAGCGAGTCTGGATCTCCTCCGGGTTCGGTGGACGGGTAGACCCGTTCAACGGCCGCGCCAAGATGCACAAGGGGGTGGATTTTCGTGGCAAGCCCGGCACTCCCATCCTGGCGACCGGCAAGGGGATCATCAGCTGGGCAGGCCGCCACCCGGAATTTGGCAACATGGTGGAGATAGACCATGGCAATGGTCTGGTGACCCGCTATGCCCACAACTCCAAGTTGTTGGTGGATGTGGGCACCCTGGTCGATGAGGGCCAGAAGATTGCCTTGATGGGGCGTACCGGTCGTGCGACCGGGGTCCATCTGCATTACGAAGTGTTGAAAGATGGTCGTCAGGTCAACCCCGCGCGCTTTCTGAATGCCAGACGGGGTTAGGTTTTTTCTTCAGGTTCCAGTGACGGAACGCTTATATAACCAAAACAGTTGGTACACATGATTAGTACACTGCTCACCAAGATTATCGGCAGCCGGAACGACAGAACGCTCAAGGCTTTGCGCAAAATTGTTAAACAGATCAATGCGATGGAGCCTCAGTTCGAGGCCTTGTCCGATGGCGAGCTGCAGGCGAAGACCGCCGAGTACCGTCAGCGCCTGGAGCAGGGCGAGACGCTTGAGCAGTTGTTGCCGGAAGCGTTCGCCACCGTACGCGAGGCCTCCCGCCGGGTGTTCGGCATGCGTCATTTCGACGTGCAGCTGATCGGCGGCATGGTGCTGAACTCCAACCGTATCGCCGAGATGAAGACGGGCGAAGGCAAGACGCTGACTGCAACCTTGCCTGCCTATCTGAACGCGCTGACCGGTCGCGGTGTGCACGTGGTGACGGTGAACGACTATCTGGCCAAGCGCGATGCGGAGGCGAACCGCCCGCTGTTCACCTTCCTCGGCATGACGGTCGACTGCAACGTGCCCGGTATGGATGCGTCCCAGAAGCGCGATGCCTACGCCGCCGACATCACTTACGGTACCAACAACGAATTCGGTTTCGACTACCTGCGCGACAACATGGCGTTCTCGCCCGAGCAGCGCGTGCAGCGTCCGCTCAACTACGCGCTGGTGGATGAGGTGGATTCGGTGCTCATCGATGAAGCCCGTACCCCGCTCATCATCTCCGGCCCGGCGGAAGACAGCTCCGCCATGTATACCCAGATCAACAAGCTGATCCCGCTGCTGGTCAAGCAGGACAAGGAAGACTCGGAAGAGTATACCGGCGATGGCCACTACACCGTGGACGAGAAGAACCGCCAGGCGCTGCTGACCGAAAACGGCCAGATTTTCGTGGAAGAGCTGCTCAAGAAAGAGGGGCTGCTGGCGGAAGAGGACTCCCTGTTCTCCGCCACCAACATCAGCCTGCTGCACCACGTCAATGCCGGCCTGCGCGCTCACACCCTGTTCGAACGCAACGTCGACTACATCGTCCAGAAAGACGAGATCGTCATCGTCGACGAACACACCGGCCGTACCATGCCGGGTCGTCGCTGGTCTGACGGCCTGCACCAGGCGGTCGAGGCGAAGGAAGGGGTCAAGATCCAGAACGAGAACCAGACTCTGGCCTCCATCACCTTCCAGAACTACTTCCGCCTGTATGACAAGCTGGCGGGGATGACCGGGACTGCGGATACAGAAGCCTTTGAATTCCAGCAGATTTATGGTCTGGATACCGTGGTCATTCCGACCAACAAGCCGATGGTGCGCAAGGACATGGGCGATCTGGTCTACCTGACCGCCCAGGAGAAGTACGTCGCCATCGTCGAAGATATCCGTGGCTGCGTCGAGCGTGGCCAACCTGTACTGGTCGGTACCGTCTCCATCGAGAACTCCGAACTGCTGTCCGGCATCCTGACCAAGGAAAACATCCCGCACAAGGTGCTGAACGCCAAGTTCCACGCCATGGAAGCGGAAATTGTTGCCCAGGCCGGTCAGACTGGCGCAGTCACCATTGCCACCAACATGGCCGGTCGCGGTACCGACATCGTGCTCGGCGGCAACTGGCAGGCCGAGATCGCCGCGCTGGAAAACCCGACCGACGAGCAGATTAAAACCATCAAGGCGGCCTGGCAGATCCGTCACGATGAGGTGCTGGCCGCTGGCGGTCTGCACATCATAGGCACCGAGCGCCACGAATCCCGTCGTATCGACAACCAGCTGCGTGGCCGTTCCGGTCGTCAGGGTGACCCGGGCTCCTCCCGTTTCTACCTCTCCATGGAAGATACCCTGATGCGGATCTTCGCCTCCGACCGCGTGACCGGCATGATGAAGAAGCTGGGCATGGAAGAGGGCGAGGCCATCGAACACCCCTGGGTGACCAAGGCCATCGAGAACGCCCAGCGCAAGGTAGAGGGTCGCAACTTCGACATCCGTAAAAACCTGCTCGAGTTCGATGATGTGGCGAACGACCAGCGCAAGGTGGTCTACGAACAGCGCAACGAGCTGCTGGACACCAACGACATCTCCGACACCATCCACGTCATCCGGGATGACGTTTATGGCGCCGTGATCGACGAGTACATTCCGCCCCAGTCCCTGGAAGAAATGTGGGACGTGCCTGGTCTGGAAGCGCGCCTGAAGTCTGATTTCGCGCTGGACCTGCCGCTGCAGCAGTGGCTGGCGGAAGACGACAAGCTGTATGAAGAGAAGCTGCGCGAGCGCATCCTGGAAGAAGCCACCAAGCTCTACGCCCACAAGGAAGAGCTGGTCGGCAAGGACGTATTGCGCAACTTCGAGAAGGCGGTGATGCTGCAGACCCTGGATGGTCTGTGGAAGGAGCATCTGGCGGCCATGGATCACCTGCGTCAGGGCATCCATCTGCGCGGCTACGCCCAGAAGAACCCCAAGCAGGAGTACAAGCGTGAGTCCTTCGATCTGTTCACCCAGATGCTGGAAACCCTCAAGCGCGACGTGGTCAGCATCCTGAGCCGGGTACAGGTCCAGGAGCGCGACGTGGAAGCGATGGAAGAGCAGCAGCGCCAGCAGGCGGAAGCGGCTCCCCGCACCTATACCCATGCCGCCGCCGAGAACCAGCTGGCCGACGAAGAGACCCAGGCCGACGCGGCGCCGGTGACCTTCGTGCGCGACGAGCAGAAGGTCGGTCGCAACGATCCTTGCCCCTGCGGATCCGGCAAGAAGTACAAGCATTGTCACGGTCAGTTGACCTGAGTGACCTAATGCCATGACAAGGCGGGCCCGGTGCCCGCCTTGTTTTTGTCACATGGCGACGCAAAATCGGATGTTGGGCATCATCGGCAGCTCACCCAGCCGGGTGCTGGGGTCATAGAGCGATCCGAGCAGGCAGAGAGTACAAAGGTAACAAGATGGAACAGAAAAAGCGGATCTGGGTGGCGGTCGGCGTCATCGAGAATGAACGGGGCGATATCTTCATCGCCAAGCGCTCCTCCGATCGCCATCAGGGGGATCGCTGGGAGTTTCCCGGGGGCAAGGTGGAGTCGGGGGAAGACTTGCTCACCGCGCTCGACAGGGAGCTGTGGGAGGAGATCGGCATCCGGGTGCAGGATTGCACACCTTTCATGGAGCTGCATCACGACTACCCGGACAAGCAGGTGCTGCTAGATATCTGGAAGGTGACCCGCTTCCATGGCGAACCCTTTGGCAAGGAAGGGCAGGAGTGCCGCTGGGTGCCGCTGGCAGAGCTGCACAACTACCAGTTCCCCGATGCCAATGGCCCCATAGTGGCGCGGCTGCAGGCCGTGCTGGCTTGAGCCGGTAGCAAAATAAAATGAAAAAGGGCCAAGCGGCCCTTTTTCATTTTGCAGAGGTGAGTGACCGCCACTGGCTTATAGCCACTGGTCGCCCTCTTCCGGCTCCGGCAGCAGATCCGGGTTGATCTCCCCTGGGATCCGCTTCTCTTCATCCGCCCATTCGCCGAGATCGATCAGCTGGCAGCGCTTGCTGCAGAAGGGGCGAAACGGGCTCTGTGGGCCCCATTCCACTTCGTTCTGACAGGTCGGACATTTTACCTTGGTGACCATGGGAGCTCCTTAGCAGCAGGCAAGCTGGAAGGGTACATCGCCAATCGCTTGTTCTGTTGTGGGCAGAAAACGCAGGGCGAAGCGGTTCTTGTGGCCACTCAGGGTCGGGTAGCAGGACTGGGAACCGGTCAGGCGGATGCGGATCAGCTCGGCCCCCTCGGCGGTATCCTGGAAGAAGCCATTGGTGGCTACCTGATCGCTGAAGTGGCCAGATTCACGCCACAGCCTCAGCAGCAGGGAGATGGCGTTCATCAGCAGGTTGATGTCGCTGAGCCATTGCTGCATCTGTTGATGGCGAGCAACGGCCGGCGTCACCAGCCAGTGGTGCAGTTGTGGCACGTCGAAGGCGCATAGACCACCAGGAATGGAGAAGCGCTGGCGGATGGAGCCGAGCAGACGATCCTCTTTCAGGCGGGCGCCAGGACGAGGGGAGCTGAGCAGGCTGCGGGAAAGCTGGGTGCTCTCCTGCTGCATCCGCTGGATCTGCTCGAGGTCAACGTCCGGCAGGCTGGCCCAATGGCTCAGACGCTGGCCGAGACGCTCGAGATCCTTGATCAGATCGGCGCGCAGATCACCGCGCTCCAGCAACTCCTGCAAATCGAACAACCCCTTGAAGAAGGCGATGTGTGCCCAGGACTGGTCACTCTCCAGATTGTCGCGGATCTGGGAAAACAGGGACTCCAGACGAAGATAGGTCCGGCTTTTTTCGTTGAGGGGAAAATCGTAAATCATGCCTAATCCTGGCCAGCCATAAACCGGCCTAGTGTACTCACACTTGGGGGGCTTGTTGAGAGGCAAATGCCAGATATGTCTCGTGCAGCGCTAAAATTCGCTCCCGTATGGTCTCAGTCGTGCCACTCTGGTTGTCCAGCACGTCATCGGCCATCGCCAGGCGCTCGCTGCGGTTCGCCTGGGATGCCAGTATGGCTTCGGCCTGCTCTCGGCTGACTCCGTCCCGGCGGCAGGTTCGCTCGATCTGGGTCGCCTCATCCACGTCGATGACCAGTACTCTATCGGCCAGTTCGGTGAGCCGGTTTTCCACCAGCAGGGGCACCACCAGCAGACAGTAGGGGGAACTGACTGCCGCGCACTGGCGCAGCATCTCGCTGCGAATGATCGGATGGAGAAGGGCATTGAGCCAGGACTTGGCCGCCGGATCGCTGAAGATCCGCTCGCGCAGGACTCGCCTGTCCAGCAGTCCCTGCTCGGTCAAGATCTCTGGGCCGAAGTGGTTGACGATGGCGGCCAGCGCCGGAGTTCCGGGTGCCACCACTTCGCGGGCAATCAGGTCGGCATCGACCACCTCTATCCCCAGGGCCGCAAACTGGTTGGCGATGGTCGTCTTGCCGCTGCCTATTCCGCCGGTGATGGCTACCACATACATAGATTTGTGATCCCCTTGCTAGAGAACGATGTCCAGATACCAGCGGGTGATGTTATCCCCCCACAGCAGTGCTATCCAGCCCGCGATGGCGAGATAGGGGCCAAAGGGGATGGGTTTGCCCTGATGATGGTTGCGCAGCAGGATAAGTCCGATCCCGATGATGGCGCCGACCAGTGAAGAGAGCAGCAGCACTATGGGCAGCGCCTGCCAGCCCAGCCAGGCACCGAGTGCCGCCAGCAGCTTGAAGTCGCCATGACCCATCCCCTCCTTGCCGGTCAGCAGCTTGAACGCCCAGTAGAGACTCCAGAGCACCAGATAGCCAGCCATGGCGCCGATCACCGCATCGGCCAGCGGCACAAAGCCGCCTGCCAGATTGAACAACAGACCGCCCCACAGCAGCGGCAGTGTGAGCTGGTCCGGCAGCAGCATCTTGTCCAGATCGATGAAGGTGAGGGCCACCAGTACCCAGGTCAGTGCGAGGGCTGCCAGGGCTCCCCAGCCGGGAGTGAGGGTCGCCGCAACGGTGACCGACAACAGGGCGGTCAGCAGCTCGACCAGGGGATAGCGGGCCGAAATTGGCGCCTTGCATTGTCGGCAACGTCCCTTGAGCCAGAGCCAGCTCAGCAGGGGGATGTTCTCCAGCGCGCTTATGGGGTGATCGCAGTGGGGGCAGCGAGAGCGCGGTACCATCAGGTTGTAAGGTTCGGCGGGGGAAGTGGCAACCTCGCTGCCGAAGTAATCACGGTAGTCTGCATGCCACTCCCGCTCCAGCATGATGGGCAGGCGATGGATCACCACGTTAAGGAAGCTGCCAATCATCAGGGAGAAGAGAAAAATCAGGGAGAGATAGAGCCAGGGCAGGCCCTGGGCCAGTTCGATCAGAGGCACCATAAATCAACCGCTTGTGTGGAGAATCAGGATGGCAGAGGACCAGAACGAGCCATGCCCGCTGGTCACTCTGCCGAAGGGGCTCAGTGTATCACAGAGCCCAGCTTGAAGATGGGGAGGTACATGGCGACGACCATGCCACCGACCAGCACCCCGAGCACCACCATGATGATGGGTTCGAGCAGGCTGGTGAGGCCATCGACCATGTCGTCCACCTCCTGCTCGAAGATGGCGGCAACCTTGGAGAGCATGTCATCGATGGCGCCTGACTCTTCACCAATCATCACCATCTGGATCACCATGTCTGGGAAGAGATCCACGGTACGCATGGCGACGTTGATCTGCATGCCGGCCACCACTTCGTTGCGAATGGCCAGGATGGCCGTGCGATAGACATAGTTGCCAGAGGCGCCGGCCGCTGACACCAGGGCATCCACCAGAGGTATCCCGGCGGAGAAGGTGGTGGAGAGGGTACGGGCGAAGCGGGCCATGGCCGCCTTGTGCAATATGTTGCCCACGACAGGAATGGTGAGGATGAATCTGTCGGTGTTGTCCCGCACCTTCTGGGATTTTCGCCAGGCGCGCACATAGAGGAAGATGGCCAAGGCAGTGCCACCAAAGATGATATACCACCAAGCTTGCATGAAGCGGGAGATACCGATGACGAATTGGGTGAAGACTGGCAGCTCTGCCCCGAAGCTCTTGAAGATCTCCTCGAACTGGGGAATGACGAACAGCAGCAGGATGGAGGTTACGATGATGGCGACCAGGATGACCATGGCGGGATAGAACATGGCTTTCTTGATCTTGGACTTCAGCGCCTCACTCTTCTCGCGGTATGTGGCAATCCGGTCGTAGATGGTTTCCAGCGCGCCGGACTGCTCCCCCGCGTCTACCAGGTCGCAGTAGAGCGCATCGAAGTGGCGGGGATGGCGGCGCAGCGCCTCTGACAGCGGGGTGCCGGTTTCCACATCGGTGGCGATCTGGCCGATGAGTTCGCGTACTGCTGCCTTCTCATGACCGCGGGCGATGATCTGCAAGCTTTGCACCAGCGGCACACCGGCCGAGAGCATGGTGGTGATCTGACGGGAGATGACGGCGATGTCCATCGGCTTGATCCGAGCACCCCCCTTGGAAAACAGGCCCTGGCCCTGCTTGCTGACCTTGGTGACATTGACGCCCTGCTTGCGCAGCTCCGCCTTGACGGTGTTGATGCTGTCGGCCTGGAACTCACCGGAAACCTTTTGTCCCTTGCGATTGAATCCATGCCAGCGGAAGGAGAAGACCTTTTTAGGTGTGTTACGTTTTTGCGCTAATGTTGCCATCACTGCATCCTGCAATTGGGCGACGGTGGCCGGATGAGGCACTGCCCGTCCGGTTCATCTTGGCTTGAAGAACATCATCGGGGTGACTGTATCGGCTTCACCCGGCTTGATGACTGGAACATTATGTATTCAGTTGGTCGTGATCCTGTTGATCTCGGCCAGGCTGGTGACCCCCAGACGGGCCTTCTCCAGGCCGGAAATGCGCAGGGTACGCATACCCTCCTTCTGGGCGATGGCAGCGATCTGCAGCGAGTTTGCTCCCTGCATGATCAGCTTGGCGATGTTCTCCGACATCAGCATGATTTCATAGATGCCGACCCGTCCTCTGTATCCTCCCGAACACTCCTTGCAACCGACCGGTTTGAACAGCCGCAAACCGGCGGCAAGCTGTTGCTGGGTAAAACCGAACTCCAGCAATTCGGCTTCCGGCACTGCCTCGGGCACCTTGCAGTGATCGCACAGCTTGCGTGCGAGGCGCTGGGCCATGATCAGGGTCACCGAGGAGGCGATGTTGAAGGCGGGCACCCCCATGTTCATCATCCGGGTCAGGGTCTCGGCCGCCGAGTTGGTGTGCAGGGTTGACAGCACCAGGTGTCCGGTCTGAGCGGCCTTGATGGCAATCTCGGCGGTTTCCAGATCCCGGATCTCCCCCACCATGACGATGTCAGGATCCTGGCGCAGGAAGGAGCGCAGGGCACTGGCGAAGGTGAGCCCCGCCTTGGGATTGATCTGCACCTGGTTGACGCCGGGCAGGTTGATCTCCACTGGATCCTCGGCGGTGGAGATGTTGACCTCGCTGGTATTGAGGATGTTGAGACCGGTATAGAGTGATACTGTCTTGCCCGATCCCGTGGGGCCCGTGACCAGTATCATGCCCTGTGGCTTGGAGAGCGCATGCAGATATTGCGCCTTCTGGCGTTCGTCGAAGCCGAGTTGGTCTAGGTTGAGGCGAGATACTGACGAGTCCAGCAGGCGAATGACGACCTTTTCTCCCCACATGGTGGGCAGGGTGTTGACCCGCATATCCATGGACCGGTTGCGGGAGATCTTCAGCTTGATCCGTCCATCCTGGGGCAGGCGCCGCTCGGCGATATCGAGCCGCGCCATTACCTTTAAGCGAGCCGCGAAACGGTTCGCCAGATTGACCGGCGGGGTGGCGATTTCGTGCAGTATGCCGTCGATCCGGAAGCGGATCCGGTACTTGGTCTCATAGGGTTCGAAATGCAGGTCGGATGCGCCACGCTTGATGGCGTCCATCATGATCTTGTGAATGTATTTGACGATGGGGGCATCGTCGTCGGCGGTATTGACGTTGTCGTCGAGCCGCGAACTCTCATCAGAGACCTCGAGTTCCGAGATTTCGGCCTCGTCGATGTGATCCATGCCCAGGGTGTCCTGCTCGCTTTCCATCAGCTTGCCGATGGCGGCGGTCAGCTTGCCCTCTTCGACCAGCAAGGCTTCGGTATGCAGACCGAAGCTGAAGCCAAAGTCCTCCAGAGCCGACACATTGGTCGGGTCCGACATGGCGATATAGAGGGTGTGGCCCTGGGTGTAGATGGGCAGCACATGGTGTTTCTCGATAAGCTTCTGATTGAGGTACTTCTGCGGGATCTCGGAGAGATCGAAGGCGGCAAGATCCAGCAGAGGTACCCCATACTCCAGCTCGCAGAAATCCGCTAGGGCCTTGCTGTCGAGGATGTCATTTTCGATCAGGAAGGTGACAAAGGGCTTGCGCTGCGCCCTGGCCTGGCTCAGATAGCGCTGTGAGTCCGGCTCACTGAGGAGGGAAGAGGCGGCCAGGCTGGTGGCCAGGCCGCTATTGAGGCTAGAGGTCATGCGTTAGCAATAACCATCTTGCTTGCAAGATCCGGTTGTAACCCAGTTAATTTGTTCTCCGGGTACTGTAGAAGTTGTTAATGCAGGGCTTGCACTCAGGGTATAGGTGGATTCTTTGGCAGAATCAAAAATAGCTGAGGATCTAACTGTAATTGCTCCAGCTGTTGTTACATCGGTTGAGACGGGAGCCTTAACGTACTCTTGATTGTCTATCGCTGCAGAAAGAGCAGCAAAAGCCCTTGCCCCACAGCCAGTGGTTGCATTCATAATTTCAGCGTTATTACTTGCTCCTTGAACACATACCTCTATGGCTGTTTTTGCTGGGCCTATAGCTGCAATTACTTCAGAAAATTTTGCGCGTTTGGTATAGGTCTGATACGCCGGCAAGGCGATGGCGGCCAGAATGGCAACGATCGCAACCACTATCATCAATTCGATTAGCGTAAACCCTGATTGTTTTTTCATGTTGCTTTTCATGTCAAATTTCCTTTTTTCCATGGTTCCTGAACAGTGCCGGTGGAATTCTATCCACACTCCAGCATCTTATCCGAGCGCTTCGGGTTGGCAACAGAGGCAGCACCCTTGTTAGCAACTGCCCCGTAAAC
>NZ_CDBZ01000085.1 GCF_000819985.1 Aeromonas media | reverse complement strand
GCTGGCAATCTGGCCGCAGCGCATCTCCACAAGGCGCCCCTCACCGTCAAATCGTGGCAGGCTGGCGTTGGCATCCGAGCTGAAGCTGATGCGATCGGCGGGCACGCCGGCCGCCAGCAGCGCCACCAGCGCCTCTGCCGCCAGTTGCTCGCCATCGTCCAGCAGCTCGGGGAAGCTCGAGGTGGTGAGATCGATCCAGCCCCCCGCCCTGCCCCAGTCGATGGCCTCGGCAAAGAGCCAGGGGTTGCGGTTGCAGTGGGTGGGATAGAGTTGGCGCAGGGGGATGTCGGTGCCATCGCGCAGGGCCCGCAGCGGTGCCAGGGCCCCGCGGCCGTCCCCGACGTGGAAGAAGCCGACCCCGCTCTTGCCCGCGAGCAGCCCGGCCACCCGCGCCTCGCTCACCAGCCGCGCCAGCTCATCCCGGGTAGGTGCGCTGGATCTGTGATCGCTGATGGCCAGCTCCCCCACCCCCAGCACCTCGGGGATCAGCATGATGTCCGACTCCACCTTGCCGGTGAGGGTCTTGACCGGCAGGTGATAGGAGCCGGTATACATGTAAGCGCTCACCCCGGCGGCGCGAAACTCGCGCACCTTGCCGAGCACCTGGGCCGGGGTGCGGGTCAGGCTGTCGGTGCCGAGCGCCGCCACCAGCGTGGTGACCCCGGCCCAGGTGCTCGG
>NZ_CDBZ01000084.1:377-33684 GCF_000819985.1 Aeromonas media | reverse complement strand
GGCAGGGTCCGGGCCGGGGTGATGCTGATCCGCCCCTCCTCCAAGCCCTCGGGGTAGTGCTGTTGCAGCAGGGCTTTCAGTGCGTCCGGGCTCGCCAGCGGCGTGGCCAGCGTTATCTCCTCGCTCGACTTTTCGGTGTGGGGGCCGGGCAGGGGCAGCACGGCCCTGTGCTGGAGCCAGAGGCCGGTCAGGCCGTAGAGCAGCATCAGGGTGAGGGTGGCAAAGCCCGCCCAGGCGTGGATGCGGCGCACCCACTTGTTGTTGTGAAGGGGGAGTCTCTTGGGTTTCATCATGGTGGCGCGTCATAAAAAAACTGGCCAGCAGGGGCTGGCCAGTTTGGCTGTGGGCAGGAGGATCAGAAGCGGTAGGCGGCGGTGAGATTCAGCTGACGGGGACTGCCCGGCATGATCTGGGCCGCGCTGGTGGCGCTGACGAAGTAGTCGTGGTCGGTCAGGTTCTCCACGCTGAGCTGGGCATCCCAGTGCTGCCAGCGGTAGCCGGCGCGGGCGTCATAGCGGGCGTAGCCCGGCAGCACTGTGGTGTTGGCGTTGTCGGCGAAGCGATCCCCCACCGCCGTCACCCCGGTTTCCCCATACCAGCCCTGCTTGCCGCTCTGGTAGCCGGCGAACAGCTGGCCGTTCTCGCGGGAGACGTTCATCGGCCGCTTGCCCTGCAGATCCGGATCCGCCTTGACCTGCTCCGCGTCCTGGATGGCGATGCCGCCGTGCAGGTAGAAGGCGTCGGTGAGCTGGGCGCGGGCGCTCAGCTCTATGCCGTCGGTGCGCTGCAGGCCGGTGAGGAGCACCTTGGTGGGATCCAGCGGATCCTTGCTGCGCTTGTTGTACATCTCCAGCCGGTAGAGGGAGAGGGTGGTGGCCAGGCGGCCGTTCAGCCAGTCGCTCTTCACGCCCCCTTCGTAGAGACGGGTGTGCTGGGGATCCAGGTTGTTGTTCTTGTCCCCCGGGGTGATGCCGATCAGCTCGCCGCCGACCGGGGTGAAGGTCTTGCTGTAGGAGGTGTAGAAGGCGTGCTCCTCGATGGGGTTCCACACCAGCCCCAGACGGGGGCTCAGGCTGGTGACCGAGAGGGTCTCCTCCTTGTCGAGGTCGTTGCGGCGGCTGGTGACGGTGAACGCGTCCCGGCGCAGGCCGCCGAGCAGGTGCCAGTCCCCCAGGCTGAGCTGATCCTGCACATAGAGGCCGTAGCCACGCACCTTGTGGTTAGCGTCGCTGGAGAGCTTCATGGCACCGTTGTAGCTGGGCAGTGAGCCCGGATCGTACAGGTTGCCCGGGGGGATAGGGGTGGCGTTCTGATAGAGCTTGGGGGTGCGCTCCTGCCAGCTCTGCTCCAGGCCCACCAGCAGGCGATGCTCGACGGGACCGGTCTGCAGCTGGCCTTCGGCTTCCGTGTTGCTGGTCAGGTTGTTGGCCTTGAGATCCTGCTGCCAGCGGGCGCGGGTCACCTGGTCGCCCTTGACGCTGGTGACATAGGTGTTGTCGAACTGGCTGTCGAGGCTGGTGTAGCCGAGCTGCTGGCGCAGTTGCCACTGCTCGTTCAGATCCCAGGTGAGCTGGGAGCGGGTGGACTGGGCCACGTCATCTATGAAGTCGCGGCTGGTGTCGCTGTAGACGCTCTCTATGGGCACGTCGGCCGGCCGACCGTTGACGCCGGGGATGCCGCGATCCGGGGTGCGATCGCTGCCGTTGCGCTCGTACTGCACCAGCCAGTTCAGCTTGTCGGTGATTTCCCAGTTGGCGGACGGTGCCAGCAGGGTGCGCTTGCTGGTCACGCCGTCGCGAAAACTCTCCTTGTCCTCCTGGGCCAGGTTGAGGCGCAGTTGCACCCGCTCGCCTGCCTCGGCATTGAGATCTGCGGCGAGGCGCTGGCTGTCGAAGCTGCCGACCCGGGCACTGACGCTGGAGGCCTGGCCCCGCTGCGGCTTCTTGCTGACCCGGTTGATGATGCCCCCCGTGCTGCCACGGCCGTAGAGCACGGCGGCCGGCCCCTTGAGCACCTCGACCCGCTCTATGTTGCCGAGATCCCGGGTGTACTGCATGTCGTCCCGCAGGCCGTCGAGGTAGAAGTCGTTGCTGGCGTTGAAGCCGCGGATGTTGACACCGTCGAAGCGGGTGTCGCCGCTGGCGTTGACCCCGGGGATGCCGCTCAGGGCCTCGCTCAGGGTCGGTTGGCCGTAGGCGGTCAGCTCGCTGGCGGAGACGCTCTCTATACTCTGGGGCACCAGCTTGGCCGGGGTGCTGGTGCGGGTGGCGGTGGCGACTTCCTCGTGTTGGCTGCGTTTGCCGACCACAGTGAGGGTTTCGTCTTCGGCCTGGGCGCTGGCGCAAAGGGACAGCAAGGCGACGCCCAGCAGGGCGCGCGGGGAGTTGGGATTATGCATCTGCGTGTGACTCTTTTAATCGACCTGTCGGCCTGAACTTATTGATTTATTTGTAGTTATTAGTATCTCCCGTTTCGAGAGGACGCTAATGATATTGATTTTCATTTGTCTTGCAAGGCAAAGATGCAAAAATCCCACACCTACGAGCAGTTGTGCGGTCAGTTGAGGATCATTGCCCTGATGCAACCCATCGGATGAGTCTTGGTTGAGGCAAAGGGCTGGTTTACCATCCGGGTTCGGTGGCGCCGATGCTGCCCCAAGGAAACAGGAAACGGAACATGGAAGAGATCATCAGGGCAGACCTTCATAACCGGCAGCACGGCGAGGCGCTGGTCTATCTGCTCAACGAATACGCGAAAGACGAGATGGGCGGGGGCAGCCCCCTCGCCGATGAGGTGAAGGCCAATCTGGCGCAGGCCCTGGCGGCGAGAAGTGGTGCCCATGTGTTGCTGGCCTGGGTCGATGGGCAGCCGGCCGGGGTGGCCACCTGCTTCGAGGGCTTCTCGACCTTCGCCTGCCGGCCCCTGCTCAACCTCCACGACCTTGCGGTGCACCCGGATCATCGCGGGCGCGGCCTCGGCAAACGGCTGCTGGCGCAGGTGGAGCAGCTCGCCCGGGAGCTCGACTGCTGCAAGTTGACCCTGGAAGTGCTGGAGGGCAACAGGGTGGCGCAGGCCGCCTACCTGGCCAGCGGTTTTGCGGGCTATGAGCTCGATCCCGAGGTGGGCCGGGCCCTGTTCTGGCAGAAGAAGCTCTAGCCTCTGTGGCTCAGCCCCCAGGCGGGAGGGGAGAATGAAAAACGGCGCGCAGAGGGATCTGCGCGCCGTTTTGTCTGGGGCCGGAGTTAGAAGTCGTAACGGGCCGCCAGCTGGAAGTCATCCTTGGTGTTCAGCTTGCCGCTGTCATTGCTGTCCAAGTTGTTGATGCGGTACTCGCCGATGACGCGCAGGTTCTTGTTGAACTTGTACTGGGCACCCAGGGTGTAGTAGTCGATGGAGTCGTAGTCGGACTTGCCGCTCTGCTCCACCTTCTGCTTGTTCCACAGGGCCATCAGGCCGAAGCCGCTCTCGAAGTTGTAACCCAGCGCCCCTTCCCAACCGGTGTGATCCTTGCCGGTGGCCAGGAAGTCGCTGCCGTCGGCGTAGCTCAGGGCGGCATAGACGGCCTTGTTGTCGTACTTGGCGGAGAGCAGCCACAGCTTGGCATCCTCTTCACCGCTCTTGTCGCGGATACCCACGTTGTAGGCGGTACCCAGGGCCAGGTTGAACGGGAAGGTGTAGGCCAGGGCGGCGCCGTAGGCGGCATCGCTGTCCTTGCTGCTGGTCTCTTCGGTGTCACCGCCGTCGAACTTGTAGCTGGTATCGATCTGGAAGCCGTTGAACAGGCCGGAGTATTTCAGCACCGAGCCGGCACGGTTGGTGGCGAAGGTGTCGGTCTTGGCGCCCAGCGCCTCGTTGCCGTAGCCGTCGGAGAGGGAGACGTCGGTCCAGTCGGCCAGCAGGCCGGGGGCGCCTTTCTGACGACCAAAGGTGACATAGCCCCAGTCGGCACCCACACCGGCGAAGGCCAGACGGGTGCGCATGTTGTCGGAGTTCTCGCTGACGGTCTTCTCGCTGTCATTGACGTAGATCTGCAACTCGTACTGGGCCAGGGCCTTGAGACCCGGGTTGATCTCGCTCTCTACCTTGGCGCCCAGGCGGACGAACTGGTTGGCGCCCTGCTTGTCGCTGTATTCGTTCTTGATGTCGCCATTGGCATCCAGCTCTTTCTTCTCGCCGAAGAACTGGCCGGCGTAGATGCGGCCGTAGAGGTCGAGCAGGGTGCTCTCGTTTTTGTACACTTCAACGGCTTGAGCCTGGAAGGCGGCGGTAAGAGCCAATGCTACTACTGTCAGCTTTTTCATCATGATCCCTTGTGTTGCAAGCTTTTGTTTTAAAAGACGGGGCCATGCTAGAAGTGACAGATGACAGTCGGGTGACCGTGCAATGAACAAACCGTGTCGATTCCATGTCAGCGGGATGAAAACCGGGATTTATGTGGCGAGCTGCCACTTTTGCGCGCAAAGGTTTGCCCTTGTGGTAGAATGCCGCCCGTTTTCGAGCTCCTAAGGTTGGATATGCGATGAGACGTGAACTGGCAATCGAATTTTCCCGAGTGACGGAAGCGGCTGCACTGGCTGGCTACAAGTGGCTCGGACGTGGTGACAAAAATATCGCCGATGGCGCGGCCGTTGCGGCCATGCGTCACATCCTCAATCAGATCCAGATCGATGGCGAGATTGTGATAGGCGAAGGCGAGATCGACGAAGCCCCCATGCTCTACATCGGCGAGAAGGTGGGCACGGGTCAGGGCGACGCCGTGGACATCGCGGTCGACCCCATAGAGGGCACCCGCATGACCGCCATGGGGCAGTCTAATGCCCTGGCCGTGCTGGCCGTGGGCGACAAGGGCTCCTTCCTCAAGGCTCCCGACATGTACATGGAGAAGCTGATCGTGGGTCCGGGCGCCAAGGGCGCCATCGATCTCGATCAGGCCCTGGAGCTGAACCTCAAGGCCGTGGCCAAGGCGCTCGGCAAGCCGCTCTCTCGCCTGACCGTCATCACCCTGGCCAAGCCGCGTCATGACAAGGCGATCAAGGAGATGCAGGGGCTGGGCGTGCGGGTGTTCGCCATCCCCGACGGCGACGTGGCCGCCTCTATCCTCACCTGTCTGCCGGACAGCGAAGTGGACATGCTCTATGGCATCGGTGGCGCCCCGGAAGGGGTGATCTCGGCGGCGGTGATCCGCGCTCTGGACGGCGACATGCAGGCGCGCCTGGTGCCCCGTCATCAGGTCAAGGGCGACAGCCCCGAGGTGCGTGCCCTGGGCGAGCAGGAGATTGCCCGTTGCCAGGATCTCGGCATCGATGTGAGCAAGGTGCTCAAGCTGGAAGATCTGGCCAAGAATGACAACGTCATCTTCTCGGCCACCGGCATCACCAAGGGTGATCTGCTGGAAGGCATTACCAGCAATGGTGTCATGGCGACCACGGAGACCCTGCTGATCCGCGGCAAATCCAGAACCATCCGCCGCATCAAGTCGATCCACTTCCTGGATCGCAAGGACAGCGTGGTGCGCGACATCATTCTCTGATGAGAGTGGGTTGAACCTGCTGAAGATGAAAAGCCCGACCGCTGCTGCCGTCGGGCTTTTTGTTGCCCGCGCGTCCGGGTCTGGACTATTTAGCGCGACAGGGCGGATAAGGCTAAGGGGAATCGGGGCCCTTTGATAGACTGCTTCGCCATGCACAGGAATGCATCATATGGAATGTCGTCAAGGTTGCGGTGCCTGCTGCACAGCCCCCAGTATCAGCAGTGCCATTCCCGGCATGCCGGAGGGCAAGCCGGCCGGCGTTCCCTGTGTTCAGCTCGATGCGTGGCTGGGCTGCAAGATCTTCGGCCAGCCTGAGCGGCCTGCGGTGTGCAGCAGCTTTCGGCCCATGCAGGACGTGTGCGGTTCTCACCGCCAGGAGGCCGTCTGGCTTATTGGCGAGATGGAGCGGCTGACGGCCTGAGCCCTTGACTCTCTCCCTCAGAGATAGGAGGGGGGTTGCTTGTTTCCCCCTCATCCCCAGCCCTTCTCCCGCGAGGGGAGAAGGGCGCTGAGAAACACCCCGAATCAACGCGGGAACACGGAATAGAAAAAGGCCGCAATTGCGGCCTTTTTGGTTCTCTCTGTCGAGCTGGGGTCAGACGTCGGCCAGTTGCAGGGCCTGACGATAGTACTCGTTGGCCTTGTTGGTGAGACGGCGCTTGTCCATCACCTGCCCGAGGGCATGGTAGAGGGCGGCATCCGGCCGCTTCGCCACTTCCTGCTCCAGCAGGCGCTGGGCATCGTCCAGCTGGCCGGCCAGCAGGTAGACTCGCGCCAGTGCCGCCTCGGCGCCCGGCTGATCCTGGATCTTCTTGAGCAGGGTCAGCATGGGCTGATAGTCATCCAGCCTGAGTTTGGGCAGACGGGCGAACAGCTCGGGGGAGGGATCCTTGCGCAGGGCCTCCAGCCAGAGGTCGGCCGCCTCGCTGTCGGCACCGAGCCGGCGCAGACGATCCCCGTAGTTGGCCAGCAGTTCGGGGTCCTGACGCAGCTTGCGGGGCAGCGCCTGCCATACCGGGCGCAGTGTCTCGAGGGCGCCGCTGGCAGCCTCGAGACGGCCAATCCAGGCCTGGTGCAGCAGGGCTTCTTCCTGCACCGACGTCAACTTGCCCACCTTGCGCAGGGCCGGGGCGAGATCGATGAGGGCCGCCCAGTCTTCCCGGGCCAGATAGACCTGGCGCAACTGATCAAGCACCATGGGGTGGCGCGGGTGCAGGGCGTAGACGGACTCGAGCCGACCGAGGGCACTGTCGTACTGACCCTGCTCTATCTGCAGCTGGGTCTGGATCAGGGTCAATGCCAGCTCGGCTTTGGGGTTCTCCTCCTGCGCCTTTTGCAGGTAGTGATCCCGGCGCACGTCATCGCCCCGGGCCTGGGCCACTCTGGCGGCACTCAGGTAGTTGAGCAGCGGGGTGTCGCTGTTGTCAGCGCCCTTGATCAGCAGCTTCTCTGCCTGGTTGTAGTGCCCCTCGGCCATGGCCAGGGTGGCATTCACCGTTTGCAGGTTCGCCTTGCGGCGACGGCGCGAGCCGAACCAGCCTTGCGTCTTGCGGCGCAGGCCGAAGACCCGGCCGAGCACCCACTCGACGATGAGCAGGGCACCATAGAACAGTACCGCCAGGATCACGGCGCTGGTGACCGAAGACTCCACCGTGTAGTTGCCAAGCGAGATGAGCACATAGCCCTTATTGCCGGACGCTTCGGGGCCGAAGATCAGGCCCGCGACCATCACGGCCACCACGACGATCAGACGAATCATGGTCTCCTCCTCAGTTGCCGGCCAGGATGCGTTGCAGGCGTTCGGTCAGCACCTGTTCCAGCATGGCCTGGGTCTTGAACTGATCCGGGTAGTCAAACTGGATCTGCTCGCCTTTGAGCTTGTCGAGCTCGGACTGCATGTACTGGGTGGCGCTGTTGTCGGTATCGAAGTACTGGGTCAGCCAGCGCTGGGCCTTCTCCAGGCTGTCGGTATAGAGCGCTTGCTGCTCGCGATAGACGGCGAGCTGGGCCTGCAACAGCTTGGTCTTGAGGTTCTCCCGCAGGAAGATCTCCTGCTGCGGTGAGAGCAGGGCCTCCACGGCGCCGTCGCGGCGACGTATGGTGATGAAGTTCTCGGTGAACTTGACCCAGTTCTTCTTCAGATTGCTCTCCCACTCGTCCGGATTGGCGCTGACCGCCTGATCCGGTTCGGCCTTGGCTTGTGGCATGCTCACGGTGGAGAGGGGCAGCAGCTCTATCTGGTCGGACAGCGCGGCCAGCTTCAGGGTCAAGCCTTCGCGATCGACTCGCGGCATCCCCTTGAGCTGGGCTATGTCTTCCGCCAGCGCCTTGCGAATGGGCATCAGGCTGGGGTCGTTGAGCGCCTTGATCCGCTCGTCGGCGTTGCCGAGCAGGGTGATGGCGGAGATGATGTCGTGTTCTAGCCACAGCTTGCGGCCCGCCATGCGCACCAGGTATTCGGATTCGGCGAGCATCCAGTCGTTGGGGCGCTTGTCGTCGAGATCCAGCACTTTGGTCTGCAGGGCGTCCAGCGCCTCCTGCAACTGCTGTTGGTTCTTGCCGAGGGCGCCGATCTGTTCGGCATCCTTGCTGTTGCTCTGATCCAGCTTGCCCATGGCCTCGGCCAGTTGCAGCTTGAGGGCGCCGAGTTCGGCCTGCTGGGCGACGGCATTCTGGTGGCCGTGCAGATAGAGGCCGCCGGTCAGCCCCAGGGCCAGCAGGATGGCAACGCCACCGAGGACGACGCCGGCGCCGCCCTTCTTGTTGCCGGCGGCCTTGTTCTCGGGCTTGTTGTTGTCGGCCGCGGGGGCCGCAGCACTCGGCTGGACTTCTTGCTGTTCAGTCATTCCATCTTCCTCAGTTCCAGGGCGGCCACCAGAGCCTGGTTGGATGCACCTTGGGCAATCACGATACGGGTAAAACCAGCTCCCTCGGCCATCTCGGCCACCCGGGGACTGGGCACCACCAGCAGGCGGTCATAAAGCCAGGGTCGCTGCGGGCCGGGCACCAGGGCCAGCAACCGCTGCAAGAGTTCACCACTGGTGATGAGCAGGCTGTCGAGGCCGGCTGCCTGCCAGTGGCGGGTCAATGCGTCCCCGTCGAGCTCGGGGTAGTGGCGCTCGTAGGTGGCACAATAGTGCACCAGTGCGCCGCGTGAGGCCAGCGTTCGGGCGATGAGATCCCGCCCGTCGTTGCCGCGCAGGATCAGCACCCGCTTGCCGCTCACCCCTTGCAGGGGCGGCAGGGCCAACAGGCCTTCACTGCGGGGATCGGTCGGGCAGAGGGCCTGGACACCCACCTCGCTGAAGGCATCCGTGCTCGCCTGACCGACCGCAAAGTAGTCAATATGTGGCCAGGTCAGACCAGTTTGCAACAGAAAATGATGAGCAAATTTAACGGCATGGGCGCTGACGGCGATGATGATGTCCGTTTGGGGCAGCAGCTCGGGCAGGTGGGGGAGTTCACTGCCCGGTCGGGTTTCCAGCAGCGGGCAGCACAGTGGTGCATGACCGTGCTGGCGCAGCAGTGCTGCCAGCTCGGTGGCCTGGGCGGCCGGGCGCACCACCAGCGGGACCATCAGGCCACGCTCGGTGGTTGTGACCATGAGCAGACCCGATTCGCACTCATGCCCGGTAGACCTCGGCAAGAATGGCGTCGGCACCATCGGCCAGCAGGCGCTGGGCCAGGGTGTGGCCGAGCGCCTCGCCATCGGTCAGGGGTCCGCGGATCTCGTCCCGGATCACCTGGGTGCCATCCGGGCTTCCAACCAGGCCGCGCAGCCAGATCTCGTCCCCCTGCACCAGGGCATAGGCACCGATAGGAACCTGACAGCCCCCCTGCAGGGCACGGTTCATGGCGCGCTCGGTCAGCACCCTGATCCGGGTCTCGGCGTGTTCCAACGGTGCCAGCAGGGCGTGCAGCTCAACATCGTCCAGACGACACTCGATGCCGACGGCACCCTGGCCGTTGGCGGGCAGGCTCTGCTCCGGCTCGATGAAGGCGGTGATGCGATGGGCCATCTCCAGCCGTTTCAGGCCGGCGGCGGCGAGTATGATGGCGTCGTACTCGCCGGCATCCAGCTTGGCAAGGCGGGTATTGACGTTGCCGCGCAGGTCGCGGATCACGAGATCAGGGCGGGCGGCCCGCAGCTGGCACTGGCGGCGCAGGCTGGAGGTGCCGACCACGGCCCCTTGGGGCAGCTCGTCTATCTGCTTGAAACGGTTGGAGACGAAGGCATCGCGCGGGTCTTCGCGTTCACAGATGGTGTGCAGGCCTAGCCCCTCGGGGAACTCCACCGGCACATCTTTCATGGAGTGGACGGCGATGTCGGCCCGGCCTTCCAGCATGGCAGTCTCCAGCTCCTTGACGAAGAGCCCCTTGCCGCCGACCTTGGCCAGCGGGGTATCCAGGATCTTGTCACCCTGGGTGCTCATGGGGACCAGTTCGACTCGCAGGTCGGGATAGAGGGCTTCCAGCCGATCTTTTACAAAGTTGGCCTGCCACAGGGCCAGTGGGCTCTTGCGAGTGGCAATTCTCAGGGTTCGGGCTGCCATATCAATCAGTTGTTTCATCTTTAGTGAGGAAAACGATCTTACCACCCTTTGCATGGGCTTTCATGACGCAGCCGGCAAAAGCGGGGCCAAGCTCAAAAAGGGTCGCTGAAAATAATTTTCACTCGGTCATTATATGATGGCAACTAATTGAAAATATTATTTTTTATTGCTTTCTACTGATACCGTTACTGGGCGTGCCAGAAATAATCCGGTGATTGTGTGCGGGCTTGTTTACCACTGCTGTTTGCATTGTTAACATGATCACACTTTTTTGACGTCTCCCCGTTTTGGTGCGTCATTTCTCTTCCCCATAGGTAGGGCATTGCTGGTAAAACTGGACACGCTGGTGGCGCGCTACGACGAGCTGAATCGTCTCAAGACGCAACGAGCGTTGGATCTCATGAGTCGCTATGGGCAGCAGGTCTTTCAACTGCTGCCTGTCATGCTGCACTTCAATCATCCCCTCCTGCCCGGTTATGTGGCTGGGGACGTGCCTCATGGTATCTGGAGTTTCGTCGCCAACGAGGCCCAGCAGGCCTTCATCCATGATCTGTGCCAGAACGCCAACTGTCAGGGCGGCCTCAGCACCCACGACAAGTCGATCCAGGGTCTCTACTCCATGGGCAGTACCTCCTCCATCGGTCAGTGCTGCCACTCAGATCTCGACATCTGGGTCTGTCACGTGGCCGGTCTGTCGAGTGAGCGCCTCGCCCTGCTGGAGCAGAAGTGCCAGCACCTCTCCCTGTGGGCCGAGCAGCGCGGAGTCGATCTCAACTTCTTCCTGATCCCCGAAGACAAGTTCCGCCAGCGCAACGATGCCCAGATGCAGGGGGAGAGCTGCGGCAGCGCCCAGCACCTGCTGCTGCTCGACGAGTTCTATCGCAGTGCCATGCACATCGCGGGCAAGCGGCTGCTCTGGTATCTGGTGCCGGCCGAATATGACGATCACTACGACGACTACGTCAACGGCCTGTTCGCCCATGGCAAGTTGAGCCAGGACGACTGGCTCGATCTGGGGGGCTTTGACCGCATCCCCGCCGAGGAGTACTTCGGCTCCGCCCTGTGGCAGCTCTACAAGGGCATAGATTCCCCCTACAAGGCGGTGCTCAAGTCGGTGCTGATGGAGGCCTACTCCCACGAGTATCCCAACACCCGGCTGCTGTCGGTGACCAGCCGCGACTGGTTCCAGCACAACGAGGGGATGCACTACCGACTCGACAACTACTGCCTGATGCTGGACAAGGTGACCAACTACCTGAAATCCATCGGCGACATGCAGCGCCTGGATCTGGTGCGCCGCTGCTTCTATCTGAAGGTGTGTGACGGCCTGAGCCACCCCAAGGAAGATCACTCCCCGGACTGGCGCCGGGAGCAGATGGCCCAGCTGGTGGCCTACTGGGGCTGGAGCCCGGAGCGGCTGCATCACCTGGATCATCGCCAGGAGTGGAAGGTCGAGGACGTCAAGGTGGCCTACGCCGAGTTGCTGGAGGCCCTGATGCAGAGCTACCGCAACCTCATCCAGTTCGCCCGGCGTAACAACATCAGCGAGTCCATCAATCCGGAAGACATCGGCATACTGTCGCGCAAGCTCTATGCCGCCTTCGAGAGCCTGCCGGGCAAGGTGCAGCGGATCAACCTCAAGATAGCGCCGGATCTCGGCGAGCCGGATCTCAGCCTGGTGCAGGTGCCGCACGGTCGCCTGAATCGCGCCGGCTGGTATCTCTACAAGCATTCCCTGGAGCCCGCCGACATCATCGGTCGGGCGCCGCTCGAATATAATGGCTACATCAGCAAGCTGGTGGCCTGGGCCTATTTCAACGGCCTGCTTACTCCCCAGTCCCGGGTGCACCTGTTCAATCAGGGCTCGGATCTGCACATCGACAATCTGCACCAGTTCTGCCGCGATCTCTCCGGCACCTTCCCGGTCAAGTATCCCCGCGCCACCAACCTGGCGCTGAGCCGGCCGTGCGAGATCCGCCAACTCTCCATCTTCCTGAACCTGGAGACGGACCCGTCAAGCCACTGGGTGGGGCAGGTGATCGAGTTCGATGCCAATGCCGCCGACGTCTTCTCCTTCGGCCGCAACCAGGAGTGCCTGGTGGGATCGGTGGATCTCGTCTATCGCAACTCCTGGAGCGAGATCCGCACCCTGCACTTCGAGGGAGAGGAAGCGGTGGTGGATGCCCTCACCACCATACTCGGCAAGATGCACCAGGATGCCGCCGCCCCCGAGATGATAGAGGTGTTCTGTTACAGCCAGCACTTCCGCTCCCTGGTGCGTACCCGCTTCCAGCAACTGGTGGCCGAGTGCATCGAACTGCGCCTGGCCCGGGACAAGCAGCAGTTGGTCAAGACGCTGGCGCTGGGGAAAGAGAAGTACGGCATCTTCTTCGAGCGGCGCGGGGTGTCGGTGAAGAAGCTGGAAAACGCCATCGACTTCTACCGCCACATCTCCCACAACAAGCTGGATCACCTGCCGCTGCGCCTCGACAAGACCCACAGCCAGCATCTGCCCGGCATTGTCGATGCCTACGCGAGCGAAGGGCTGGTGCAGTTCTTCTTCGACACCCGGGATGCGGGCACCAACATCTATATCCTGGACGAGGCGAATCGGGTGGAGATCTACCAGCACTTCGCCGGCAACAAGGATGAGTTGGTGCAGGGAGTTAACCGCTTCTACACCTCGGGCCACGAGCGCTTCAGCGATGCGGGCCAGTTCAGCAACTTCAACCTGCCCCAGTATTACGAGATCGTGCAGATGGGCGACAAGCTGGAGGTGATCCCCTACCGCAGCCAGAGTCCGCAGCGGGACAATCCGGGGGCGGCCCGGGAAGTCGGGTGATGTGCCGGGCACATCGCCAACGGGATGAAAGCAAACGGCCTGCTGATGCAGGCCGTTATCGTATCCGCAGTGCGGGATCAGGCGCCGAGGCGGGCCAGCAGCCAGCGACGGATCTCGTCGAGCTGGGGGCGGCAGATCTCGTGGCGCATCGGGTACTCGTGCCACTCTGGGCTGAGTCCCGCCGCTTCCAGACGGTTCTTGGCATCCCAGCCCATGGAGAGGCTCACCACGTCGTCATAGATGCCGTGCATGTAGCAGATGGGCAGGGCGCGGGCGGCCTCGCTCATCTCCTCGACCAGTTGCTCGGGCGCCGCCAGATAGGTGGACATGCAGAGTAGGCCCGCCAGCTTTGCTTGATAGCGCAGGGCGGTGAAGGAGGCGATGACCCCGCCCTGGGAGAAGCCGGCCAGCACGATATGCTCGGGAGCGAAGCCCTCGGCTACCAGCTGATCCAGCAGGGCTGCGATACGATCGGCGGACTCGCGCACATGGGACTCCACGGCGCGATCCGCCGGATCCTCGAAGCTCTTGATGTCGTACCAGCCGCGCATCTTGTAGCCCATGTTGATGGTAATGGGCCGCTCGGGCGCATCGGGCAGCAGATGGCGGACGGGCAGGTCGGTGGGCAGGGCCAGCGCTTCCACCAGCGGGGCGAGGCCTGCACCGGAATCCCCCAGCCCGTGCAGCCAGACCACCGCGTGACGGGCGCCCTGGGGATGCAGATCCATCATGGAGGGCTCTGCCATCATGGGAACCGGACGGGCTCGCCAGCCTGGGTGGTGCAGGCCCGGGTCAGCAGAGCCTTGAGCTCGTCGCCGAAGCGGTTGTCGATCCAGCTGTCACCGCGCAGCTCGAAGTGGAAGCCGTTCTCCCGAGTGGCCACCCAGATCTGGTGCAGGGGCTCCTGCTTGTTGATGATGACCTTGGTCTTGTTCTCGAAGCTCAGGGTCAGCACACCGCCGGCCCGCTCGCAGTCGATATCCGGATACCCCTCGTCGATAACGTCTTCCACATACTGGAAAAAGGCGTCGGTCAGGGCGTGATACTCGTGATCCTTCATCGGTTTATCCTGTTGCTTTTAACAATGTGAGTGCGATTATAGAGGGCCAAAAATTTTTTCGCAGCGAACCATTATGATTACCCAGTTCACCAAGTGCCTGTTTGCCGCGTCGCTGTCGTTCGGGTTGGCCGCCTGTGGCCTGACGGGGCCGCTCTACATGCCACCGGCCGAGCAGCCCGTCTCCACTGAGCAAACACCGGCACAGCCCAAGACAGAGAGTACACCGCAAGCCGCCTCGCCTGCGACCGCCAAACCGGCCTCCGAGGCCGCGCCGCAATAATCTAGGAAGGAACCGCCCCCTTGGATCACTTTAACTACGACGCCGACGGCCAGCTTCAGGCCGAGCAGCTTCCCCTGCAACAGCTCGCCGACCAGTACGGCACCCCGTTGTATGTCTACTCTCGCGCCACTCTTGAGCGCCACTGGCACGCCTTCGATCAGGCTGCGGGCGACATTCCCCATCTGATCTGCTACGCGGTCAAGGCCAACTCCAACCTGGCCCTGCTCAACCTGCTGGCGCGCCTCGGCTCGGGCTTTGACATCGTCTCCGGCGGGGAGCTGTCACGGGTGCTGGCGGCGGGGGGAGACCCGGCCAAGGTGGTCTTCTCCGGCGTCGCCAAGAGTGAGGCCGAGATGCGCCTCGCGCTGGAGAAAGAGATCCTCTGCTTCAACCTGGAGTCGGAAGCAGAGCTGGAGCGCCTGAACCGGGTCGCTGGCAGCATGGGCAAGAAGGCGCGGGTCTCGGTACGGGTCAACCCGGATATCGATGCGGGCACTCACCCCTATATCTCCACCGGCCTCAAGCAGAACAAATTCGGCATCCCCATCGAGCAGGCGCCTGCCATCTACCGCAAGGCGGCGGCCATGGCCCACATCGAGATCAAGGGGGTGGATTGCCATATCGGCTCCCAGCTCACCGAGCTCAATCCCTTTATGGAAGCGGCCGACAAGCTGCTGAAGCTCATTGACGAGCTGGCGGCCGAAGGCATCCACATCCATCACCTGGACGTGGGTGGGGGTCTCGGGGTCAACTATGGCGCCGAGCAGCCGCCGCATCCGACCGAGTACGCCGAGGCGCTCAAACAGAAGCTGGCGGGTCGGGATCTGACCCTGCTGTTCGAGCCGGGCCGCGCCATCGTCGCCAATGCCGGCGTGCTGCTGACCCGGGTCGAGTTCTTGAAGCCCGGCGAGACCCGCAACTTCGCGCTGATCGACGCCGGCATGAACGATCTGCTGCGTCCCTCCCTCTACGGCGCCTGGATGAACATCATCGAGGTGGACAGCCGCACGACCCACGAGAAGGCGCTGTACGACGTGGTGGGCCCGGTGTGCGAGACCGGTGACTTCCTCGGCAAGGAGCGTACCCTGGCGATTGCCGAGGGCTCCCTGCTGGCGGTGCGTTCCGCCGGGGCCTACGGCTTCACCATGTCGTCCAACTACAACACCCGTCCCCGTGCGGCCGAGGTGCTGGTGGACGGTGACCAGGCCCATCTCATCCGTGAGCGGGAGCAGCTGGCCGACCTCTGGCGCGGCGAGCACCTGCTGCCGTGAGCCGGCCACAGGAACGCAAGACGGTGACAGATTTTTCCAGGATCCATGGGGCTGTGGACGACCTTCGTGACGGCCTGAACTGCGCAGGGAAAGAAGATGTTGATTGAGTTTTCCAAAATGCATGGCCTGGGCAACGACTTCATGGTGGTGGACGGTGTCACCCAGAAGGTGTTCTTCAGCAACGACGTCATCAAGAAGCTGGCGGATCGCCACTTTGGCATCGGCTTCGATCAGCTGCTGCTGGTGGAGCCGCCCTATGATCCCGAGCTCGACTTCCATTACCGCATCTTCAATGCCGATGGCAGCGAGGTGGAGCAGTGCGGCAACGGTGCCCGCTGTTTCGCCCGCTTCGTGCGCCTGAAGGGGCTGGTCAACCGGGATCGCATCGCGGTCAGCACGGCCCGTGGCCGCATCACCCTGCAACTGGAGGGGGAGAACCAGGTCACGGTCAACATGGGGGTGCCCCAGTTCGAGCCGGGCAAGATCCCGTTCCGCGCCCAGAAGGCGGAAAAGACCTACCTGCTGCGGGCACAGGATCACACCGTGATGTGCGGTGCCGTCTCCATGGGCAATCCTCACTGCGTCATCGAGGTGCCCTCGGTGGCAGACGCCCCGGTGGAGACCCTGGGGCCCATCATGGAGCGCCACGAGCGTTTCCCCGAGCGGGTCAACGTCGGTTTCATGGAGATGGTCAGCGCCAGCGAGATCAAGTTGCGGGTGTTCGAGCGCGGGGTGGGGGAGACCCTGGCCTGCGGTACCGGCGCCTGCGCGGCCGTGGTGATCGGCATCAGCCAGGGCAAGCTCAGGGAGCGGGTCACCGTCACTCTGCCGGGTGGCAAGCTGACCATCGCCTGGAAGGGGCCGGGTCAGCCGGTCTACATGACGGGCCCGGCCGAGCATGTCTTTGACGGCCAGATAGAGTTATAGGCATCGAGCGGGGACCTCCTCCGCGCAGCCAAACGGTAATGTCGGGGCCCTGTGCCCCTTTTTCGGATGGATCAACCAAGTTATGAGCGAACTCAAACGGCAGGAGTCACTGTTGGACGAAGCCACAGTGCTGGAGTACCTGGCCCGTTACCCCGAGTTTTTCCAGCGCCACGGGGCCATGCTGGACCGGATCCGTATTCCCCATGAGCACAAGGGCACCATCTCTCTGGTGGAACGCCAGCTGGACAGGCAGCGCGAGCGCATCGAGCAGCTGGAGCAGGAGATCACCGAGTTGATGGGGATCGCCAGCGAGAACGAGCGGATCTTCCGGGTCTATGCGGATCTCTATGGCGAGCTGTATGGCTGTCAGACCCTGTTCGAGCTGAGCGCCGTGATGGGCAAGGCGTTCGTGCAGCGGTTGCGGCTGACCGGCCTGCGCCTCTGGCTCAGCCCGAAGAAATTCCAGCTGAGCGGCCCCGAGCAGCGCTTCCTGGCGGACGGCAAACAGCTCGATCAGCTGCTGGGCCAGCGGCTTCCCGGGACGGATTACTACTTCGGGCGGCTCAACCAGAGCGAGAAGCAGGCGCTGTTCGGCAGCGACGTGCTGGTCAACTCGGTGGCCCTGATGCGGCTTGGGGATCTCGGCGTGCTGGCTTTCGCGAGCTCGGACCCCAGCCACTTCACCCCCCACAACGACACCCTGCTGCTGGGTCAGCTGGGCCGTCTGCTGCAGATGCGTCTGCCCGAGCTGGTTCGTGGCTAAGGCCCCCCTTCCTGCCGCCGACCCTCTGCCCCCCGCCTTGGCGGGGGAGCTCACGGCCTTTATCGAATACCTGAGGGTCGAGCGCCAGCTCAGCCCTCATACCCGCAGCAACTATCAGGCCCATCTGGAGGCTATGGCCGCCGAGCTGGTCAGGCTTGGCCTGAGCGATTGGGCCCGGCTCGAGGCGAGCCAGGTGCGCAGCCTGGTGACCCGGATGCACAAGGCCGGCCTCGCCCCCCGATCGCTCGCCACCAAGGTCTCCGCCCTGCGCAGCTTCTGCGACTGGCAGGTGCGCCAAGGGCGGCTCGCTGCCAACCCGGCCCGTGGCATCGTCACCCCCAAACAGGGGCGGCCGCTGCCGAAAAACCTCGACGTGGACGAGATGTACCAGCTGCTCAACATCACCGACGAGCAGGATCCGCTGGCGGTGCGGGATCGCGCCATCATGGAGCTGATGTACTCCTCCGGCCTGCGCCTCGCCGAGCTGGTGGGGCTCAACCTCGCGGACGTGAAGCTCGACGAGCGCCAGCTCAGGGTCACCGGCAAGGGATCGCGGGAGCGGGTGCTGCCCATGGGCAGAATGGCGGTGGAGTGGTTGCACAAGTGGCTCAAGGTGCGGCCAGCGCTGGCGGGGGACGAGGGGGAGGCATTGTTCGTCTCGAAACGCCGGCAGCGGCTGTCGGCCCGCTCGGTACAGGAGCGGCTCGACGGCTGGGGCAACAAGCAGGCCCTCAATGCCCACGTCCATCCCCACAAGCTGCGCCACAGCTTCGCCACCCACATGCTGGAGTCCTCCGGGGACCTGCGGGCGGTGCAGGAGCTGCTGGGCCACGCCGATCTCTCCACCACCCAGATCTATACCCACCTCGACTTCCAGCATCTGGCCAAGGTGTATGACAGCGCCCACCCCAGGGCCAAGCGGGACCCCGATACCCCGGAAGATGAGTGACAGCAGGGAGCCCAGGCGATCTTGTTGATGACGCAGAGGAGAATGCATGCATTTTTACCGTCGCTGGCAGCCGGTGGCCGCTATCTCGTTCGATCTCGACGACACCCTCTATGATAACGGCCCCGCCATCGCGCGGGCCGAGCAGTGGATGCTGAGCCACCTGCGCAGCGAATACCTGGCCACCGCCATGCTGGACAAGCCGCGCTGGCTCGAGCTCAAGCGCAACCTGCTGCTGGCCCGGCCCGAGCTGGGCCAGGATGTCAGCCTGGCGCGCCAGCACGGCATCCGTGAGGCCATGGTGCAGGGGGGCATGGCCGCCTCCCTGGCCGAGCAGGAGGCACAGCGGGTGTTCGCCGGTTTTCTGGCCGAACGCTCGAAGATAGCGGTGAGCGAATCGACCCATCGGCTGCTGACCAGACTGGCGGAGCGCTACCCTCTGGCGGTCATCACCAACGGCAACCTGGATCTGGTACAGGCCGGACTGAGCGACTACTTCACCCTGGTCTGCAAGGCAGGGGCGGGGGCCAGGATGAAGCCGGCGCCGGACATGTTCGTGCAGGTGCAGCAGACCCTCGGGCTCGCCTCCGGCCAGATCCTCCACGTGGGGGATCATCCCGAGACGGACGTGCTGGGGGCTAGGCTGCACGGCTTTCGAGCCGCCTGGCTCAACGAGCGCCGGCTGCCCTGGCAGTCGCTGCGGTTGCTGCCGGATGTGGAGCTCGCCACCCTCGACGAGCTGGACGGGCTGCTGCTCTGATCCACCCCGAGCGGCAGAGAAAGAGGTGCACGGGCGAGGTCATTTATTTATCCTTGGCGCGGACTGACAAGGGAGTGCAGGGCGTGAGTGGAATGAAGAGTGTCATCTGGTTGGCCATCCCCATGGTGCTGGCGGGCTGCGATCTGTTTCGCGACCACTACCGGATGGAGTTTCGGGATGGATCCTGGCGGGATATCGCCATTTCGCCTTTCTCGGATGAGGCTCGCTGGCGTGAAGGGTGCGCCACTGGCGAGATACTGGTGGACATGACCCTGCCCCTGAAGCGGGGCAAGGTGGTTGATGGCCGTGAACAGCTGCTGATCGGCGGCGAGCTGTTCGAGCTGGAAGAGGCCCGGCTCTATCGCGGCAACGGCATGGTGCTCGGGCAGGCTCCTGACCATGTCCAGCGGGGCCTCAAGGGGCTGGATGTCTGCCGTACCCTGCGCCCTGATCGCGGGGCCCTGCCCAAGTTGAAAGGCAAGGGGTTCGGCGACTAGCCCGCCCGCTGCCGATATTGGCGACAGGCGTCGCCGAAGGCGCGAAACAGCTTGATGGAGTGGGGGTTCTCTTTCGCCTTCCACTCCGGGTGCCACTGCACCGCCAGGGTGAACTGGGGCAATCCGGGGGCATGAATGGCCTCTATCAAGCCATCCTCGGCATGGGCCAGCGGCGCCAGCCCCTCGCCAAGCCGCTTGATCCCCTGGCCGTGCAGGGAGTTGACCGGGATCTGCGCCTCCCCCATCAGGTCGGCAAACCAGCTGCCGGGCACCAGGCTCACCTGGTGGCTGTGGCCATATTGCTCTTCTACCGGATCGTCCGCATCCTCCCGGTGATCCGCATAGCCGGGCTCGCAATAGACCTTCTGATGAATGTCCCCGCCGAGCGCCACGTTGATCTCCTGCATGCCGCGGCAGATGCCGAGCAGGGGCAGTCCCCGATCGATGGCGGCGCGCACCAGAGCTATGTCGAACAGATCCCTGTCTCTGTCCTGGGCCTTCTCCGGGGTCAGGTTCTCCTGGCCGTAGAGGGCGGGATCTATGTTGGATCCGGCCCCGCTCAGGTAGACCCCATCGGCGAGATCCAGATACTGCTCCAGATCAGCTGTCCCGCAGCAGGTCGGCACCAGCAGGGGCACGCAGCCGCTGATCTCCACCAGGGGGGTGATGTATTTGTGGGTCATGACCTGGTAGGCATGGCCGCTGCGGGCCTGGGCCCCCATGGTCATCAGCACGACGGGTTTGGAATGGGAACTGGGGTTGGGCATAGGTCACCTTGGCTATCCTTGGCGGTCTCATCCTGCGCCTTGGGAAGGCCCTTGCCGCCTCACGCTCGCAAGGGCATGCCTCAAGGCATGGTCATGGGATCAGGGTCATGCTGCAGTGCCAGAATCGTCGGTCAGCCTGGGCGATGACAGCCTGGATCCCGATCCCAGTCTGCCAAGGCCGTTCAATATGTCAAACGAAATGATGCCGCAATGTTAATTTTGATGATGGGAAAGCCAGCTTGAGTCCCTTTATAAGGGGCTTTAGCCGCAGTTGGTGGGCTTCTGGGAGAAAGGTGTGGTGGATATATTAAACATTCGACCCTGATGGCCGGATAGCAGAAGGGGCCCGCAGGCCCCTCGTCGATTCAGGCATTGAGGATGAACTGCTCAATCACCCTGGCCACGCCGTCCTCGTCATTGCGAGCCGTGGTGTGCTGCGCCAGCGCCTTGATCTCGTCGGTGGCGTTGCCCATGGCGACCCCGAGTCCGGCATATTCGATCATGTGGCGGTCGTTGCCCGCATCACCCACCGCGATGACCTGGGTGGCGTCCAGGCCCAGGTGCTCGGCCAGGGCGGCCACGCCGGTGCCCTTGTTGCTTCGCTTGTTCATGAACTCGAGGAAGTAGGGGGAGCTGCGCACCACTGTGTAGCGTTCATAGAGCTCTGCGGGCAGCTGGGCGATGGCGCGGGAGAGCTGGGGCTCGGGGTCTATCATCATCACCTTCATGATCTGCTCGTCGGCGGGCAGGGTGGCGAAGTCCACCAGGTTGATCGGCATCTTGATCAGTCGGGACTCGTGCTCGGTGTAGGTGCTGACTCTGGGGCTGATGAGGCCCTGGCGGACGGAGAAGCCGTGGACGTTGACCCCAAGCTCAAAGGCCAGATGGGCGATGGCGCTGGCATCGCTGCCGGTCAGCAGCTGGCTGCGCAGGATGCGTTGATCCGCGACCTGTTGCACCAGGGCACCGTTGTAGCAGATGACGTAGTCATCCTGACCGGTGAGGCCGAGTTCGGCCAGATAGGTCGTCATGCCCTCCAGCGGGCGGCCCGAGGTCAGTACCACGGTGACGCCTTGGGTGCGGGCGGCCGCGATGGCGGCATGGGTGCGGGGGGTTATTTGACCGTGCGGGTTCAGCAGGGTGCCATCCATATCCAATGCGATCAGCTTGTACATCTTCTCACTACCTGAGTCTGGCCGGCCCGCCCTATGGGGCCAAGGGGAGGCCGAGTGTAGCGAAAATCGCCGCCGGGATCACGCCACCATCGCCGAAGGGGAGAGTGGCGGCCATCAGCGTTGGCCCTCGTAAGGGGTCAGCTGCAACTGCTCGTCCCGGATGGCGAAGTGGATGGGGCCGTGCTCTATATCGACCCGACTGTGGTAGTGCGCCATCTCCACCTCGACGCCTGGGAAGAGGCGCTGGGTGGCGATGATGTCCATGCTGGCCATCAGGGCCTGCAGCGCGTGCTGTGCCTCGGCCAGTTGCTCGTCAAGGGACTTGCTCTCGTCCAGCTGATGGGTGCGGATCGCCTTGATCTTCTTCAGAGTCTCGGGATTGCGCTTGTCGCTGGGTTGTTGCAGCAACCGCAGGATGAGATCCTGCAGCTTGTCGAGCTGCTCCCGGCAGGCCTGCTTGCGTTGACGCAGGGCCTGCTCCTGCTCCTTGTGGCTGAAGTAGCCGCCGAGGATCTGCAACCGGGTCCGGTTCGCCGCCGAGGCCCCGAGCACGGGGGCCATGATCAGGCGGTTGGCGATGTTGATGCCGCCGATGAGGTGGCCCTTGCGCATGGCGCTGTCCCCGACCTTGAGATCCTGGCCGCTGCGGCAATAGCTGTGGCTGAGCTGGCTCTGGATATGGATGTCGCCGTCTGCTTCCAGCCTGGCGTACTGGGCATAGCTGGCGTGGATCTCGCCCCCGGCGCAGAGGTGGCAGAGGTATTCGTCCCCCTCCAGCTTGCGCCCTATGATGCCGTTGCGCACCGTGATGGTGCCGCCGGATTCGATATAGCCCCCTTCGACGAAGCCCCCTATCACCACATCGCCACTGGTCTTGATCCGCATGCCGGGCATGACATCACCGGTCACCAGCAGGGAGCCCTCGAACTCGACGTGACCGTGGCGGATATCGACCTGCTTGACGCTCAGCACCTCGTCCACCCTCATGCCGGCCCGCTCCTGGCACGGTAGCCCGGCGCGGGTCGCCAGCAGCAGGTCCGGATCTTCGAGGGAGAAGCAGGTGCCTTCTCCTGCCGTCATGGCGCTCTCCTTGCCGGAGCGGGCCGCCAGCACCTGGCCCGTCACGGTGAAGCCATCTATGCCCTGGGTGGCCGGGTGGCGCTGCATCAGGGGGGCGCCTGCCTTGACGGTGAGCAGGGTGCCGAGATCGCGCATGTCTACCCTGCCATGGTCCAGTTCCTGGGGTTTCAGGATCCGCTCGGCTGCGGTCTCCACCAGTCGCTCCAGGCGGGTATCCAGGCCGTGTCTGGCCGCCTTGCCCAGGGCGATGACGGGGTTGAGCCGGGTGCCGGGGGCGGCCTCGCTGGCGGCCTTGATGGCGGCGGCGAGCAGCCGCTCGCTCACTCCCTGCTTGACCGGACTCGCCGCCACGGCCTCCTGCAACTGCGCCAGGGTGAGGGAACTGCCGCCCCAGTCAGCGGTGATCTGGGCGCTGGCGCTCATCTGATCCTTGTCGATCAGGATCAGCAGTCGGGCATCCTGCCGCTGGGCGATGGGCACGGGCGGGTGAGAGGGGGCATCAGGCTGGGTCAGCAGGGTGTTGAGCAGGGTGACGGCCTGCCGGATCCCCTCGCCGAGGGGTTGATAGCGTCGGCAGTTGGAGAGCCGCAACAGGGCCAGGACATGGTGCTCCTGAACGGGATCGGTGAGACCCGGGGCAATGCGCAGACAGACATAGGTCATGTCTGCCGACAGCTGAAACCACTCTTTGCTTAACACCGGGATCCTCCTTCGTTGTCCCGATCCGGCCAACCTCCCTGTGGCCGGGGGCGGGATCCTTGCCAAAAGCCAATGTCATCAGGGCGGCCCAGAACCGCAGTATTCTGGCATTTCTTCTTCCGGGTCAACGAGCCGAGTGCAAATGGGTGAGCCGGGTTGGGGAAATTGTGTCTGACGGCGGGTGACGGTGCCGTGATGACTTGTTTGGTGTCAAGTGAGGTGTGTTTGGCGGTATCTGCTGACTATTTCACCGAAAGCGGACCCAGATGGGTGTCAGGTTCAGGGTGGCGATACGATTCACCTTGCCAGAGGCGGTTCAAGGGATTTTAATCTGCCGCCGCCCCGAGGCGCTGATGCGGGTCGCTACCGATCATACTGCCCTCTTGTCCAACCGAACGAGCCCCATGACCGCCCAAGGCCACCTGCTGTTTTCCGTCACCTGCGCCCTGCTTGCCCACAAGGTCGAACTCACTCCGGCTCTGGCCGAAGGCAGCCTGTGGCACATAGTGCCCATGGCCCTGGCCAGCGCGCTGCTGCCAGACCTCGATCACCCCCAGTCCCTGCTCGGTCGGCAGCTGCCCTGGATCTCGGGGCCCCTCTCCCGCCTGTTCGGCCATCGTGGCTTCACCCACAGCCTGCTGGCGGTGGGTCTGGGGATATGGGGGCTGGCGCAGTTTCAGGTATCCGGCCCGCTGTCCGGCGTGATGAAGGACGCGCTCATCGTCGGCTACCTCAGCCACTTGCTCGGGGACTGGCTCACCCCCATGGGCATTCCCCTGCTCTGGCCCTGGCGACGGCGCTTTCGGCTGCCCGGCCTGCCCCTCAAGAGCGGCGGGGGCTATGAGAAGGCCTTCTGCCTGCTGACCCTGGCGCTTGCCGGGTACTGGGTGCATGGGAATGGGGGCTTAGGCGCCTTCTAGCCCGGTATCAGTCGATGCGGCTGGCCGTTCTGGTCAGGGTGAGGTAGTCGGCGAGCACCGGCAGCCCCTGCAGGTGGCGGCGCAGCATGTCGAGGGCGGCGAAGGCGAGGATCCGGCGGGCGCTCTCGGGATCCGGGTGATTTAGCTTCACCCGCTGGCCGATTTGCTGCCCGTCTGCGCACAGCAGCAGTGGCACGCCGTCGGGGCCCGCACTGCCTATGGTCAGGCTGGGCTCCCGTCCGCTGCATGTCAGATGGTCGAGCTCGCAGGGGAGGCTATGGCTGAAGCTGGCCTCCAGCCCCGGATGCGGGTGGCACATGGCCAGCAGGGCACCCCGACTCTCCCCTTCCTGCAGGCACAGCGGCCGCTCCCCCAGCAGGGCCAAGATCTGCTGCGCCGGCTCCTCGTTGCCCCGCCCTACCAGCCAGGGGGCTATCTTCCCGAGCAGGCGTTCCTCGGCAGCATCCATGTCGGCGGCGCTGGCCCTGTGGCCGATGAGTTTCAGCTCGATGAGGGGCATGGAGGAGCGGTAGCCGAGCTCGATGCCCGCAGGCCAGGGCGCTGCATCCAGCTTGTCCGAGAGGGCGGATTCCGAGATGCCGAAGGTATAGAAGCGGCGCAGCTCGGTGTCAGTCTCTTCCCCCGCCAGCGCCTTGAGGCGGGGCAATATCTGCTCGCGCACCATCTGCTTGAACTCGAACGGCACGCCCGGGGTGAAGAAGAGCCGGCTCTGGCCGTGACTGGCCGGGTGGCTGACTACGAAGCCGCAGGCGGTGCCCACCGGGTTGTCGAGGATCTCGCAGTCCCGGGGCAGCCAGGCCTGCTTGGTATTGCTCTGGGCCATGGTGCGGCCCCGGCTGGCGTAGCGCTCGGCCATGGTGGCGAGCCAGTCGGGGAACAGGGTCAGGGGCTGGCCAAAGGCCTCGGCCGCCGCCTGGGCGGTGAGATCATCCGCGGTGGGGCCGAGCCCCCCGCACACCAGCACCACCTCGGCCCGGCTGGCACTCTCCTGCAAGGCGGCCTTCAGATCGGCGAGGTTGTCCCCCACGGTCAGGCGGCGGCGCACCTGCCAGCCTTGCTCCAGCAGCAGGGCGCTGAGCCAGGCGGCGTTGGTGTCCACCACCAAGCCGGTCACTATCTCGTCCCCCGTGCTGATGATCTCGATACGCATGCAGGCTCCTTGGGTGGTGAACCCCGATCAGGGTTTGTTGTGCTCGAAGTAGTAGCTGATCCGGGTGCGCGGGTTGAGGTACTCGAACACCGCCGGCGGCAGTCGCTTGGGGTGGATCACCTTGGCAATGGTCAGCTCGGCCTGCTCGAGATCTATGATGGCCGCCTCCTGGCGCGGGATGCGGGGGTCGTACACCAGCACAGCGGGGTAGAGCAGGCGGGAGGCGTTGACCGACATCACAAGCCCGACCTGGCCGTTGGAGAGCTGCACCACGCTGCCGGGCGGGTAGATGCCCATCAGCCGGATCAGCATGCCGAGGTGGTCGGCGTTGAACTGGCCCTTGCGCTGCTTGTAGAGGTTGCCGAGGGCGGAATAGGGCACCTTGGCCTGCAGGTGGCAGAGGTTGTCGTACTCGTTGATGAGGGACACTATCTGGGTCAGCGGGTCGAGCTGATCCCCCCTGAGCCCCTGTGGCCCGCTGCCGTCAAGGTACTCGTGATGGTACTGCACTATGCGCTTCGCCGGCTCGGGGAAGCCACTGGTCAGGCTCAGCAACTCCAGGCCGTAGCGCGGATGCTGGGCCATCAGGTTCTGCTCGGGTTTGGTCAGAGGGCCTGTCTTGCGCAGGATCTGGCTCGGGATCTTCAGCTTGCCGATGTCGTGGAACAGGGCTCCCATGCCGACCTGACGGATAGCCTCGGCCGGCAACTTGCATTCTCTGGCCAGCAGCATGCTGAGCACGCTGACGTTGAGGGAGTGGAACTGGAGGTTGTTGCCGTCCGCGCTGTCGGAGACCAGGTGCAGCACCATCTCGTCCACCGACAGCAACTGCTCCGTCATGGCGTTGATCAGCTCCTGGGCCTCATTGATGGCGTTGAGGGGGCGGGACTGGATCTTGCCCATCAGGTTGCGCACCTGGGCCAGGGACTGCTGGAAATGCTTCTCGCACTGCTGCAGATCCCGGCGATAGCGCTGCAACTGCTCGATGCGCCTGGTCTTCTCCTGCTGCATCTCCTGCTGGCGCCCGACCAGATCGTCAGCACCATCCGGTGCGGGCTGCACCTGATCGAGGGGCTTGGGGGGGGCGTCGCTCTTGTCGGGGATGATGGTCACCAGCTTGAGACCGAGCCGGCGGATCAGCTCTATCTCCTCTTCACTCTTGAGTTTGAAGCTGGAAAACAGGAAGGGGTGCTCACGCCATCCCAGTGGCAGGGAGACGTAATTGCCGACTTGCAGCCGATCGACCGAGATCTTGATTCCTGTCATGGGGTTGGGCACGAGAGACACACAGAGCCGTATGCTAGTCAAAGGCAGGGGTGAATACAAAAGGTATCTGATGACAGGATGAGCGCTTTATTATAGGCTTCTAGATGTCCAGACATATTTACCGATGCAGTACAGGGAGTCAGCATGCCGATCAAGATCCCGGACCAGTTGCCCGCCGCCGAAGTGCTGGGGCAGGAGAACATCTTCGTGATGACGGAATCCCGGGCCGTCACCCAGAACATCCGTCCGCTGCGGGTGCTCATCCTCAACCTGATGCCCAAGAAGATAGAGACCGAGATCCAGCTGATGCGGATGCTCTCCAACTCGCCCTTGCAGGTGGACGTGGATCTGCTGCGCATCGACGATCGGGAGTCGAAGAACACGCCCCAGGCACACCTCGAGAACTTCTATCACGATTTCGAGCAGGTGCGTGGCAACAACTACGACGGCATGATCATCACGGGGGCGCCGCTCGGGCTGGTGGAGTTCGAGGAGGTGGTCTATTGGCCGCGCATCGTCGAGATCATCGAGTGGTCCCATCAGCATGTGACCTCCACCCTGTTCCTGTGCTGGGCGGTGCAGGCGGCGCTCAAGGCGCTCTACGGCATGGAGAAGCAGACCCACGGCGAGAAGCTGTCCGGGGTCTATCGCCACCACCGCCTCGATGAGCACGAGCCGCTGCTGCGTGGCTTCGATGATGAATTCGTTGCGCCCCACTCCCGCTATGCGGCCTTTGATGGGGATCTCATCCGCGCCCATACCGATCTGCAGATCTTCGCCGAGTCCGAGGAGGCCGGTGTCTATCTGGCGGCGACCAAGGATTGCCGCCAGGTGTTCGTCACCGGCCACCCCGAATACGATGCACTGACCCTGGACGGGGAGTACCGGCGGGATCTGGCGGCGGGCCTCACCCCCGTCATCCCGGTCAACTACTACCCGGGCGACAATCCCGATCAGACCCCGCGCGCCACCTGGCGCAGCCACGGCCACCTGCTGTTTTCCAACTGGCTCAACTACTACGTCTATCAGCTCACCAGCTATCGGCTGGAGGACATCGGCAAGGTGTTCACTTACGAGCAGCCCAAGGGCTAGATGTAGGGCCGGCTCACCGGCTATGGTCGGAGGAGATTGGCAAGGTGTTCACTTATCAGCAGCCCAAAGGCCAGGTGTAGGGCTGGCTCACCCGCTATTGGCTGGAGGAGATCGGCAAGGTGTTCACTTGTCAGCAGCTCAAGGGGCAGGGCTTCCTTCAGTCGGCCTCGGCCAGTCGTCGTCCCCGGGTGTCGAGCCAGTGACGGTGGCAGGCCAGGGTGAAAGCGCCGGGCCGCCTGGCCCGGATGGTGGCCATGGCCTCCAGCTGGGGCTGGCCCTGGGCCATCAGCAGCAGGGCCGCTACCAACCCGGTGCGGCCGCTCCCTCCGTGACAGTGAATGGCCAGGTGCCTGCCCTCGCGCAGCAGGGAGATCAGTTGCGGCAGCACGGGGAGCCAGGCTTGCTCGAAGGCTTCATCAGGGGCCTCATCGTCCGCTATGGGCAGGTGGAACCAGGCCATGCCCCTGGCCTTGACCAGTGAGCCGAGGGAGCCTGCGCCACGTGCGGCTAGCTCATCCTTCGTCATCAGCGTGAGCACACCGCCTGCACCGGCCAGCTGCAACTGGGCCAGGGCGAGCGGCATGGCAACCTGCTGGTTGCCGGGGCAGGGGGTGAGCAACAGCTGGCCGTCGAGGCGCGGAACCTCCAGGCTCCAGAAGGGGTGGGCACTGAGCATGAGGATCCTTGTCGGTGCTAGGCGGGTGTCAAACGAACTTGTTGGCCCCCTGTTTGAGTGCGGCACAGCATAGAGGGCGCGGGTGCGATGTCAATCTGCGTTGTGTTCGGTCCGGTTTACGGGCAGAGTCTAAAAAAATAGAGCGATGGAAGGAGTAGAGATGAGAAACCTGGATCAACTGGACTTGGACATCCTGGCCCATCTGTTTCGCGATGCGGGCATGACCAACAAGGATTTGGCGGCCCTGGTCGGGGTGGCTCCCTCCACCTGCCTGGAGCGGGTGCGAAAGCTGCAACAGGACGGGGTGCTGAAAGGTGCTCACTGCGAGGTGGATTATCAGGCTCTGGGCGGCCATATCCAGGCCATGGTCTCCCTGCAGCTGGCGCGTCACAGCCGGCAAATCATAGATGCGTTTCGCGATGCCATCCTGGCGTTGCCCGAGGTGATCAGCCTGTTTCACATGGGTGGCAAGGATGATTTCCTGGTGCACCTCTGCGTCGCCGACACCGAACACCTGCGCAACTTCGTGTTCGATCACTTCACCTCCCGGGAAGAGGTGGTACACCTCGAAACCTCTCTGGTGTTCGAGCACAGATTCAGCCGCTCCCTGCCCTGCTTCACCCACCCCTGACAACAAGTGGGTGCCGACCCTGAAGTAGGTCTGCATCATTTCAACCGGCCTTGAGCCCCTTGAGACCGAAACGAGAAAAGCCAATGAGTCGCCTCATTGGCTTTTTGCCTTGAGTGATGTTCAGGGTCTGGTCGGCTGGATCTCCTTGGGCTCCAGCGTGATGACCGCATTGCCGGCAGCACCGGGATACTGGTGGTAGCTCTGGTCCTGCTCCAGGGTGTAGAAGGTATCGAGATAGTCGTCGTTGTTGGTCATCCAGGAGTCGGGCAGCGCCTTGACGATGCGACCGCCTAGGTCGAGGAAGGGCAGGGCTTCCGGCACGCCGCCTGCGGTGAAGCCGAGCTTGAGGGCCTCGATCAGCAGGGCGCTCAGCTCCTTGTAGTTGACGTTGTCATCCTGCTCCATCATGACGAGGTCGACTGCGCCCCAGCGATAGCGATCCCAGTACACCAGGATCTGGTTCGGGGTGTAGTCGGTGTTGTCATGGTCGAGATAGGGCATGTCGACTATGTCCACCACGGGTTCGTCCCGACCGGGATTGACCCCGGCCACGACGGCGTAGACCTCGGCGGCGCCGAGCAACCAGGGTTCCTGATCATCGCTGAGCCTGATCTTCTTGAGGATGCTGGTCTTGAGGGGGGCCGTGTTGCCGGCGACACGGGGGGCCACCTGGATATCGGCGGCTGCCAGCGCCTTGCGCATCACCTTCAAGCCTGCATTCTTGGCCTTGACGGGATCGGCCTCCACTACCAGTACCGGCCGTGCCGGTGGCTGGTTTACATCGAGGTAGACCGGGTTGCCGGCGCTGTCGAAGGCTTCGATGGCACTCCAGCTCTTCTCATCTCCGCTCGGCACGTAGGCAACCAGGGGGTCGACTCCTTGTTGCAGTGCGGCAGCCTGCTCCGGGTTGGCCAGTCGCAGCTGCATCAGCTGCTTGATCTCGCCGTCCAGCCCTTGCCGGCTGATCGCGGCCTGGTTGGCATCGCTGGCCTGCCGCTTGAGGCGTGGACTCGCCTTTTGCAGCAGGTTTGGCAGCGGGCTCTGGTACTCCTGATTGGTGAGCAGGGGTAGCAGGCTCTTCTGTTGCAATGCGAGCTGGCGTGCCAGCTCCCTGTCCGTGTCGACGGCATGGGCACTGGTGGTACCCAGCAGGGTCAGCAATAAAATGACAGCCTGATTCCTCATTCTTCTTCTCCAGTATTGAGTCTGACAGCGGCGCGTATCGGGAAGAATCTGCGCCTCCTTCTCACTAAACGGGAATGGGGTTCACCTGTGAACCACCTTTGCCGAATTGTGTGCAGCGTCTCACTGGAGTCTCCCCAGATGGTCAGGTCAGGCGCGGAGGCGGTTGACTTGATGCAGCGCCACGCCGACCAGCAATCCCCAGCAGGCAGAGCCGACACCGAGCAGGCTGATCCCCGAAGCCGTGATGAGGAAGGTGAGCAGCGCGGCTTCCCGCTCTTCATCCTGCTGCAGTGCCGCGTGCAGGCTGCTGCCTATGGTGCCGAGCAGTGCCAGCCCGGCCACGCAGGTCACCAGAGCGGTGGGAAAGGCGCTGAACAAGGCGACCACGGTAGCTCCGAAGCAACCGGTCAGCAGGTAGAAGCAGCCCGCCCACACGGCGGCGGGCCAGCGACGAGCCGTGTCGGGATCCACCTCCTTGCCCATGCAGATGGCGGCCGTGATGGCGGCCAGGTTGAAGGCATAACCACCAAATGGGGCCAGCAGCAGGCCGGTAAGACCGGTCCAACCGATCAGGGAAGAGGTTGCCGGTTGATAACCATGGGCACGCAGGATAGTAATGCCGGGCATGTTTTGCGACGTCATGGTGACGATGAAAAGCGGCAGCGCTATCCCCAGCAAGGCGTTGATGGAGAAGGTTGGCGAGATCCATACCGGACTGGAGAGTTGCCAGTGGACCTCGGCAAGCTGCAGCTCGCCCCTCAGGGTGCAGAGCAGCATGCCGGCACCCAGGACCAGCACCATGGTGTAGCGGGGCCAGAGGTGGCGCCCAAGCAAGAACGCCAGCAGCGAGGCGCCAAGCAGCAGGGGATCCTGTGGGGCGACTTTGAATAGGTCCAGCCCGAATCTGAGCAACACACCAGCCAGCATGGCGGCGGCCAGGGGCGCTGGAATGTGGCGCATCAGCCTGTCGAACCAGCCGCTGATGCCACACAGGGTGATCAGCAAGGAGGAGGCGATGAAGGCACCGATGGCTTCCGACAGGCTGAAATTGCCCAGGCTGGTGATGAGCAGGGCGGCCCCGGGGGTAGACCAGGCGGTCAGCACGGGTATGCGGTAATAAAGGGAGAGGCCGATGCAGCTCACTCCCATGCCAATACCCAACGTCCATAGCCAGGAGGATACCTGGGCGGCATCGGCACCAGCGGCGGTGGCCGCCTGAATGATCAGCACAACCGAACTGGTATAGCCAACCAGAACGGCGATAAGGCCTGCGGCCAGATGGGGGAAAGCAAAGGGCATGGTGACTTCCTTGTGTATGTCGATAGCTTGTGCGTTATTACGTACAATATGACTTTGACTATAACCTTGTGCGCTATAGCGCACAAGGTGACATGCCGCATTCGGGAGAGGGCGTATGCAGGAGATGAATCGACATCTGGCTCAGCGATTGAAAGGGCTGCGCAGCGACCTGGGGTGGAGTCTGGATGTGGCTGCCCGTGAGACCGGGGTGAGCAAGGCCATGCTGGGGCAGATCGAGCGGGGGGAATCCAGCCCGACGGTGGCGACTCTGTGGAAGATCGCCACCGGGTTTCGGGTCTCCTTCTCCAGCTTTATCGAGCCGACCCCGGCAGTGGCGGGGGAGACGCTCTATCGCACCGCCGATGACATTCGCCAGCAACCGGCGGGCGAAGGCATGCAGGTGGCGCCGCTGTTTCCCTATGAAGGCCGCTTCGGGTTCGAGTTGTTTGAATTGACCCTGCTACCTGGCTATCAGCGGGAATCGGAACCCCATGAGACCGGGGTGACCGAGCATGTCATCGTCATCAGCGGGGTAATGGAGGTGCTGGTCGATGGGCAGTGGCGTTCACTGGAGCAGGGGGAAGCCGTTCGCTTCGTCGCCGACCGCCCCCATGGTTACCGCAATTTGGGAATAGCCCCGGTCGTTTTTCACAATTTGATCCACTATCCCGCCACTCGTGCCTGATGGCTAGCCAGGACGACCGTCCACTCTGGGGCGGGTCAGGATGGGGGTGTAAACCCAGACAAACAGACCATAGGCCGCTATCCAGCTCCAGCCGCTCAGGTTCCATCCCGTCAGCGTCAAGGTAGGCCAATACAGAGGGATCAAGACCCGCACGAGCGCAGAGACGATCACCAGAGCGAATGCCATGGTGATCCTGCGCCCTACGTGCAGGGCTCTGCCGCTGTGACCGAGCGACACTCTGGCAATCATTCCGAGGATCATGGTGCCCATGCAGCCAGCACTGAGCAGGTGACTGGCCAGCGACAAGCTGAGGGGCAGGCCAGCAGCCTGAGCCGTGAAGGCGAGCAGACCAAGGGGAATAAACAGGTAAGCCAGGTGCAGCGACCATAGCAGGGGGTGTGCCAGGGTGTCACCGGGTTGCCAGCGCAGTTGCCTGCACAGGTGCAAGCCAGCCGCCACTATATATAGAGGCATTGTATATAAAGAGTTGGCCCATGAGCCGGGCAGCAGTAGCCAGAGCAGCAGGATCAGCCAGAGAGAGGCCAATGCCCCGCGCTCCAGCCAGGGGCGGGGAGGTGCCTTCTCCTGACCCGTGCCTCTGGCAGTAAAGAAGGGAATAACCCGTCCACCCATCACGGCAATCAGAGTGGTGAACAGCAGTACAGCCGTGATCAGCAGATGTTCCACTGTGTTCCAGTCATCTCGCCATAACCAAGTGGCGCCATTGAGCAGCGTCAGTATGAGGAGCAAGGGGACAAAGAAGAGGTTGCGCCATTGGCGTGTCATGATGATGGGCTTGGCGAGGAACCAGGCACAGAGCGGTAGCCAAGCCAGATCCAACGCCATCAGAATGATATTGTCTTCTCCCAGCCAGGGTAGCAGGCACCTTGGCAGCGCCCACAATCCCACGACCAACGCTAATGGCCAGCTGCGAACGCCGGGATGAGCCGTCCAGTTCTGGACAGCAGTCAACAGAAACCCCGCGACGATGGCGGCGCCAAAGCCGAACAACATCTCATGAGCGTGCCACCAGATGGGATTGCCAATACCGGGCAGAGCGAACCAGCCGTTAAGCTGCCCCAGCCAGCCCAACATGGCTAGGCAGGAAAACAGAGCTCCAAGCAGGAAGAAGGGACGAAACCCCAGACGGAACAGCGGGACTATCTGCTCTTCCTTGTGGCTATCGAGGATCTGGTGCATGACAGCGACCTTAATTGAGTATTTGAAAAGCC
>NZ_CDBZ01000084.1:0-223 GCF_000819985.1 Aeromonas media | reverse complement strand
GGCTTTTCAAATACTCAATTTAAATCCAGTCAATGCCGATTTAGGAATCGGAATGGCTGAAAAGAGAACGACTTGCTGTAGAACTGAGCGAACAAACGGTTAAGGTGAAAAAGCCCTTGTCATCCCGGCGCGGCTCCCTATAATGCGCCCCTACCAGCACGGCGGAACACGCCGAACTGATGAGCCAGCTTCCTTGTGAAGCAGGCGCCGAAAGAAAAGCGAA
>NZ_CDBZ01000083.1 GCF_000819985.1 Aeromonas media | reverse complement strand
TTAACTGATCAGCATTGCCCTGCAGCAGGGGCTTTATGCAGGGATAGATGGCTTGAACTAGCTGCTCGGAGCGGCGCGAAGGCTCGCGATGGCCGAGCAGCATGGCGGGGCGCAGTATGACGAGTCGCTGCCATGTCTGGGCCAGCAAGGCCTGCTCCATCTCTCCCTTGGTGCGGGGATAGAGGGCGGGAGCGCGCGGATTGGCCCCCAGGCTGGAGACGACCAGCAGGCGCCGGCAACCGTGGCGACGGGCGAGGGCGGCAAAGGCCAGCACATAGTCGTGATCGACCCGGCGAAAGGCCTCATCGGAGCCGGCGTCCTTGCGGGTGGTGCCGAGGCAGCAGAAGGCCATGTCGACGGGGCCGGGTAGCGCCACCTCGTCTAGGCGTTCGAAGTCTACCGGCAGCCAGTGCCGGTTGGGGGCAGCCTCGCCCGGCTGGCGGCAGAGCAGAGTCAGCTGGTGCTCAGTGCCGAGCTGGCGGATGAGGGCCTGGCCGACCAGGCCGGTTGCCCCGGCGATCAGGATCTGGCTCATGTGATCTCCTTGAGGGGATGATGAGGGGCGTTGACGTCCTTGATCATGGTTCAGGGAGTGCGCCCCTGCGAAACCCGATCGGAGGCCAGACAAGAGAAAACCGGCCTTGGCCGGTTTTATGATGCTGTCAGAGCGGGGTGGTGAAGGCGGCGGGGAGGGGGAAGTCACCCGTGGCGGTGGCGAGTCTGTCACCCACGAAGTTCAGGGTCAGCTCCTTGCGCTCCTTGTCACCACGACCTGGCTGGAACTCATAGAGATAGTACCAGGTGTTGGGGTCAAAGCCGTCGCGCAGCATGGGAGAACCCAGCACGAACTCGACCTGCTCGCGGGTCATGCCCTGGCGCAGCTTGTCGACCTGCTTTTGTTCCACATAGTTGCCCTGAGGAATATCGATGCGATAGACCAGGCTGCAACCGGACAGGGTGAGGGCGGTCAGGGCCGCGGCAATCAGGTGTTTCATCCGCATATCGGGTTCAGATCATCCATACAGTCTTTTTTAGCTCGGCAAATCATACCCACTCCCCGTGCGGAAGTAAAAAGCCATTGATCCTCCTGCCAATAAAAAGGGCCGCGTGGCGGCCCTGACAAACAACAGCCCCTCACATGGCGGCGCGGAAGAGGGCGACGATCTCGGCGAAGCCGCAGGCCTGCTTGGGGGCGTGCTCGGCCTGCGCATCGAGGTCATCGACCCTGATCCCGGAGTGTGCTGCTTGTCGTTTTCCCCAGAAAGGTTTTTCATCTTTCACGGCGGGTTACCCATGGCCCTGGATGTCGCCATGATGGGGGGTCATCAAGTCGTATGCGGTACCTACATACAGCGTCAAGGGGATGACGCGGGGTCAATGGTATCTGATTGACAACTTTATGAACTCGATCGCGTACCGAAAAACCGGGGCAAGGCGGGGATTGACAAGGGTGCTTGCCTCTTGTTCTGTGTAAAAACGTTTTTCAAGAAATTCATCAGGTTAGCAAACGTTTTGCCGGTTTTTTACCGCCTCGGATGCGTGGAAGTGTGAAGCGCGTCAAGGAATTGGAAAGCGCTTTCGACCATAGTTGGCGCCTTCCCCGATGGAGGGAAACAGGCTCGAAAATACCATAAAGAATCACCTTAACTGCGCTCGGCTGCGAGGCGGCGGGATGCAACCAGGAGTCCACTATGTCTGATGTATTTCACTTGGGTTTGAAGAAAGCGGATCTGCAAGGCGCCACCCTGGCGATCGTTCCCGGTGACCCCGAGCGCGTGAAGCGCATCGCAGAGCTGTTGGATAACCCTGTGCACCTGGCCAGCCATCGTGAGTTCACTACCTGGCGCGGCGAGATGGACGGCAAGGCCGTGATCATCTGCTCCACCGGCATCGGCGGCCCGTCCACCTCCATCGCGGTGGAAGAGCTGGCCCAACTGGGTATCCGCACCTTCCTGCGCATCGGCACCACAGGTGCCATCCAGCCGCACTTGAACGTGGGCGATGTGATCGTCACCACAGGTTCCGTGCGTCTCGACGGTGCCAGCCTGCACTTCGCGCCGATGGAGTTCCCGGCCGTGGCCGACTTCGACTGCACCACCGCGCTGGTCAACACTGCCAAAGAGCTGGGTTCCAAGCTGCACATCGGTGTGACTGCCTCCTCCGACACCTTCTACCCAGGTCAGGAGCGTTACGACACCGTATCCGGTCGCGTCGTGAGCCGTTTCCAGGGTTCCATGAAAGAGTGGCAAGCCATGGGCGTGCTGAACTACGAGATGGAGTCCGCTACCCTGCTGACCATGTGCACCAGCCAGGGCCTGCGCGCCGGTATGGTGGCTGGCGTCATCGTCAACCGTACCCAGCAGGAAATCCCGAACGCCGAGACCATGGCGAAAACCGAATCTGATGCCATCAAGATCGTACTGGGCGCTGCCCGCAAGCTGATCTGATAGCACCACCACGAGTGGGGGGTGGGGGCCGTTGCGAAAGCGCGGCCCCTATCTTTATCCGCCGTTTACCGCTTTGCCCCTCTTCTGCTTGCCTGCCCCTTTATTCCCTGTTCCTCATTACCCCTGTTGCCCCGTCATGGCGGCCAGCACCTGTTCAAAGGGTGCCTCACAGCGGATCTGCATCGGCTCGCCGCTCACCGGATGCACGAAATCCAGCGCGCTGGCATGCAGCATCAGCCGTGGCGCCTGCTCACAACCCGGCAGCTCCAGACCGCCGTAGAGATCGCAGCCGAGTATGGGGTGACCCAGCCACTGACTGTGGATGCGCAGCTGATGGGTGCGGCCTGTCTCCGGCACCAGGCTGACCCGGGTCAATGGCAAGGGCTCGCCCCTCGCACTCTCGCGCACCAGTCGCTCCACCACCCGATAGCGGGAGCGCGCGGGCTTGCCGCTGGCGCAGATCTTCATCAGCGGGAAGATCGCCGGATCCTTGGCGATGGGCGCCTCGATCACCCCCTCATCGTCCGCCAGATGGCCGCACAGCAGGGCGTCATAGGCCTTGCTCACCGCCCGCTGGCTGAACTGCTGGCACAGCATCCCGTTGATGCCCTTGTCTCTGGCCACCACCATGAGGCCTGAGGTGCCAAAGTCGAGGCGGTGCACCAGGGTGCAGCCGGGGTAATCCTGCACCAGCCGATGGTGGACGGAGTCGAGGTTCTGCGGGTTCTTGCCCGAGAGGCTGAGCAGGCCGCTCGGCTTGTTGATGAGCAGCAGGTGTTCATCCTCGAACAGGACCTCTATTTGGGCATTGCAAGGGGGGGCGATGAAGGTATCGACGATAACAGACATGGGACGCACGGGCTGGAAACGGGGGGCGATCATACTCCAAGCGGTGGCGCGGGGCGAATCGGCGTGAGCTGGCCAGGTCCTGCCTGGGGTGCCTGGTGGCAAGTGATTGATAATGCAGGACGACGCTGTTTTGTGACCCCTTCCCGAGTTCATTCGGCGCTGGCTTGCTAAGGTATGGCTCCCTGTCATGTCGTAAGGATCCTCTCCATGGCGTTGCCCGTTATTCTCGATTGCGATCCCGGCCACGATGATGCCATCGCCCTCATACTGGCGCTGGCGAGCCCAGAGCTCAAGGTGCTGGCGGTCACCACCAGCGCGGGCAACCAGACCCCGGACAAGACCCTCAACAACGCCCTGCGCATCCTCACCCTGCTCGGTCGCCACGACATTCCGGTGGCGGCGGGGGCGCCGAAACCCCTGGCCCGGGAGCTTATCATCGCCGACAACGTCCACGGTGAATCGGGCCTCGATGGCCCCAAGCTGCCAGATCCCGCCTTTGCACCCCAGGCCATGACGGGCCTCAAGTTGATGGCCAAGTGCCTGCGCGAGAGCCCGGAGCCGGTCACCCTGGTGCCGACCGGTCCCCTCACCAATATCGCCCTGCTGCTGGCGGCCCACCCCGAGTTGAAATCCAAGATTGGCCGCATCGTCTTGATGGGCGGCGCGGCGGGGGCGGGCAATTGGACCCCGGCGGCGGAATTCAATATTTATGTGGACCCGGAAGCGGCCGATATGGTGTTCAGCGCCGGCATTCCCATCACCCTGTGCGGGCTGGATGTGACCCACCAGGCTCAGGTGATGGACGAGGATATAGCGCGGGTGCGTGCCATCCCCAACCCGGTGGCCCAGTGCGTGGCGGACCTGCTCGATTTCTTCATGATCTACCACAGGGATCCCAAGTGGGGATTTGCTGGCGCGCCGCTCCATGACCCCTGTACCATCGCCTGGTTGCTGGCACCGGCGCTCTTCCATGGGCAGGATTGCTGGGTCGGCATAGAGACCCAGGGCAGGCATACTGTGGGGATGACGGTGGTGGATCGCTACGGGCTCACCGGTAGACCGGCCAATGCGCGAGTGCTGCTGGGGCTTGACAGGGTCGGCTTCATCGATCTGCTGGTGGGGCGTCTAAGGGCATTTGACTGAGATCTCGGACATCGAATAAGGGGTTGGGCATGTGGAAAGGGACGTTGGCGCTGCTGACATGTATGCAATTGACGGCCTGTGCCACGCCGTTCGAGAGGATGTGGCAGGGGCTGGCGACCTGCGATCTGGACGATCTCTACCTCGACAGCGAGAGCGGTGAGCCGTCCCACCCGCTGCTCAAGACCTTCACCCCGGACAAGACGTCAGACGGTTTCGCCTGGTACAAGACCCACCAGGAGCTTCATGGTCTGCCCATCACCGGATTTCTGATCCCGGCCTCGACCTTCGAGGTGCACGCCCTGTTTGTAGACACCCCCATCGCCAATGCGCGCAGGCTGACCCACAACGCCTATGGCAGCGAGTTTGCCGATGAGCGCAAACACGATCTGGGGGAGGCTCCCCTGCTGCTGCGTGACCCCGGCAACCCCAAGCGTTCCATCATCGATTGCACCAAGGGGGAATCCGATGAACCCCTGCCGGAAGAACCCTTCCCGGAATAGGGGGCGCGTCCTGCTGACAAAAAGAGAGGGGAGCCACGGGCTCCCCTCTCTTTTTGTCTATTGCCAGCCCTGCCTGATGGGGCGAGCCACGTTTGCCGGTTCTCAGGGATAACCCAGGGTCTGCTTGATGGCGGGGAGCTGGGACGCTATCCAGGCGGGGTTGATGGGGCCCCAGTCGCTGATGCGATAGTGCCCCTGCAGGTGGCGTGCCCCTTCGGTCTGCTCAAAGGCGCAGAGGATGTCCAGCTCCGCCAGGGCGCTGAGCGTGTCCTGGGCGGTGCGGCGCGGCATGCCGGTGGCGGCCATGATGGCGGGCACTGTATCCGTGCCCTGGCTTATCAGGTGAGCCACGTAGAGCCGCCGATAGAAGCTGGAGCGGGTCTTGCTCGGCTCGCTCATATCTCGTCCTCGAGGCGATCGAAGTAACGCCAGGTGGCAACGGCGGCCTTGCCCATCACCAGCGCCCAGATGCCAAACCAGAACCAGCGGAAGAAGCTCCAGGTGGAGGCGTCGGGCTCGGTGCTCTCTATCTTGGTGACGTTGGGGAAGAGGGAGAACATGTTCAGGCGCCAGCCGTAGGAGGTGATGATGGCCAGGCGCTTCTCGAACTCCATGGACTTGGCCTTGGCCTGCACGTCGGCGGCGTTGAACTTGAAGTAGAAGGGCCAGCCCCAGAGGGTATCCTCGTTGCGAAACACCCGGATCTTCTCGCCGGGGCGCTCGGTGTAGATGTAATAGACATCCACGGTGGGGCCGTCGGCCGGGTTCTTCTGGCTGATGGGACCATCCTTGTCGGTGCGCTTCACCTCGACCCCGGTGATGGTGGCGATGGTGTGTTCCGGCAGGTAGAAGTCGAGCCAGAGCGCGGAGAGCAGGGCGACGAGGCCGAGCGCGATAAAAGCGGGTTTCTTGAACTTGAGGCTCATGGTGTTCTCTGGGTGAGGGGGAATGACGTGCCTCTACCATACCCATATTTGTGGATGCAGCCCAGCCCCTAATGACGCCTTATGGGCAAAAAGCCGTTTTAAACGGGAGGGGACAGACCCCGGGGCCGGGCCCGGGGTCTGTCAAGGAGAGGGGGGAGGATTACAGCTGGAACTGGGCGAGCTGCCTGCGCTGCTGCTCGGCGAGCTGTGACAGTTCGTGACTGGCGGCGGCGCTCTGGCTGATGCCGGCCACGTTCTGGTTCACTATCTCGTGGATGTTGGTGATGTTGCGGCTGATGTCGGCGGTGACGCAGGACTGCTCCTCGGCGGCGGTGGCCACCTGGGCATTGGCGCCATTGATCTGGTTGACCGCCTCTGTGATGCCCCCCAGCAGGTCTTGCACCTCGGCGGAGAGACGCTGGTTGTGGCCGAGGATCTCCAGGGTCTCCTGCACCCCGCTGTTGGCCGACAGGGACTGGCTCTGCAACTGCTCTATGATGGCCTGGATCTCCTTGGTGGAGTCCTGGGTCCGCGCCGCCAGCAGGCGTACCTCGTCGGCCACCACCGCAAAGCCACGGCCGGTTTCACCGGCGCGGGCGGCCTCGATGGCGGCGTTGAGCGCCAGCAGGTTGGTCTGTTCCGAGATGCTCTGAATCACCTCGATCACCTTGCCGATCTGCTCGGACTGGGACTTGAGCCGCGCCACCACGGTGGCGGCGTTCTCCAGGCTGCCCGCCATGCGGCTGTTGGCCTGGATGCTCTTGGCAAACAGCGCCAGCCCCTGCTCGACCCGGCTGTTGGCGTCCCGCGCCAGCTCGTCGGCCAGGGCGGCATTGTGGTTGACGTTGTCGGCGGTGCTGGCCAGCTCGGTGACGGCGGAGGCGACCTGCTCGGTCTCGCTGCGCTGCTGCTGGGCGTTGGCCTCGGACTGGGTCATGACGGCGGCCAGCTCGGTGGCGGCTGAGGCCACGTTGCCGCTGATGCCGGTCAGGGTCTGAATGGTGTTGCCAAGCTGGCTCAGGGTCTGGTTGATGTCTTTGGCGAGCTGGCCCAGCTCGTTGTTGCCTTCTGCCCTGGCGCGCACGTTGAAGCGGCCGAGGGCGACGGCGTGCATCACCTCCTGCAACTGGCCGATGGGCTGGACGATGCGACCGGAGAGCCACCAGCCGCCGCAGAGTGCCGCGACCAGGGTGGCGGCCATCAGCAGCAGGGTCTGCAGCAGGGTGGCGTGGTAGTGGGCCTGCTCCTGGGCTATCTCCTGCTGGATCAGCTGATTGATGTGGGCAGAGAGGGTGTCTATCTGCTTGATGAGTTGCTCCCCCAGCTCGCGAAAGCGCAGCCGGGATTGCTCATAGCCGGCGGGTTCTACCCCGTCCCCATGCTTTTGGGCCAGCAGTGGCAGCATGTTGCTGCGGGTGTGGCCGAGATAGGCCTGCAGGGCCGCCGCTACCTGGCTGTTGTCCTGCTCGGCACCGGGGATCACCAGCCGGGACAAGAGGCCGCTTATCTCCTGCTCGGCGGCATTCAGCGTGCCGGGCAGCTCGGCGAAGCGGGCCTTATCGTAGAGACCGTAGATGGCGTTGGTGCGCAGCCGGTAGGTGGCGTGGATCAGCGCGGCGATGTCGTCCTTGTGACGGGTGACGCTGGCGGTGGTGTTGTTCATGTCCCTGATGGCGCCGTCGATCTCCTGCTTGCTGACCACGGCCATGAGTAGCATCAGCAGGCTGGCTAGCAGTAGCGGAATGAGAACTTGCAGACGAATGGACAGATTATTCAAAGACATGAAATATCCTGACTCGAAAGAGGAGTAAGGCCGCATCTTACACAGGTGCGACAATCCTTGTCACAGGGTTTTTAATGCTGAATTCTTGCTGAACGCAAAGGTTTTTCTTGTGTTAAAAGAGTGTGATAGGCAAGATCGTCTGCTTGTTACCTGGAGGTGTAGTGTGTCCCACTGGATTGATCCCGCCATCTTGGCGCTCTTTGTTCCCACGTTCTTCTTTGTCTCCGTGACCCCCGGCATGTGCATGACCCTGGCGATGACCCTGGGCATGAGCCTGGGGGTGCGTCGCACCCTGCACATGATGTGGGGGGAGCTCATCGGCGTCGGCCTGGTCTCCGTGCTGTCGGTGGTCGGGGTGGCGGCCGTCATGCTCAACTATCCAGCCCTGTTTTCGGCCTTCAAGTACGTGGGCGGTGCCTATCTGGTCTGGCTCGGCATCCAGATGTGGCAGGCCAAGGGCAAGATGGCGATTCCGGCTGATCTCTCGGCCGGGCAGGAGACCAGGCCGCTCGGGCTGGCGCTGCAGGGTTTCGTCACCGCCATCGCCAATCCCAAGGGCTGGGCCTTCATGGTCTCCCTGCTGCCCCCCTTCATCAATGCGGCCAAGCCGATGGTGCCACAGATCAGCGCCCTGGTGGTGCTCATCCTCCTCATCGAGTTCTCCTGCCTGCTGCTTTACGCGAGCGGTGGCCGCACCCTGCGCCACTTCCTCGCCAGGAGCGGCAACGTGACCCTGATGAACCGGATCGCGGGCTCGCTCATGCTGTTTGTCGGCGTTTGGCTGGCCTTCGGCTGAGTGCCATCGCTGACGTGCAGCAATAAGGTAAAAATGCCACCGGTCGGTGGCATTTTTCATGAGTGCAGGTTGGGGATCAGCGAGGCTTGAAGCGCTCGACCCAGGGATTGGCGGTCAGGCCGTGGAGGATGACGCTCAGGATGATGGTGCAGAGCACGGTGGCGATGATGGGGCGCTGGCCGATGAGCGCCGGCTGGTTTTGCAGTACCATCACCGCGAAGACGATGCTGGCAAGGCCCCGCGGCCCGAACCAGCCGATAAAGAGCTTGAGCTCCGGCTTGAGGCCGGTACCGATGAGGCTGAGCCAGACCGGTACCATCCGCAGCAGGGTCAGGCTGGCAACGGCATAGAGCCAGTATTGCCACTGCATCAGCTCGGGCAACGTGGGGAGCAGAGTGGCACCAAAGACCATCCAGATCACCACGGAGAGCAGATCCCCGTACCCCTCGCAGCTGTCCATGTAGGCGTGCTTGTGTTCCCCCAGCCTGCGGCCGATCAAGAGGCCGCCCACGAAGGCGGCGATGAAGCCGCTGCCCCCCAGGGTCTGGGCCAGGGCAAAGCAGAGCAGGGCCAGTCCCGGCATGGTGAGCTGGCGCCAGAGTGGCAACTGCCAGCCGTTCAGGTAGGAGGCCTTGAACAGCCGGATGGTGAGGCTGGTCAGCACGAAGGCGACCAGCAGACCTATGCCTATCTCCTCCAGCATCAGGGTGATGGCCAGCGTGGCGGTGCCCGCATGTTGTTCGGTGGGGGCGATGAGGGCGAGCAGCAGGAGCAGCACGGGCACACAGATGCCGTCGTTGAGGCCGCTCTCCTGATTGAGCCCTTCGCGCACCGGCGCAGGCACCACCGGGTTGCTCACCACGGCTTTGCCCAGCGCCGCATCGGTGGGGGCGAGAATGGTGGAGAGGATGGCCATCTCCAGTAGCGGCAAGTCGGGGAAGAGCCAGTGGCCGAACAGGGCCCCACAGACCAGGGTGAGGGGCAGACCGATGAGCAGCAGCCGGATAGGCAGTTGCCTGTTGGCCTGCAACACCTGCCAGTTGGTGTTGGCGGCGTCGTTGAACAGCACGATGACCAGCGAGAGCTCGGCCAGCAGCTTGATCCCTTCGCTGTTGATGGAGAGGGAGAGCAGCCCAACGCCGCCCTGTCCCAGCAGCCAGCCCACCAGCATGAACAGCAGCGGGCCGTTGATAAGACGGGATTCAAACCGCCCGGCAATCAGGCTGTAGATCAGCAAGAAGGCGGCGATCACCGCCAGATTCTGGTAAATCAGGGATGCATCCATACCCTCTCCTCAACACATAAGGGGGTCAGTCGGTCAGGCAGTCCGGATCGAACACGTATTCCCCCGCCAGCCAGCGCAGGATCTCGCCCACGCAGGCCTGATCCTGGAACGGCAGGTAACGGCTCTTGAGGTGGATGATCTGCTCCGGGGTGAGCTGGGCCAGGCCGATGTCCTGGAACAGCGGCAGATCGGCCTGGATCATGGCGGAGATCTGCGGCCCGCAGGTGGCGTTGAGGGAGGCGTGCAGCGCCTTGTCCGGGTCGTACTGGCGGCCGAGTCGATAACTCATGGGCAGGGTGGCGAGCGGCAGCACCGAGAGCGCCGCCTGCTTCATGGGGTTGACCGCGTGACCGGCGGTCAGCTCCGCCAGCTCGGCGGGGCGGTTCTCGAAGGCACGCAGGTGCAGGAAGCTGCTCGCCTTGCTGCCGTCGTTGACCGGGTAGTTGTCCCACAAGAACGGCTTGCGGTGCAGCCAGTCGGCGGCCTGTTTGAGGTGTGCGGCCGGGTACTCGGTGGAGCAGACCCGGGGGCCGGTCCAGAAGATGTCAAAGCGCTTGTCCAGCCCCTGGCCCAGATCCGTCAGATAGTGGGGTGGCATGGCGCCGAACACCTTCTCGAGCACAGGGTCCGTCGAGTAGTAGCTGGGGCAGAAGATGAGACGGCTGGCGCCGGTGTGGGCGGCGATGTCGTGGGCGATGGTGAGCTGCCAGTGGGCGAGATCCGGGGTATCCCCCTTCATGTCGTCAAACAGCACCGCCAATATGTCGGGCTGGAGCGCCTCCTCGATGAGGCGCACCTTCTCGAGCAGGGCCGGGCGTTTGTGCGGGTAGTCGTGATGGGCGCCCATGGGGCTCAGGCCCACCCCGAAGGCGAGGCCGTTGTCGCGGCACTGCCGGGCCAGCTGGCTCAGGTGGGCGAGCTGTTCCTTCGGCCAGGGCTCGGCCCAGTGCTTGCGCAGATAGCCGTCTTCCTTGGGGGCATAGAGGTAGAAGCCATAACCATGGCGGGGCAGCCACTGGGCGTAGCGGGCGCGTGCCTCCCAGCTCCAGCCCTTGCCGAAGAAGCCCTCGATCAGCCCCAGTCGGGGCGAGGGAGGATACAGACCAGACAACAGGGTTTGATAAGGCATGGGTCACTCCCTTCTCGCCGGGCGCCGGTTCACCGTCTTGTCGTGAATTGGCGCCGAGTATGTGTATTGAACAGGGTCCGGTTGGCGTCCTAGACCGGATCTTCTTCCAGGAAGCGCACCCCTATCTTGCGAGGCTCGCCCTCTTCCATCTCCGCCACCGTCCAGAGCAGGCCCTGCCAGGCGACGTGGTCACCCACCACCAGATTATCGCCCAACTGATGGGCAATGAAATCGCCGAGAGTCTGATCCGCCACCTCGCTCACATCCAGTCCGTAGAGCGGGGCGAGATCCACCAGCCTGGCGGTGGCCTCCAGCAGGAAGTCACCGAAGAAGCGTGGGCCGAGATCCTGTTCCGGCGCCTGGCTGAACAGCTGGCCGAGGGCAGGGAGATCGCGCTCGTGGCCGATGACGCAGAGGATGTCGTCCGACTGCAGGCAGGTACTGCCCGAGGGGTGCAGCAGCTCCCGGCCGCGGAACAGGGCGCAGATGCGGGTGCCTTCCGGCATGCGCAGCTCCCGCAGCGGCGAGCCGATGCACCACTTCTCGGCGCTCAGGCGATAGACGAAGGTCTCCCACTGGCTGTCGAGATCGATCTCGAGCCCGGAGCGATTGATGGGGGACGGCGGTGCCGGGACCTCCACCCGTGCCAGCCGGGAGGCCAGCGGCAGCGAGCTGCCCTGCAGGATGAGGGAGACCAGCACCACGAAGAAGGCGACATTGAAGTAGAGCTGGGCGTTGGGCAGCCCCGCCATCATGGGGAAGACCGCCAGTATGATGGGCACGGCGCCGCGCAAGCCGACCCAGGAGATGAACCAGCGCTCCCGGGGGGCGAAGTTCTTGAACGGCAGCAGCCCGATCCACACCGACACCGGGCGGGCAAACAGGATCATCCACATGGCCAGCGCCAGCGCCGGCACGGCGATGGGCAGCAGCTTGTGGGGGGAGGCGAGCAGCCCCAGCACCAGGAACATGCCGATCTGGCTCAGCCAGGTCAGACCGTCCAGCACCGACAAGGTGGTGCTGCGGCTGCGCAGGGAGAGGTTGCCAAGCAACAGGCCGGTGAGGTAGATGGCGAGGATGCCGCTGCCCCCCACCGCCGTGGTGAGGGCGAAGATCAGCAGGCCGCCGCTGACGGTGAGCAGCGGGTAGAGCCCGGGGGCCAGGCGTGCCGTGTTGATGAGTTTCCAAAGCAGCCAGCCCCCACAGAGGCCGATGCCGGCGCCGAGGCCAAACTGCTTGACGAGTTGCAGCAGCAGGAAGCCGGCGTCCAGCCCCTGCTGGGCGGTGGCCAGTACCTCGATCAGGGTGACGGTGAGAAACACCGCCATGGGATCGTTGCTGCCCGACTCTATCTCCAGGGTGGCGCTGACCCGCTCGTTGAGGCTGCGCCCGCCGAGCAGGGAGAACACCGCCGCCGCATCGGTGGAGCCGACGATGGCACCGATCAGCATCCCCTGCATCAGGTTGAGATCAAACAGCCAGGCGGCGGCGAGCCCCGTGAGGCCGGTGGTGATGGCCACCCCGACCGTGGCCAGCGACAGCGCGGGCCAGAGCGCCACCCGAAACGAGGAGACCCGAGTGCGCATGCCGCCGTCGAGCAGGATGATGGCCAGCGCCAGGTTGCCCACCAGGTAGGCGACCGAGTAGTCGGCGAAGTGGATGCCGCCGGGACCATCCTCACCGGCCAGCATGCCGACGGCGAGGAAGATGACCAGGATGGGGATACCGACCCGGGACGAGAGCGTGCTCAACAGGACACTGGCTCCCACCAACAAGGCACCGATAAAAAAGAAACTGTTGATGGTGGTGGCATCCAATGGCGAACTCCTTATTGCGGTCGGCAAAACAGGCACATTATATGCAGATTGCCCCCCTTTGTGTGGCTTAATTGTGCATCGATTTGCAGTTTTTTACGGTTGTTGTGCCGTTTTTAAGCAGTTGTCGCAGGGCGGAAGGGGGGCAAAAAAGAGGGGGAATGAGTGGCAATCGATGTCATTTTTCAGGGGACGGGCGTCGCGTCGTCAGCAGGTGGGAACCGACCCCGGCAAGGGGCCAGAATAGGGTCGCGGGAGCGCCATAGTGCTCCTGCGGGGGAGGTCAGTCGTCCTCGTCGTCCTTGACTTCCCGGATCTTGTCCCTGTATTTCGGCAACTGCTTTTCGAGCTGTTTCATGTCCTTGATGGCATTGAGAAACAGCCCGAGCAAAAACAGCAGCGGCAGGCCTATCCATAACCACAGACTCATCAGATTCTCCTTTCGGTGTGACCGGCGGTGACATAACGGGCCAGGATCTCGTCGAGATGGGCCAGTATGCACTCCTTGCCTTCAATATCCGCCTGTTGCAGGCAAAGCGCCAGCGCATCCGGATCCAGCCGCTGTTCGCCGGATTCCGGTGCGAAGCTGATGTGCCAGGGCTCGTAGGCGACTCCCTGAGCCGCGTCCAGCGGTTTGGCATAGGGCAGGAAGAAGCCGAAGTCGGTCATGTGATCCCCGAGCCACTCGCCAAGGTCGGCAAACCAGCCTCCCGCCTCATATTCCCAGGGCTCCAGTGCCAGCCGGGTGCCGACGGGCAGACTGTCGGGGTCATAGATGTCGAGATCCGTGCCCCAGTGGTGGCGACTGGTGCCCGGCAGGGCGCTCCAGCGCAGGATGGCGTGCAGCCGCTCCATATCATCGAGCTGCAGCGCATCCAGCGGCTGGTTGTCCGCATCCAGCAGCGGTCGCTCCCCGCGCCACTTGCCATTCCAGATGGCGAGCTGGCGCTCGAAGCCGCGCCAGCTGGAGGCCGCCTGCAGGTTGAACCCTTCATGGGCCGCCGCCACCTGCATGTCGTTGAAGGCCGCCGCCGTGGCGGCGGTCAGGCGATGGGGCCCGCGCCCCACCAGGATGAGGTGGCTCTCGTCGAGCCCAAGCAGTTGATCCTGGGTCATGCCAGCAAGTGCTCCAGCACCCCTTGGTACATGTCCGCCAGCAGATCCAGGTCATCCGCCTTCACGCACTCGTTCACCTTGTGGATGGTGGCGTTGACGGGACCCAGCTCGATGACTTCTGCGCCGGTGGGGGCGATAAAGCGTCCATCGGACGTTCCCCCCGTGGTGAGCAGGGCAGGTTGCTGACCGTTGACCGCGGCCACGGCGGCAACGGTGGCCTCCAGCAGGGCGCCGGTATCGGTCAGGAAGGGCTGACCGGAGAGGGTCCACTTCAGTTCAAAGTCCAATCCGTGGCGGTCCAGCAGCGCCTCGACCCGCTCGCGGATATCGAGATCGGTGAGCTCGGTACTGAAACGGAAGTTGAACTGGACGTGCAGCTCGCCCGGGATGACGTTGGAGGCGCCGGTGCCAGCCTGGATGTTGGCGATCTGGAAGCTGGTGGGGGGGAAGTAGGCGTTGCCCTGATCCCAGACCGTCGCCGCCAGTTCGGTCAATGCAGGCGCCGCCTTGTGGATGGGGTTGTCCGCCAGATGAGGGTAAGCCACGTGGCCCTGCACCCCGCGCACCAGCAGATCGCCGGTGATGGAGCCACGGCGTCCGTTCTTCACCACGTCCCCCACCAGGTTGGTGGAGGAGGGCTCGCCGACGATGCACCAGCGGATCTTCTCGTTGCGCGCCTCCAGGGTATCGATGACGCGCACAGTGCCGTTGATGAAGGGCCCCTCTTCATCGGAGGTGATGAGGAAGGCGATGGAGCCCTTATGGTCCGGATGCTCGGCCACGAAGCGCTCGGTGGCCACCACCATGGCGGCCAGCGATCCCTTCATGTCGGCGGCGCCGCGGCCATAGAGCATGCCATCCTTGATGGTCGGCTCGAACGGCGGGGTGTGCCACTTCTCCAGCGGGCCGGCGGGCACCACGTCGGTGTGGCCGGCGAAGCAGAACAGCGGCCCCTCGCTGCCACGGCGGGCCCAGAGGTTGGTGGTGTCTTCAAACACCATGGGTTCGATGACGAACCCCAGGCGTGCGAGACGCTCCGCCATCAGGGTCTGGCACCCTTCGTCCAGCGGGGTAACTGAGGGGCGGCGGATCAGATCCTTGGCCAGTGCGATGACATCCGACATCGGCGTTCCTTAAAAAATTTAACGAGAGAAGAGGGATTGGTAGTGGTCTGCCTTGAAGCCCAGGGTCAGCTCGCCATCGCGGTCCAGCAGCGGGCGTTTGATCATGGCGGGGTGCTCCAGCAGCAGGGCACGGGCCTTGGTGGTGTCGAGCCCCTGTTTGGCCTCCTCCGGCAGGGCACGGAAGGTGGTGCCACGGGTGTTGAGCAGGGCTTCCCAGCCAAGCTGATCCAGCCAGCCGTCCAGCCGGGCAGGCTCGAGGCCGTCGACCCTGTGGTCATGGAAGCGATAGTCGATGCCAGCCTCGTCCAGCCACTTGCGGGCCTTCTTGATGGTGTCGCAGTTCTTGATGCCATAGAGGGTGGTGGCCATGGGAGATCCTATATCTGCGGGCCTGGGGCCCTGAAATCCGAACGTGAAGTCATGCAAGGGCCCGATTCTGGCATTGTGGCCCAGCCATGGCAACGCTCATGGCCGGGCTGGCTGGTTTTACCAGCTGGGAGGGGAAGAAAGCGCGAGGGCCAGATAGCCAAAACGCGCCGATGGGCGCGTTTTGGAGGAAGGGGGGCTATCAGTGCAGTGCGGTCCATGCGTGATCGAAGACCCGGGCCCGTTCCCAGGGCGCATCCGGCAGGCTGGAGGAGAGGCCGGTGTATTTGCCCACGTCATCCACCACGATGGCGGAGAGGATCGGCAGGTCGTTTTCGGTACAGTACATGCGGATGCGTTGCAGCAGGGTGCGCAGCTCATCCTGGCACTGTTCCAGCCCGGCCTGCCTGGCCAGTTTGGAATAACGAATGGTGGTGCGTTCCTTTGCAGACTCGACGAGGATGTCCCACAGCTGGTAGTCGCAGGGTGAAGTCCCTGCGGTGGCTTGGCTTGTCATAACTCTCTCCGGTGCGAAATGATCGCTTTGTGTCGACGGGCATCTTGGCCAGTTCACCCCTGACGGGCGTTGATCCAACGCAAAAAAAGTGGAGGTTCTTGCCCAGGATGCCATGCCCGGCATTCTAGTGCGTTGGAGCTGGATTGAAGAACTGTTTTAGATGATTTATTTGGAGTTTAATACGGATAAGATTCGGAAAAACCACTTTTTAGATGGAAAACAAGGGGGAAGGAGAGGTCAACCACTGGATCACGTTTCTCGATAGTCTTGCCGGGAGCCTGCCCTGGTACTCTTGTTTGTCTTGCTCGTGCCGATGGTCGTGGCCTGCGGTATCGTCAAGGATTACCGCCCGCAAGCGATACCGGCGCTGGATGCCGGGCGAGTTCCACTCGGGCGCTGTATGTCTGCTGCTGAAGAGCATCGACCTGCTGCAGAGGGTGCTGATCAGGCTGTTGAAATAAGCTGGCGTCTTGCTTGCTTCGTGGGAAACGGGTCCAACCCGATCAAGACGGGAGGCATTGCCTCCCGTTGTGTTATCTCGCTTGTTTAGCGTGCCCTGTAGCGATCCGGTCCCATGGCGTGGTTTTGTTATCCCTCATCTTCTGCCAGGTAGGCCAGATGATCTTGGCGCGCCACCTGCCAGCCATCGAGGTGCAGCGGGGCGGCAAAGCCCGGGCCGTCGGTCACCATGGTGTGGTACTCCCCCTGCTCGCCGCAGGCATCGAAGCCCTCGCGCTCGGCCAGTTGCTGCAACTCGGTCAGGGTGGCTGCATCCAGCACTCGCCCGGCCCATTCCGGCGCCAGCACCCGGGTATCGACACAGGAGAGGTGGGCGACGATGCCGCGGGCCAGCATATCCGCCAGCAAGGCTTGGCGAGATTGCTGCCAGAGCGGGGTGTAGACGGTGAGCCCAAGCGGCTGGCAACGCTCGCGGATCCAGTTTGGCGCGCCCCCCACGCTGTCGATATCGCCAGTCACCACACCGTCGAGTGCCCACTCCTGCTGCAAGCGGCTCAGCGCAGTCTTATAGCTCTGCTCGAACGGCGCCTCTATGGTGACCAGCAGATGGGGCAGCCCGAGGGCCGCCGCCTGGCGGCGCACCAGCGGCAAGGGGTGAGCGAGAAAACGGGGCGCAGGGGGAGCAAAGGTGGCCAGTGCCACCACCTGATGGCCCGCGGCGCGGGCATGGCAGAGCGCCAGCATGGCATCTTTGCCGCCACTCCAGAGTGCGATGACGCGAGACATGGGTTTGATTCCAATGGTGAAAGAGGGGACATGCTACCCAGCTGGCGAGCCCTTGGCAAAGCCGCAGCGGCGGGAAATCGCCGGGAGAGAGAGAAGGAGGGAGAAAAGAACAGGCCCCCATGCGGGGGCCTGTCAGGCAAGAGCGTGTCGAACGCCGTTGGGATTACAGCAAGATGGTGGTCAGCACATACCCCAGGGCGCAGGAGCTGCTGACCCCGATCAGCCCCGGAATGATGAAGCTGTGGTTGATGATGAACTTGCCGATGCGGGTGGTACCGGAGCGGTCGAAACCGATACAGGCCAGATCGCTCGGGTAGGTCGGCAGCACGAAGTAACCGTAGCTGGCCGGCAGGAAGGCGATCAGCAGCTTCGGCTCCACCCCCAGTGCCAGGCCCATGGGGGCGATGGCGGTCAGGGCGGCGGCCTGGCTGTTCACCAGCTTGGAGATGAGGAACAGCACCAGGGCGTAGGTCCAGGGCTGGGCCTGTACCACGTGGGCCAGCGACTCCTTGAGCAGCGGCATGTGAGCCTGGAAGAAGGTCTCACTCATCCAGGCGACTCCGAACACGGAGAAGATGGCGACCATGCCGGCCTTGAACACCGCACCGTTGGAGATGTCACCCGGCTTGACCTTGCAGCGCATCAGTATGATGGCGCCGGCGATCAGCATCATCATCTGGATCACCAGGTTCATGGAGAGCGGGCCAGCCTTGCCCTTGATCTCGAACACGGGTCTCAGCCCTTCGTTGGCCCCCAGCACCACCACGGCGGCGATGGCGGCGAAGAAGATCCAGGTCGACCAGTAGGCTTCTTTCGGGAACTTGGTGTTGAGCAGGGTCTCGCCGCCGCCATAGATGAAGGCGCGTTGCTCAGGATCCTTGATCTTGGCCTGGAACTCCTGGTCCTGGTCCAGATCCTTGCCGCGACGCAGGCTCCACAGGGCCGCCATGATCACGCCGGTCAGGGAGGAGGGGATGGCGATCATCAGGATGTCCAGCAGGCCGTAGGCCTGACCTATGCCGTGACCGGCCGCCAGGATGGAGACCATGGAGACCACGGCCACCGAGACCGGGGAGGCACAGATGGCCATCTGGGAGGCGACAGACGCCACCGCCATCGGCCGCTCGGGACGTATGTTCTTCTGCAGCGCGATGTCAGCGATGATGGGGAACATGGTGTAGACCACGTGGCCGGTACCGCACAGGAAGGTGAGGGTCCAGGTGGTGAGCGGCGCCAGTATGGTGATGTATTGCGGGTGACGGCGCAGCAGGCGCTCGGCCACCTGCATCATCAGGTTGAGACCGCCGGCGGTCTGCAGGGTGGCGGCGCAACCGATCACCGCCAGTATGGTCAGCATCACCTGCACCGGTGGCTCACCCGGGGTCAGCCCGAACACGAAGGTCAGCAGGAACAGACCTATGCCGCTGATGAGACCCAGTCCCATGCCCCCAAAGCGGGTACCCAGCAGCAAGCAACCGAGCACCACCAAAAATTCCATCAAGATCATTCCATTACCTCGTGTGATTGAATCCATGTCCGCACTGGCCCAGGGGCCCGGGAGCATCTGTCATTATTTGCCCCTAATCTGTCATTATTTGCCCCTAAAGGGTTAGTGGGTATTCTGCCACCCCTAAAGAGGTAAAAAATTGAGGTGGTTCAATAACCGACCCTTTTCCGATTTAAGTGCATAAAAACTACGGGTAAGGCCTTGCGCAGGGGCGCTGAGGGAGGACAGGCAGGTGAATAAGGTGAGGGATTTATTCGAGGATCAGTGTGATATGCAAGGGCATCGCCCCTGTCAGTAGTCGGCAGGGGTCGAGGAGGGGGTGTCGCAGGCCGGGGAGGCCATGACCTGCGAGTCTGACGGGGCGGCTCAAGCGTCCCGGTTTGACTCGGTGGTAGTCGGGTCTTCGGAAGAGGCAGTCTGTGACAGCAGGGTTGTTCGGCAGGCATCCAGGATCTCATCGGCCAGTGGCGATTCATCCGGACAGGCCCGTGACAGCATGATGGCCCCTATCATCTGTGCCATCAGCGCTATCCTCTTGGCGCGATGGGCCTGGGTGTTCTCTGTATCCGGCGTGTCGCGCAGACTCCCTGTACGCGCCAGCATCGCTTCAATGCCGGCTTCGAAGGCGACCTTGACCTGGGCCGGTTGCCGCGCCGCATCGGCGCACAGTGCGGCCATGATGCAGCCATCCCCCGGGGCATCGCGGTGTTCCCTGGACAGGTAGTGCCTGACAAACTCGGGGGCATCAAGGGCGCTGGTCTTCTCCACGCTTTGTTCAAAGCCGCAGGTGGCGGCCTCCGCCATCAGATCCGCCTTGGCGGGGAAGTGCTTGTAGAAACCGCCGTGAGTGAAGCCGGCCGCCCCCATCAGATCCGCCACTCCCACGCCATCGTAACCCCGTTCGCGAAACAGCTTGGCTGCGGTGGCGACTATGTGTGCCCGGTTTGTCTGAGCCTGTGCCTTGGTGACCCTCATACCCGGTCGTCCTCTGAATCATGGAAGTGGTGATCACTATACATTGATGTTGGTCATCATCAAAATGCTTGACTGAAAAGATTATGATCGTCATCTTTAATGCGCAGACCCCGGGAAGGGGTTGAACGCCCTGACCCTCGATGGACCCTTGCAGCCCCCGAGCAGGGCGGCGCCATGTCGGGATACAGACTACCTTCCTTCCCAGACCCATGTTTCACACGACAGAGGCACGCCATGACAGACAAGAGACTCTTCGAGGCCTATTCCCTTGGCCCTATCACCCTCGCCAACCGCATCGTGATGGCGCCGCTCACCCGCAACCGTGCCGGCCCCGGCCTGGTCCCGAGCGAGCATGCCGCCACCTATTACAGCCAGCGGGCCACGGCGGGTCTGCTGATCGCCGAGGCGACCCAGGTCTCGGCCCAGGCGCAGGGCTATCAGGATACCCCCGGCCTCTACACGGCGGCGCAGATTGCGGGCTGGCGCAAGGTGACCGATGCGGTGCATGCCAGGGGAGGTCGTATTTTCGTGCAGTTGTGGCACGTCGGCCGTGTCTCCCACGTCACGCTGCAACCTCACGGCGCGGCGCCGGTGGCCCCTTCGGCCCTTCGCGCCCAGACCAAGACCTTCGTCAACAATGAGTTCGTCGAGGTGTCCATGCCCCGTGCATTGGCACTGGAGGAGCTTCCCGGCATCGTCGACGATTTTCGTCAGGCAGCTGCCAATGCCATGGCGGCGGGCTTCGACGGGGTCGAGATCCACGGTGCCAACGGCTATCTGCTGGAGCAGTTCCTCAAGGATGGGGCCAACCTGCGTACCGACGGCTATGGCGGCTCCATCGAGAACCGCGCGCGGCTGTTGCTCGAGGTCACCGCCGCCGTGGCCAAGGAGATTGGAGCCGATCGCACCGGGGTCAGGATCTCCCCCGTCTCACCGGCCAATGGCATCTCCTGCAGCGATCCCCAGCCGCAGTACGACTATCTCGCCGAGCGGCTCAGTGCGTTGGGCGTCGTCTACCTGCACGTGATCGAGGGGGCCACCGGCGGCCCCCGGGATGTCGCCCCTTTCGACTTCGCCTCCCTGCGCCGGCGCTTCAAGCAGAGCTATCTGGCCAATAACGGTTATGAACTGACGCTGGCCAGCAGTGCTCTGGCCCAGGGCAAGGCGGACCTGTTTGCCTTCGGTCGCCCCTTTATCAGCAATCCGGATCTGGTCGAGCGCCTGCAGCAGGGCGCCCCGCTCGCCGCGCTCAAACCCGAGACCCTCTATGGCGGCGGCGCCGAGGGCTACATCGACTACCCGGCCCTGGCGGGTGCCAGCGAGTAAACGTACATGGGCAGGGGGCGTCATAGCAGGTCCCCCTGTCGACACAGCGCCATCGGCCGTTGAGTGCCTGGCGCGACATCCATCCCGGTTCAATACGATCACAGAGAGAATGACATCATGACCATTAAACCCAGAGTGCTTATCACAGGTGCCTCCAGCGGCATTGGCACCACCTATGCCGACCGCTTCGCCCGGCGCGGCCACGATCTGGTGCTCGTCGCCCGCGACGAGGCGCGGCTGACGGCGCTGGCCAGCCGCCTGCGCCAGGCGTACGGCGTCGCCGTCGACATCCTGCCCGCCGACCTCACCCAACCCCGGGAGCTGACCGCCGTGGAGGCCCGGCTACGGGATGATGCCAGCATCGGCATCCTGATCAACAACGCGGGGGCGGGTCAGGTGGGTCACTTCCTCGCACAGACCGCCAGCAGCGTCGAACAACTGCTGGCCCTGAACACCACGGCGCTGGCGCGCCTGGCCGTCGCGATTGCGCCGCGACTGGTGCAAGCCGGCGAGGGTGCCATCGTCAACATCGGCTCAGTGGTCGGGCTCGCACCCGAGTTTGGTACAACCATCTATGGTGCGACCAAGGCCTTCGTGCTGTTCCTGTCCCAGGGGATGAGCCTGGAGCTCTCTCCGAAAGGGGTCTATGTGCAGGCGGTTCTCCCTGCCGCCACGAGAACCGATATCTGGGCCCGTACCGGCATCGATCCCGACAGCTTGCCTGAGTTGATGGAGGTGGAGGAGCTGGTGGACGCAGCCCTGGTCGGTTTCGATCGCCGTGAAGCCGTCACCATACCGCCGCTGCATGAGGCCAGCCGCTGGGATGAGCTCGATGGCGCGCGCAAGGCGCTGCTCTCCGACCTTCGGCAGGCGCACGCCGCCGAGCGTTATCAGGTGGCGCCGCAAGACCACTGATCTGGGCAACCACACCGACGGTCTGTTGGAAGATATACCAACCCGACATTCATCACTCAGGCCGTCGCCCTTTTCCGTTTGATGATGCGCGCCGAATCTGTGCGGGTGCCCTGGATTGGACAGGGGCTTTGCCTGGTTCGGCCGCATCATGTTTCCCGGTAGCAAGATGATGAAAGCCTTTGTGTTCAAACGCTATGGTCGCTCGGCGCGGCCCGAGTTTGCTGAACTGCCGCACCCGACCGTGGGGCCGGATGAGATCCTGGTCAAGGTGCATGCCGTCGGTCTCAATCCCATCGACAACATGATCCCGCAGGGCACCTTCAAACCCCTGCTCAAGTTCGAGCTGCCCGCCGTGCTCGGCAGCGATCTGGCCGGTGTGGTGGTGGAGGTCGGCAGCCGGGTGACGCGGTTTCGGCCGGGGGATGCCGTCTATGCCAACCTCTTCGATCTGGGGCGCGGCGCCCTGGCGCAATGTGTTGTGGTGCCTGAACATGCGGCGGCCCTCAAACCGGCCAGCCTCGACTTCGTTCAGGCGGCGTCTATTCCCATGGTGGCGCTGACCGCCTGGCAGGCCTTCACCGAGCAGGCCCCACTCGCGCCGGGCCAGAGGGTGTTTATTCCCGCGGGATCCGGTGGCATAGGCTCCTTTGCCATTCAGCTGGCCAGGCGCCTGGGGGCCTTGGTCGCGACCTCCACCAGCACGGCGAACGCCGAGTGGGTAGGGCAGCTGGGGGCCGAGGTGGTGATCGACTACAAACGGCAGGCGTTCGATGCGCTATTGCAGGGTTATGATCTGGTGCTGGGGACCTTGCGGGGCGACGCGATCGAGCGGTCGTTGTCGATCCTCCAGCCAGGGGGGCGGGTCCTGTCGCTGGTCGGCCCGCCGGATGCGGCCTTTGCGCGGGCGAGAAACATGAACATCATCATGACCGCCCTGTTTGGCCTAATGAGCTGGAAGATCCACCGTCTTGCCCGGCAACGGGGCCTCACCTACGGCATGATGTTCGTGCGCCCGGATGGTGCCCAGCCGACCCGGATTGCTGCACTGCTGGACGAGGGCAAGCTCAGACCCGTCATCGACAAGGTCTTTCCGTTTGAACAGGTTGGCGAGGCGCTCGCCTATCTGGCGACCGGTCGCGCAAAGGGCAAGGTCGTCGTCAGCCTGGCGTAGGTGCAGAGCGACGGCAAAGAACAAAAAAGCCGACCCTTGGGTCGGCTTTTGCGATTCGCGTGCTGTCCGCGATTAGAACTCAGCGGTGCGCGGGGTACGCGGGAAGGGGATGACGTCGCGCACGTTGCCCATGCCGGTCACATAGACCACCAGGCGCTCGAAGCCCAGGCCGAAGCCGGAGTGCGGCACTGTGCCGTAGCGACGCAGATCGCGATACCACCAGTAATCTTCCTTGTTCAGGCCCATCTCGGCCAGACGGGCATCCAGCACCTCGAGACGCTCCTCACGCTGGGAGCCACCGATGATCTCGCCGATCCCCGGGGCCAGCACGTCCATGGCGGCGACGGTCTTGCCGTCGTCGTTGAGGCGCATGTAGAAGGCCTTGATGTCTTTCGGGTAGTTCTTCACCACCACAGGAGACTTGAAATGCTCCTCGGCCAGATAGCGCTCGTGCTCGGAGGAGAGATCGATACCCCAGGAGACCGGGAACTCGAACTTCTTGCCGCAGTTCTTCAGCACTTCGATGGCGTCGGTGTAGTCGATCTGGGCGAAGTCGGAGGCGACGAAGCGCTCCAGACGGTCAATGGCGTCCTTGTCGATGTGCTGGGTGAAGAACTCCAGATCGTCGCGGCGCTCGGTCAGCACGGCATTGAAGACGTACTTCAGCATGGCTTCGGCCAGGGCGGCGTTATCTTCCAGATCGGCGAAGGCGATTTCCGGCTCCACCATCCAGAACTCGGCCAGATGGCGACTGGTGTTGGAGTTTTCGGCGCGGAAGGTCGGGCCGAAGGTGTAGACCTTGGACAGGGCGCAGGCATAGGTCTCGACGTTGAGCTGACCGGAGACGGTCAGGAAGGTCTCCTTGCCGAAGAAGTCCTTGTCGTAATCTACCTTGCCTTCGGGCGTGCGCGGCAGGTTTTCCATGTCAAGGGTGGAGACGCGGAACATCTCGCCAGCGCCTTCGGTGTCGGAGGCGGTGATGAGGGGAGCGGCGATCCACAGATAGCCTTCTTCGTGGAAGAAGCGGTGAATGGCCTGGGCCAGGCAGTTGCGTACCCGGGTCACGGCGCCGACCACGTTGGTACGGGCACGCAGGTGACCCTGCTCGCGCAGGTATTCGATGCTGTGGCGCTTGGCAGACATGGGGTAGGTGTCCGGATCTTCGACCCAGCCCACTACCTTGACGTCGGAGGCCTGCAGCTCGAAGGCCTGGCCGCTGCCCTGGGAAGCCACGACCACACCGGTCACTTCCACTGAGCAGGCGGTGGTCAGACGCAGCACTTCATTCTCGTAATTGGCCAGGGTATTGGGAACGACGGCCTGTACCGGATGGAAACAGGAGCCATCGGATATGGCCAAAAATGAGATCCCCGCCTTGGAATCGCGGCGGGTCCGGATCCACCCTTTCACTGTCTGGGTGGTGCCAACCGCATACTTACCGGTCAGCACATCTACTACGGATGCGTGCGTCATCGAAATATTGTCTCCAGCTTGTTCTTGCAGCGCTATTTGCAACACTAGGGGTCTGGCCCGGGCATGAGTGGCCCACCATGGCAGACTAAGCCGTCAATCTTACCCGCGCGGGTTTGATAAACAAGCAAAAATGTCGGACCCTTGCGGGGTTTTCCCCATGAATCTTGCATGGATCCGGTCGGTTGGGCAGGGGGTGAGAGTGAAGGAACGCAGACGGGGGCCGGATGGCTGGATACGGGTTCTCCAGGGGCTGGTGATCCTCTGCTGGAGCGGCTTTATCGTCCTGCTCTCCCTTTACCACTTCGCCAGGCCGCAGACGGCCTACGGCTTTCTGGTCTATGGCGGGGTCAAGGTGCGCCAGGAGTGGGATCCCGCCCTCACCCCCTGGCTGGTGCACGGGCTCTGGGGTTGCTGCCTGCTGACCCTGGTGGTGCTGATGCTGGAGCGCAGGCGCAGCCGACGGCAAGAGGATGCGCTGCACGTCAATCTGTTCATCCTGCTGCTGATCCTGGCCGCCAGCCTGCTGCTTTACTATCTGGCGTGATCCGCCGGTTTCTCGTCCTGTGACGAGAGCACTGGAGCGCAGGCGCAGAGGATGCGCGGCACATCAATCTGTTCAGCCTGTTGCTGATCCTGGTCGCCAGCCTGCTGTTTTACTGCCTGGCGTGATCCGCCGGTTTCTCGTCTTGTGGCGAGGGGGCGGGGCGCTTGCCGAGCTGGCGCTCCACGCTGTCGAGCATCTGGTTGTAGGCGAGGGCCACCCGGCCTATCTCGTCCCCTTCATCGCCTTCCAGCCGGTGGCCGAAGTCGTGCAGATCGGTGGCCTCTTCCATGGAGCGGGTCAGCTGGTTGAGGGGGCGGACTATCCAGGTACGGATGACCCAGAGCGTCAGCAGCAGACCGAGACCGAAGATGAGGGTGAGACTGAGCGCCGAGGTGAGAATGTTCTGCTCTACCCGGGTAAAGAGGGTGTCGAGGGAGTAGTCAAAGCGCACCGCCCCCAGCACGGTGTTCTCCGGTACCTGGTGACAGCTGGTGCAGTCGGTACCGCGAAAATCCTTACTGGCCAGCAGCGGGCGGGTCACAACCAGCTTGCTGTGGATGCCGTCGTGCACCACCTCCAGACTACCCTTGCCCGTCAGGGCCAGGGCATCGAATCTGTCCTTGGGGGCCTCGCTGTCACGTCCCGCTCCGTACTGCTTGTTGACCGCCGCCCCGCGCACTATGCGGGCATCTTCCACGTGGGCGTGATCGAGAAACTTGGCGCGCAGGGTATCGCGGGCGTCCATCTTGCCGGTCAGCATCAGCATGTTGAGGCCGTCGAAATAGGCTTCGCTCTGCTCGCGGCTCTGCTCCTTGATGAGGGTCAGAATGAGGTCCCGCTCGCGCACCGCCTGATAGGCCGCAGAGAACACCAGTACCATGGAAAAGATGAAGAGCAGGAAGAAATTGATCTTGGCAGTGATGGAGAGGCGCATGGGAAAGGTACATCTGTTGGGTAAAACCCGCGCAGTCTACTCTCCTCGCCAGCCGGGTTTTGGTGTCTCGCTCACATTCTGATGAAAAAGAGCCAAAAGGCCCTGCATTCTCATGCAGAGCCTATTCATCGAGGCTCAGAATTCACCGCTGGCGATGGCCTCATGGATGGCATGGGTCAGCACCCGCAGCTCTTCGGGGGTGATGACGAAGGGGGGCATCAGGTAGATGAGCTTGCCGAACGGGCGGATCCAGGCCCCAAGCGACACGAACTTGCGTTGGATGCGCGCCACGTCCACCCGCTCCTTCATCTCCACCACCCCGATGGCGCCGAGCACCCGCACGTCCGCCACCGCCGGGTGCAGGGTCAGTTGCACCAGTTCGGTTTTGAGTTGATGCTCGATGGCCTGCACCCGCGCTTGCCAGGGTGATGCCAGCAGCAGATCGATGGAGGCGTTGGCCACCGCGCAGGCGAGCGGGTTACCCATAAAGGTGGGGCCGTGCATAAAGACCCCCGCTTCCCCGTCACAGATGGTACGGGCGACCTGCTCCGTGGTGAGGGTGGCCGACAGCGTCAGGTAGCCGCCGGTGAGCGCCTTGCCCAGGCACATGATGTCGGGGCTGATCCCTGCCCAGTCGCAGGCAAACAGCTGACCGGTGCGGCCAAAGCCGGTGGCGATCTCGTCGGCGATGAGCAGCAGGCCGAACTCGTCGCACAGGGCGCGCACCCACTGCAGGTAGCGGGGGTGATAGAAGCGCATGCCACCTGCCCCCTGGACGATGGGTTCGAGCACTATGGCGGCTATCTCTTCGTGGCGATCGGCAACCAGCTCCGCCAGCTCCACGACGCAGCTCTCGTCCCACTGGGCGTGGAAGCGACAGCTGGGCGCTTCGACAAAATGGTGCTCGGGCAGGAAGCCCTTGTAGAGCTCGTGCATGCCGCCATCCGGATCGCAGACGCTCATGGCGCCGAAGGTGTCACCGTGATAGCCGCCCCGCAGGGAGACGAATTTGGCGCGGGGCGTTCCCCTGGCGTGCCAGTACTGCTGGGCCATCTTGAGTGCCACCTCCACCGCCACCGAGCCGGAATCCGCCAGAAACACCCGATCCAGCCCGGCCGGGGTGATCTCCACCAGCTTGCGACAGAGCTCCACCGCCGGTGCATGGGTCAGACCGCCAAACATCACGTGGGACATCTTGCCGAGCTGGGCAGTCGCCGCTGCGTCCAGTTCCGGCACCTGATAACCGTGGACGCAGGCCCACCAGGAGCTCATGCCATCCACCAGTTCACGGCCGTCGCTGAGGGTGAGGGTCACCCCCTTGGCGCTGGCCACTTCATAGCAGGGCAAGGGATGGGTGAGGGAGGTGTAGGGGTGCCAGACGTGGTGCAGGTCGAATTCTTGATTGGTCATTTTGTGTTCTGTTGTCAATTGATTTGATCTGGTCGGTGTTGACAGTCTACGCGTGCTCTCTACACTAGCCAACAATTTCAGCCACTTGGCGCCAGTCCTCACAGCGAGGAGGTCGGCCGGTGGCGGCTTTTGCGGTCCTTCATCCCAGGATGGCGGCGCAGGATCCCACTTATAACAACCGGAAGCCATGTATGAATGCTCTCACCCTGGGCGGCCACGCCCTTCGTCACGACTGGACCCTCGCCGAGGTCCAGGCCCTGTTTGCCCTGCCATTCAACGATCTGCTGTTCCAGGCCCAGACGGTGCACCGCGCCCATTTCGACCCGAACGAGGTGCAGGTGAGCACCCTGCTCTCTATCAAGACCGGCGCCTGTCCAGAGGATTGCAAGTATTGTCCCCAGAGTGCCCGCTACCACACCGGGCTCGAGACCGAGCGGCTGATGGAAGTGGAGAAAGTGCTGGAGCGGGCGCGGGAGGCCAAGGCCAACGGCTCGTCGCGCTTCTGCATGGGGGCAGCTTGGCGCAACCCCAAAGAGAGGGACATGCCCTATATCCTGCGCATGGTCGAGGAGGTGCGCGGGTTGGGGATGGAGACCTGCATGACCCTAGGGATGCTGACCGCGGATCAGGCGGCGCGTCTGGGCGCTGCCGGGCTTGATTACTACAACCACAACCTCGACACCTCGCCGGAGTTCTACGGCGACATCATCACCACCCGCACCTATCAGGACCGCCTGGACACCCTGGAGCACGTGCGCGGCGCCGGCATGAAGGTCTGCTCCGGCGGCATCGTCGGCATGGGGGAACAGGCAAAGGATCGGGCGGGCCTCTTGATGGCGCTGGCCAACCTGCCGCGCCATCCGGAGAGCGTGCCCATCAACATGCTGGTCAAGGTGAAGGGGACGCCCATGGAAAACCAGGAGAATCTGGATCCGTTCGAGTTTATCCGCACCATAGCGGTGGCGCGCATCATGATGCCCGCCTCCCACGTGCGCCTCTCCGCCGGGCGGGAGAAGATGAACGAGCAGATGCAGGCCATGTGCTTTATGGCGGGGGCCAACTCCATCTTCTATGGCTGCAAGCTACTGACCACCCCGAACCCGGACGAGAACAGCGACATGCAGCTGTTCAAGCGCCTCGGCATCCGCCCCGCCCAGCGGGCCCAGAAGCCGGATCAGGTTCAGGAAGAGGAGCTGCTGGCCGAGGTGAGCCGCCAGAACGAGCCCGCCGAGATGTTTTATGACGCCACCCGCCCCCGTGCAGGTGCCGTCCGTCCATGACTTCCTCTGTTGTCACCGGTCCCTTTGCGCTGGGGGAGGCCCTGGCCGAACGTGAGCAGGCGGCCCTGCTGCGCCGACGCACCCCTGTGGATGTGGCGAGCGGCGGGCGGATCCGGGTCGGGGGACGCGACTACCTCAACCTCTCTGCCAACGACTACCTGGGGCTCGCCGATCATCCCGCCATCAAGGCCGCCTTCAAGGAGGGGATTGACCGTTATGGCGCGGGCGCCGGCGCCTCACCCCTGGTGACAGGCTACAGCCGTGCCCACCAGCAATTGGAAGAGACCCTTGCCGACTGGCTCGGGGTGGAGGCTGTACTGCTGTTCAACTGCGGCTTCTCGGCCAATCAGGCGGTGCTCAAGGCCCTGCTCGGCAAGGAGCATCTGCTGTGGCAGGACAAACTCAACCACGCCTCCCTGCAGGAGATGGGCAGCCAGCTGCCCTGCAAGATGAAGCGCTTTGGCCACAACGATATGGCGGCCCTTGAGCGACTGCTTGAGCCGAATCGCGGGCTGATTGTTTCGGAAGGGGTGTTCAGCATGGATGGGGATCTGGCTCCCTGGACTGCACTTGCAACACTCGCCGCCCGGAGCGGCAACTGGCTGATGATCGACGATGCCCACGGCCTCGGCGTGCTGGGGCCGCAAGGGCGTGGCACCCTGGCGGCGCAAGGGGTTGCTCCTGCCCGCGTACACATTCATATGGGCACCTTCGGCAAGGCGCTCGGGGTGGCCGGCGCCTTCGTGGGCGGCAGCCGCGAGTTGGTGGACTATCTGGTCAACTTCGCCCGCCACTATGTCTACAGCACCCATATGCCCGCCGCCCAGGCCTGCGCGGTGAGCAAGAGTATCGAGCTGGTGCGCGTCGCCGACGAAGCCCGCGCGCACCTCGTTCGCCTTATCGCCCGGTTCCAGCAGGGGGCACAGGCGCAGGGCTGGACGCTGGGCGCAAGCAACACCCCGATCCAGCCCTTGCTGGTGGGGGAGAGCGCCGCCGCCTTGCAACTGGCCGAGCGGTTGCGGGATCGCGGCGTCTGGGTGAGCGCCATTCGCCCGCCCACTGTGCCGGTCGGCACGGCGCGCCTTCGCATCACCCTGAGTGCCGCCCACCGCGAGCAGGATGTGGATAGCCTTCTCGAGGCCCTGGGTCCCTGCCCATCCAGTGATCAGAGAGGAGGCGCCCATGTTGCATGAGCGTTTCCAGCAGGTCGACAAGGCCCAGCTCGCCCGCCGCTTCGGCGCCGCCGCCCGTCACTACGACGCCCATGCCCGCTTCCAGCAGGAGGTGGGGCAGGCGCTGCTTGACCTGATGCCGGACAGGCCGGTCGGTTCTGAACTGACGGTTTGCGGGCTGGATCTTGACACTGCCGTGTACCGGCGTGGTTTGCCCGACTCCTTGCCTGACGGTTTACCGGAAACTGGGCTGGATCTGGGCTGCGGTACCGGCTTCTTCCTGCCCGCGCTGGCGGGTCGTTGCCAGCAGTTGCACGGGCTGGATCTCGCCCCCGGCATGTTGGCGCAGGCCGCCCTGCGTGGCAGCGGTGCCCGGCTGGTGTGCGGCGATGCGGAGGCGCTCCCCTTCGCGGATCAGAGCCTGGACTGGGTCTTCTCCAGCCTGGTGCTGCAGTGGTGCGAGCGCCCGGCCCAGGCGTTTGCCGAGATCCACCGGGTGCTCAAGCCCGGTGGTCAGATCTTCTTCTCGACCCTGCTGGCCGGGTCGCTTTGGCAGTTGCGCGAGGCCTGGGGCGCCGTCGACGGGCACGCCCACGTCAACCGCTTCCTCGCCCTGCCCCAGTTGCAGCAGGCCATTGGCGCCGCGGGTTTTCAAGCGCCTGAGCTGACCTCTGTCACCTGGCCCCTCGCCTATCTGGAGCTCAACGACTTGCTGCGGGATCTCAAGGGCATAGGGGCCAGCCAGGTCAATGACGACAGGGCCGCGGGGCTGGGCAACCGCCAGCGTCTGAGGCGTCTCGGAGAAGCCTATGAGCGCCACCGCCAGCCCGACGGCCTGCTGGCCGCCAGCTATGAGGTCTGTCTCGGGCGCCTGGTTCGACGTTGATAGCCATTCAAAGGCAGTAACAATCCCTGCTATTCACCATTGATACCAGGGCGCAACCGGCGCCCTGAACTGCGCTGAGGAATCATCATGGTCAGAACCTATTTCATCACGGGCACCGACACCGACGTGGGCAAGACCCTGGTCGCTCGCACCTTGCTGCAGGCGTTCGCCGCCCGGGGCATAGTCTGCGCTGGCTACAAGCCGATTTCCGCCGGCTGTGCCCGCACCCCCGAGGGGTTTCGCAACCTCGATGCTCAGCAACTGCAAGCGGCCGCCAGCCTGCCGCTGCCCATCGACTCGGTCAACCCCTATGCCTTCGAGCCCCCCATAGCCCCCCACATAGCCGCGCAGGAGGTGGGGGCGAGCATTCCTCTGGCGGGTCTGTCTGCCGGGCTGCGGGAGATTGAGCGGGCGG